>JBBIOE010000244.1:0-10944 GCA_037443525.1 Archangiaceae bacterium | reverse complement strand
GGCGCCGGCGGCGGGACCGGGACGGTGCGGCAGGTGGCGAGGACGAGCGCCAGCGCCGCGCTCGACCAGCGCGTCGATGGCCCAGCCCGGCGGCGCGCACCGCTCACGGCCACCAGCGTAGCCAAGCGGCCCTCGCGGGACCCACGGGTCGGCGCAGACCTCAGTCCGCTGGAGTGCCACCTCGCGGGGCGCTCCTCATGGCTCGGCCATCACGCCGAGCAGGAACTCGCCGGCCTTCGGCGCGCCCGCCGCGACGGAGGTGTCGAGCGAGAGCCAATACGTTCCCGCAGCGAGGCTGCGGATCAGCTGCGTGTCGTTGCGCTCGACGCACGAAGCGCCGGTGGGCGCGCACCGTGGCGGGCTGGGCGAGGGGGAAGCGGTAGAAGCGCTCGTTCCCCGACTCGTTCGCCGCCGACGCGCAGCCGGGGGACGAGGAGACGCATGCCGCGACAGGCTCACACGAGCGGAACCGGGCGCGCTACGGAACGGTCGGGCGCTCGACGGTCTTGCAGAGGTCCTCGATGCGGAAGGGCGGCCTGTCGAGGCCGCGCGAGACTCGAATGCGGCCTTCGGTGATGGGCTCCTGGACGCGCGCGCTGAGCAGGACCTCGCCGCCGAGCGTGAGCACGACCGCGCCCGCCGCCGTCCCGACGAGGCGCCTGGTCTCCTTCTCCAGCCGCGCCTTCGCCGCCTCGGTGACCTCGAGCGCCAGGTTGCCGTCGGCGTCGACCGAGATGGAGCTGAAGTCGGCACTTCGTAGGAAAGGCTCGTTCTCGCGCACGTCGGTCCATTGGCCCTTCGTGGCGCCGGGCGTCCGCGTCCACTCCTGCTGCGCACCGGTGGCGAGGAGCTCCGCCTTCAGCGCCGAGCCGCTGCAGCGTGGGCGCTCGAGGGTGGCCTTCAGGTCGGCGGCGCTCCGCGAGCACCACGCCGAGGGCTCGAGCTGCGCGCACCGCTGCAGCTCGACGAGCACCGCCTTGGCGTCGGCTCGCGCCTCCATCATCGCCGACGCCCGGAGCCCGTGGGCCCTGCCCTCGGCCGGGAAGCGCTCCACCAGGTCCTGGGTCATGGCCAGCCCCTCGCGCCGCAGCGGCTCCGGGTCGAGCCGTGCGCTCCTCGCGAGCGAGGGCAACGAGAGGAAGGCCCCGACGACCGCGCGCTCTTCGTCGAAGCGCCCGCGGACCAGCCGCGACATCGACCGGAGGATGTCGGCGAGCTCGGGGACCTGGTTCGGCAAGGGCTCATCCTGCTCCAGGAGTCGCGTCATGCGCTCGAGGAGCGGCCGCTCCGCGCCCGTCGCCTTCGCGGTCGCGGAGCGAAGCGCCGCCAGCTCTTCGGTCCTGCGCTCCTTCCGCGTCTCGCGCTGAGCGCGGAGGACGTCCTCGAGGAGAGACGGGAGAGGCGTACGCACCGGCGACGCGCCACCATCAGGGGAGCCGGCGAGCACCACGGCGACGAGGGCCAGGAACATGCGCGGGGTCTCTCACGTTCCCGCGCGTGGTTCTACGGCGTGAAGCCCTCGAAGTGGGTGTGGCACTCGTTCACGCCGCCGCGCGCCGCTTCGCCTTGCCCTTCGCCTTCGCGACCTTCGTGGGTTTCGCCGCCTTCGCCTTCGCTCCGAACGCGCCCTTGGCCGCCACGTGCTCCACGGTGCGCTCCGCCAGCGAGAGGAACGAGCGAATCGACTTGTCGAGGTGCGGAATCGGCGTGTCCTCTTCCTTGCAGTGCGAGATGCCCGGCGACGACTGGGCGAAGATCATCACCGTCGGCAGCACCGCGGCCATCTCCGACGCGTCGTGCAGGGGGCCCGAGGGCAGCTCGGTCGCCTGACCCGTCGTGGCCTTCACCGCCTCGCGGGTGAAGCCGAGCAGGGTCTCGTCGAAGGGCCTCGGGTCGATGCGCAGCAAGGGGCTCATCGTCATCGTCACGCGGTTCTTCTTCGCCGCCGCTCGGGCCGCCTTCTCGGTGGCGGCGAGCATCTTCGCCAAGACCTTCGCGTCGAGGGCGCGCAGGTCGATGGAGATCTCCGCGCGGCCGGGGATGGCGGTGACGAAGTTCGGCCCCACGTTCACCACCCCGCAGGTCGCCACCACCCGCGTCTTCGGCGTCGGGCCCGAGAACTTCGTGCCGATGTCGCGGCAGGCGAGCGCGAACTCCGCCGCGGCGAGGAAGGCGTCCTGGCGCAGGGGAATCGGCGTCGCGCCCGCGTGCGCCGCCTGGCCCTTGAACGACACCATGTACCGCTCCACGCCCATGGTGCCGAGCACCACGCCGGTCGGCTTCTTCAAGGACTCCAGCACCGGCCCCTGCTCGATGTGCAGCTCGAGGTAGGCCTTGGGGTCGAGGCCGCGGAAGTACTCGGCCGCCTGCATCATCGTGTCCAGGAAGACGCCGTTCTCCCGCAGCGCGTCGGGTAGCTTCACCCCGCTGCGGTCCACCAGGTGCGCGAGCTCCTTCTCGGGCTCCAACCGGCCCGCCGACGCCGCCGAGCCGCAGAGGCTGCGCCCGAAGCGCGCGCCCTCCTCGTCGGCCCAGTCGACCAGGTGCAGCGTCACCGGCGGCGTGCCTCCGGCCTGGTGGCGCCGCAGCACCTCGATGCCCGCCACCACCCCCAGCGCGCCGTCGAGCCAGCCGCCGCTCGGCACCGAGTCGAGGTGGCTGCCCATCACGATGCTCTCCTTCGATGCGCCGGGCAGCGTCACCCACAGGTTCCCCGCGGTGTCGACCTTCGGCTCCAGCCCCAGGTCCTTCTTCACCGTGTCGGTGAACCACTTGCGCGCGTCGCGCCACACCGGGCCCCACGCCACCCGCTGCGCGCCCTTCTCGGTGGAGGTGAGGGCCTTGAGGTCCTGCAGATCTGCGATGACGCGCGACGAGGAGACGGGGGGCAGAGCAGTCATGTGAGCCTCGCGGGACGGAGAGGGCCCCTTCGTACGAAGGCCCCACGGTGGACGCAACGCCCCCTCGGCCGGGCACGCCGGTTGCTCTTCTTCACCGCATGATTCGAACGCCAGCGCGCGCGGCTACTTCGACGCCTTGGCCGACTTGCGCACCCGGCTGAGCACCCAGGCGGGCAGCACCTGCGTCAGCACCGCCACCGTGCCGCCCTTCTCGCCCACGCCGCCGAAGGTGACCAGCCCCACCAGCCGCCCCGCGTCGTCGAAGACCGGGCCGCTGGCGCTGCCGTTCACCGCCTCGGCTGGCGTCACGGTGAGGGTGGTGCCGTCGAGCGAGCCCTCGAGCCAGCGCGCGCCCTGGGTGAGCAGGTGCGCCTTCACCGGCTTCACCTTCTTCCCCGAGGGGATGGCGGCGGGCCGGAGCGTGGCGGGCTCGTGCTCCTTGGCGAACTGGGTGAACTTCTGGAGGCCCGCGTCCGGCAGCGCCGCGCCGCGCCAGGTGCGGTCCGACAGGCAGGCCACGTCGACGCACGGCTCGACGCTGGTCACCACCGTGTGCACCCGCGACTTCTCCGAGAGCCCGCCGATGATGACCGGCAGCATCTCGCCGGGGCCGGACTCCGGGTTCGGCAGGGTGATGCGCCCGCCCTCGCGCGGCAGGCTGTGCGAGGTCGTCACCACCAGCGAGGGGTCGACGAAGACGCCCAGGCCCATGCTGCGACCGGTGAAGTCGATGACCCGCACCACGCTGCGCGCGGCCTTGTCCTTGTCGATGCCCATGATGAAAGTCTCTCGGAGCGACAGGTTCGCACGGCCACCGCGAAGTGCAACCCGTTCCAGCCGCGTGCCACACTGCCCGTCCGATGCGGACGGCGTGGTGGTGGTCCCTGGTGGTGTGCGGCGCGGCGGTGGCCTGCCGGCCGGCGAGCGGCCTCGACGACGGCTTCCTGCCGGTGGACGAGCGGGTGCGCCACTGCCCCGAGGGCTTCGTCCCGGCGGTGACCGGGCGGGCCTGCGACGCGGTGCTGCCCGACGGGCCCTGCGGCCCGGGGAAGCGCCCCAAGCTCGGCTCCACCACCTGCGAGCCGGTGGGGCCCACCAGCTGCGCCGAGGGCTTCGTGGCCGCGCCCGACGGCTGGGGCTGCGTGGAGGTGCTCCCCGGCCAGACGAGCTGCCAGCCCATCGGCGACTGCGCCGCGCCGTTCCCCGCTGACGTCACCCACTTCGTGGACCCGCGCTTCACCCAAGCGCAGCTCGACGCGACCCACTTCGCCACCCTCGCCAGCGCGCTCTCCGCCGCGCCCCCGGGCTCGGTCATCGCCCTGGAGGCCGGCCGCTACCCCGACGACCTGGTGGTGGACCACGCGGTGACGCTGGTGGGCCGCTGCGCCGAGAAGGTCTTCCTCGAGGAGGCCGGCACGCCCATGAGGCCGGCGCTGGTCATCACCGGCGGCCCGGTGGTGGTGCGCCGCCTCACCATCACCAACCACTTCAACGGCGCCCTGGTGCAGGCCACCGGCAGCGCCGACTTCCAGGACGTGGTGGTGGAGCGGAACTTCGCCGAGGGACTCCGGGCCCAGGGCGGCACGCTCTCCGTGGAGCGCTCGGTCATCCGCGACACGTTCCCCGACCCCAACGGCAAGTTTGGTTATGGGCTCTTCGGCGGGGCGCAGGCGCACGTCACCGCCACCGACGTCGAGGTGACGCGCAGCCACGAGAGCGGCGTGGTCCTCCAGGACCAGGACACCACCGGCGCGCTGGAGCGCGTGGTCGTCACCGAGACCCGCGCGCGAGGCGACGGCCTCTACGGCATCGGGGTGGTGGCGCGCGCCGGCGCAACCGTCATCATCTCCCGCTCGCTCCTCGCGCTGAACGTCGAGGAGGGGCTCTACGCCGGCAGCAAGCCCGGGAGCGCGCCCACCACGGTGACGGTGACGGACACGGTGGTGCGCGACTCCTTGCCCCGTGCGGTGGGCGTCGTCCTCGGCCAGTCCACCGAGTACTTCGGGCGCAACGTGATGGCGCAGGGCGCGGCGCGCATCGACCTCACCCGGGCGTCGATTCGTTGGTCCAATGGCGCGAGCGTAGTCTCCGCCCGGGGCGCCACCCTCACGCTCACCGACTCGGTGGTCACCGGGAGTCACCCCTCCCCCAGCGGCGACGGCACCCTCTGCGCCGCGGTGCTGAACCAGGGGACGCTCACCTTCACCAACAGCGCCGCGGTGCGCTGCGCGGGGGCGGGGCTGCAGGTGGTCGGTCAGGGCGCCAGCGCGACCCTCACCCGCTCGCTGGTCGCGGACATCACCCAGCAGGGCGCGGACAACGTCGCGGCCGGCCTCGAGCTCGTCGGCCTCGCCACGCTCGACCTCGTCGACAGCGCCGTCACCGGCTGCGAGGGCGAGGGAGTGTTCACCTCCTCGTCCGTGTCCGGCACCGAGCCCGCGGGCGCCGTCACCCTCACCCGCAGCGTCGTCGGCTACAGCAGCAGCAACGCCGACGGCAGCTTCGGCCGCGGGCTCGACCTGGGCAGCGGCGGCTCCGTCACGGTGACCGAGAGCGCGGTGGTCTACTCGCGCGAGCTGGCGGTGGTGGTGCGAGAAGCGGACACGCAGGTCCGCTTCGTCCGCTCGGTGGTGCGGGACACGATGAGCAACGGCGACGGCCTCCACGGCCGCGCCTTCAACGTGCAGGAGGGCGGCTTCCTCTCGCTCGAGGACACGCTCTTGCTCCGCAACCGCGACGTGGCGGTGATGGTGGCGCAGCCCGGCAGCCGCGCCGAGCTGGTCGGCACCACCATCGCGGACACCCTGCCAGTGGAGCAGAGCGGCACCTTCGGCTGGGGCGCGGGCGTGCTGTTGGGGGCGCAGGCCGGCTTCGCCGACGTCTTCATCACCCACGCCGCGCAGGTGGGAATCGTGGTGTCGGCGTCGGAAGCCACGGTGGCGCACTCCGACCTGCGCGACAACGCGGTGGCGCTGCACGCTCAGGACGGCTCGGTCATCAGCGAGGTCCAGGCGCTGCCGGCGGTGGTGGGGCCCACCGACGTGCTCGTCACCGAGGACACCATCTTCCTGGACAACGCGGCGCGGCTCGGCACGGGAGAGGTGCCGCTCCCTCCTGGCGCGTTCTGACGGTCACCGCGAACTGCGACCCGCTCGACGCCTGACTCGTGAGTAGACTGCCCGTCCGATGCGGACGGCGTGGTGGTGGCCCCTGGTGGTGTGCGGCGCGGCGGTGGCCTGCCGGCCGGCGAGCGGCTTCGACGACGGCTTCCTGCCGGTGGATGAGCGGGTGCGCCACTGTCCCGAGGGCTTCGTCCCGGCGGTGACCGGGCGGGCCTGCGACGCGGTGCTGCCCGACGAGACCTGCGGCCCGGGGAAGCGCCCCAAGCTCGGCTCCACCACCTGCGAGCCGGTGGGGCCCACCAGCTGCGCCGAGGGCTTCGTGGCCGCGCCCGACGGCTGGGGCTGCGTGGAGGTGCTCCCCGACGCCGGCTGCACCGGCGCCACCCGCGCCTCGCTGGGCCAGACGAGCTGCCAGCCCATCGGCGACTGCGCCGCGCCGTTCCCCGCTGACGCCACCCACTTCGTGGACCCGCGCTTCACTCCCGCGCAGCTCGACGCCACCCACTTCGCCACCCTCGCCGGTGCGCTCTCCGCCGCGCCCCCGGGCTCGGTCATCGCCCTGGAGGCCGGCCGCTACCCCGACGACCTGGTGGTGGACCACGCGGTGACGCTGGTGGGCCGCTGCGCCGAGAAGGTCTTCCTCGAAGAGGCCGGCGCGCCCATGAGGCCGGCGCTCACCATCACCGGCGGCCCGGTGGTGGTGCGCCGCCTCACCATCACCAACCACTTCAACGGCGCCCTGGTGCAGGCCACCGGCAGCGCCGTCTTCCAGGACGTGGTGGTGGACAAGAACCTCATCAGCGGCCTCACCGCCAAAGGCGGCACCCTCACCGTGGAGCGCTCGGTCATCCGCGACACGCTCCCCAGCTCCGCCGGCAGCTGGGGCTACGGGCTCTTCGGCCACCAGCAGGCGCACCTCACCGCCACCGACGTCGAGGTGACGCGCAGCCGCCAGGCCGGCGTGGTCTTCCAGGACCAGGGCACCACCGGCGCGCTCGAGCGGGTGGTCGTCACCGAGACCCGCCCGCGCGGCGACGGCACCAACGGCATCGGGGTGGTGGTGAGTGGCGGCCCCACCGCCACCATCTCCCGCTCGCTCCTCGCGCTGAACGTGGAGAACGGCCTCTACGCCGACAGCCAGTCGGCGAGCGCGCCCACCACGGTGACGGTGACCGACACGGTGGTGCGCGACTCCCTGCCCCGCGCGGTGGGCGTCGTCCTCGGCCAGTACACCGAGTACTTCGGGCGCAACGTGATGGCGCAGGGCGCGGCGCGCATCGATCTCACCCGGGCGTCGATTCGCTGGGCCAACGGCGCGAGCCTGGTCTCCGCCGGGGGCGCCACGCTCACGCTCTTGGACTCGGTGGTCTACGGCAGCCACCCCTTCCCCAACGGCGAGCCCACCTCCTGCGCCTCGGTGCAGGACCGGGGCACGCTCACCTTCACCAACACCGCCGCGGTGCGCTGCGCGGGCGTCGGGCTGCAGCTGTTCGATCAGGGCGCCAGCGTGACGCTCACCCGCTCGTTGGTCGCCGACATCACCAGGCAGGGCGCCCTCAACAACGGCGCCGGCCTCGAGCTCGGAGGCCCCGCCACGCTCGAGCTCACCGACAGCGCCGTCACCGGCTGCGCGGGCGACGGGCTGCTCACCTCCCGCGGCGTCGCGGGCACCGACCCCGCCGGCGCCGTCTCCCTCACCCGCGCCGTCGTCGGCTGGAGCGCGGGCTACCTCGACGGCAGCTTCGGTCGCGGGCTCGAACTGGGCGGCGGGGGGCCGGTGACGGTGACCGAGAGCGCCATCGTCGCCACGCGCGAGGTGGCGGTGGTGGTCCGCGAGGAAGGCACCCAGGCCCGCTTCGTCCGCTCGGTGGTGCGGGACACGATGAGCAACGGCGACGGCCTCCACGGCCGCGGCTTCAACGTGCAGGAGGGCGGCTTCCTCTCGCTCGAGGACACGCTCTTGCTCCGCAACCGCGACGTGGCGGTGATGGTGGCGCAGCCCGGCAGCCGCGCCGAGCTCGTCAGCACCACCATCGCGGACACCCTGCCGCTGGAGAAGAGCGGCACCTTCGGCTGGGGCGCGGGCGTGCTGGTGGGCGCGCGGGCCGGCTTCACCGACGTCTTCATCACCCACGCCGCGCAGGTCGGCCTGGCCGTCTCCGCCTCCTCGGCGACGGTGGCGCACTCCGACCTGCGCGACAACGCGGTGGCGCTCCACGCGCAGGGCGGCTCGGCCATCAGCGAGGTCCAGGCGCTGCCCGCGGCGGTGGGGTCCACCGACGTGCTCGTCACCGAGGACACTCTCTTCGTGGGCAACGCGGCGCGGCTCGGCACGGGCGAGGTGCCGCTGCCGTCGGGCGCGTTCTGAGCTCTCGTCGGCGCCCAACGGCGACGCGTCGAAGGCCTCGTCCGAGTTGGTCAGGGTGTCCTGACCCGGGGACGCGCCTCAGAAGTCCTTGCGCAGAATGACCCCGCCGGGGCCGACGACCCACAGCCGGGTGCCGCCGTCGGCCTGGCTCGCGCCGAACACGCCGCTGGGCGTGAACTGCCCCACCAGCGTCACCGGCTGGAGCACGCCTTTCGACAGGCGGCGGTAGACGCGGGCCTGCGTGCGGCCGGACTGGACGTCGGTACCGACGAGGTAGGCGTCGCCTTCAGAAGACACCCAGGCCGCGGTGAAGCTCGCCGGCGCCGGGCCTATTTCGGTGAAGGCCCCGCCATTCGCCTTGCGCCACACGCTGCCGAACTTGCCCGCCGCGACGAAGACGGTGCCGCCGTCGGCGAGGGTGGCGCCCGAGGCACAGGTGAAGTCCATCATCCCGAGCTTCGAGGGCGGCGCGAAGCCGCCGTCGGGCTGCAGCTGGAGCGCGAGCCCCTTGGTGCCCAGCGCGAAGGTGTCGACCCCGTCTCCGCCGACGGTGGTGGTGACCTCTCCGCCTCCGTCGTAGGGCAGGGCGGTGAAGACCGGAGAGACCGGCGTGCCGTGGGCCCAGGCGACGAAGGTGCCCCCCGCCGGCTGGCTCGGGCCGGCGAAGTAGAGGTTGGCGAAGCTCTCGGCCCACACCGCCGAGTAGCTCGCCGCCGGCAGGCCCTGGGAGGCGAGGTTCTCCACCTGCCAGAAGTTGGGGCCGGTGACGTAGTGGGCGTAGCGGGTGCCGTCGCCGACCATCCAGCTGAAGTTGAGCTTCTGCTGGCAGGCCACCAGCGCACCGGTGTCGGCCATGGTGAACTCCGCCGGAGCCCAGAGGGTGCCTCCGTCCCGCGCGCGCTCGTAGAAGCGGGCGAGACAGGACGGGCCGGTGCAGCCCTTGTTCGACGTCGCCGGCGCGCGCAGCACGTTCACCGAGACGTCGCCGCACAGGGCGTTCAGGTCGTCGCGGGAGCCCGAGGAGAGCAGCTCCAGGCTCCCCGCGGCGTCGAGCGCTCGGCCCACCTGGCCACCCGCGCCCTCGGTCATGGCCGAGCCGGAGAAGAGCGCCAGGGCGCTCCAGGTGTCGCCGGCCAGGGAGACCGACGGCGTGCCGCCCGCGACCCGCGCGAAGGCGCCGCCCTCGCCGGCGGCGAAGAAGTCGTCGGCGCTTCGGCCGCGCACCACGTTGAGCGCGCCCGGCGCGTCGAAGACCGAGCTCCAGGCGCCGGAGGCGGCGCGCCTCTGCACCGAGCCGAACACGCCGCCGCCGCCGTCGCTGGCGCCGGCGACGAAGAGGCCGCCGTCGGGCGCGCTCCACACCGAGCGGGCCTCGAGGAGCGGCGGGCCGGCGATGGCCATCCAGCTCGAGCTCCCCGGCGACTGCTCGCGCACCACCACGCCGCCCGGCTTCCCCACCGCGGTGAAGCGGCCGTCGGCGGCGAGGGTGACGTCGTCGAAGGTGAAGGTGCCGCTGACGGCGTTGGCCGTCCAGGTCGCCGCCGAGGGCGTGGCGCGCCTGAGCAGCGTCGAGCCCGTGCCTACGGCCACCGCCACGCCGCTCGGCGCCACGAAGACCGCGCGCAGGTCGGGCTTGGGCGCGCCGGGCACCGTCTCCACCGTCCAGCTCGCGCCGTCCCAGTGCACCACCGTGCCCTGGGTGCCGACGACGAAGACGTTGGAGGCCGACGTGCCGTGGACGCCGAAGAAGTCGACGCTCTCGCCGACCGGCAGATCGAGGGCGCGGTGCCGCTCCCCGTCCCAGAAGAGCACCGTCGCGTCGTCGCCCACCCACCAGGTGTGACGCTCGTCGGCGGAGTACGCGCCGCGGATGGTGTGGCCCTGGGGGAGCGGGTTCTCGAAGCACCAGCCGTTGCGGCCGCACACGCGCGGCGTCGCGCAGGCGTTCGGCGTGGCGACGCCGCACTCCAGGCCCGGGCCGCACCGGCCGCAGTGGAGCTCGAGGCCGCAGCCGGCGTCGACGAAGCCGCAGGCCACGCCCGCGGGACAGACGGTGGCGGGGACGCAGGGAGTGCCGCCGTCGGGGAGCGCACCGCCGTCCAGCGCGCCGGCGTCGAGACCCGCGTCGTCGGCGCCGCCATCGAGCCCGCCCGCGTCGGCGCCCGCGTCCACGCGCGGCGGCTCGAGGCTCGGGTGGCAGAGGCCGTCGCTCCAGCAGCTGTAGCCGGCCTGGAGGCAGGTGTTCCCCGTCTCGCACTGGTAGAGCACGGTCGGATCGAGGCCGGTGCACCCGGCCAGCGCCAGCACGGCGAAGAGTCTCCAGCGCGTCATCGAGTCACCAGGTGAGGAGGGCCGCGGCGCCGAGGCCCAGCGCGACGGCGCCGGCGCCTCCGGCGAGGCCCAGGTCGAGGTTGGCGGTGTTGGCCTTGGAGAGGGCCTCCGAGGCCTTGAGGGGCGAGCGCAAGGTGCCGCCGACGAGCTCGGTGCGCGTGGCGTCGGCGCGCGCGGCGAGCCCGTTCGCGAGCAGCACCGCCCCCGCGGCCAGCGCCACCAC
>JBBIOE010000243.1:0-10962 GCA_037443525.1 Archangiaceae bacterium | reverse complement strand
CGGGGCCGCGGCGGCCGCGTCGAGGTACCAGCGGGACTGGTGAGCGGCGCGGTGGGCGCGCGCGGCGGGAAGCGTCGAGGCGACGTCGGTGAGCGCGGCGCGGGCGGCCTCCGCCTTCGCCGCCCCCAGCACCAGGAACCAGAGCGCGCCCGCCTCGGCCAGCGCGGGCAGGGTCAGCGTCAGGCGGGCGCGCGGCGGCTTGGGGGCGTCGTCGAGGGCGCCCACCCTGCCGACGCGCTCTTCGAGGAGCGGGTGGCCGGGGAAGAGCGAGCAGACGTGGCCATCGGGGCCCACGCCCAGGTGCACCAGGTCGAGCGCCGGGAGCTGGGCCTCGTAGTCGCGCGCGGCCTTCTCCAGCCCGCGCTCGGCCTCCATGCGGTGCACGTTGCCGGGCGGGACTCCGGCCGGGACGAGGAAGGTGGACTCGGCCAGGAAGAAGTTGCTCTCCCGGTGCCAGGGCGGCACCGCCCGCTCGTCGCCGAAGTACAGCTGCACCCGGGTCCAGTCGACGTCGGCCTCCACCAGCCGCGGGTAGAGCTCCCGGGCGGCCGAGCCTCCGGTGAGCGCGCAGGTGAAGGTGCCCCGCGCGGCGATGGCGTCCTTGGCCGCGGCCTCGAAGTGCTCGGCGAAGGTCTCGGCCAGGGCCTGCGCGTCGGCGCGGACGATGATGCTCATGCGGCCACTCCCCACCGGCGCGTCCGGGCCGCCGCTCGCGTCGAGCGAAGTCGCGCGAGCGGCCCTCGTGCTCGCGCCGCGTTCGGCCGGGCGGGCCCTCGACGAGGCTCGGGCGGAAGGGGTGGGCTCATGCCCGCTCCAGCTCCGCCGCGCGCCGCAGCGCCGCGTCGTACAGCGAGTCCACGCCCTGCGCTCCGAGCGCGGCGACGATCAGCTCGCCGTCGCTGCGCTCGTGCGCGGAGGTCTGGAAGCACGTGTTCGGCCCTTTGACGTCGAGGCCGGTGCCGGTCAGCGCGACGCACACCACCTCGCCGCGCTCGCTCTCGAAGGCCACCGAGGCGACGCCGCACGAGAGCGCCGTCTCCGCCGTCTCGAGCTCGACGATGACCCGGCCGCCCTGGCGCTCGAGCGACCAGCCTCGGCCGGGAATGGCCTCCGGGTTCCCCAGCCCCAGCCGCGAAGCCAGCCACCCGATGAGGAGCCGGGCCGCCGGGAACGCACGCGGTGCCACCGCCAGGCGGATCTTGGCCAGCCGGAAGGCGATGCCCGCGTCCACCGGCGGGTCGAAGGCGCTCGCCAGCACCGAGCGCAGCGGAGAGAGCCGGAGCCAGTTCAGATCGACCAGCGCCGGCCCGCGCTTGCCGAGAGCCAGCTGTAGAATTCGGCCCAGGCCCTCGCGCTCGTCGGCCGCCGCGCTGTCGAGCACCACGCGGTCCACGCCCGGCACCAGCTCGGTGGTGGTGTGCCCGGTGGGCGGCAGGCCGGCCCACAGGAGCGCCGTGGGGAGGTCCGGCACCAGCAACGCGCGCAACAACGAGGGCAGGTGATCGGCGCCCTTTCCGCGCGCCTCGATGCTGATCTCCTCGGTGCAGACGGTCTTCCCTCCGCCGGGGAGCTTCCGGCAGTTCGCGGTGACCGACGCCTCGATCTCCGGGCCGGGCTCGCTGGCGCGATACGAGAGGTACAGGGTGCGCGTGGGCACCGCCTCCACCAGGGCGTCGGCGAGGAACCGCACCCGCTCGAGCTCCCCGGCGCTGGTGGCGTGGGCGACCAGGTTCCACGAGCAGGCGCGGGTGACCGAGGCGTCGTGCGTCGAGGCCTTGCGCCACAGGGCGGCGAGATCGCGCTCGATGCCCGAGACGTCGACGCCGATGGCGTGGCCGCCGGTGAAGCGCTCCAGCTCGCTCACGGCCGTCTCCAGGCGTGGCCGTCGCGGAGCAGGAGGCGGTCGGCCTCCTCCGGGCCCCAGGTCCCCGCCTCGTAGCTCGCCACGCTGGAGCTGGTGCCCGCCCAGAACTGGTGAATGCGCGAGATCCACTTCCACGAGGCCTCGACCTCGTCGCCGCGGGTGAAGAGCGCCTGGTCGCCCACGATGCAGTCGAGCAGGAGCCGCTCGTAGGCCTCGGGCGGCTCGGCGCCGAAGGACGTGCCGTAGCGGAACTCCATGTTCACCGGCTGGATGTCGAGCGCCGTGCCCGGCACCTTGGCGCCGAAGCGCAAGCTGACGCCCTCGTCGGGCTGAATGCGAATCGCGAGCACGTTGGCCGAGCCCTGCGGCATCTTCCGCTCGCCGAACAGCCGCAGCGGCGCCTCGCGGAACACCAGGGCCACCTCGGTGACCTTCTTCGGCATGGCCTTCGCCGAGCGCAGGTAGAAGGGCACGCCGGCCCAGCGCCAGTTGTCGATGAGGATCTTGAGCGCCACGTAGGTCTCGCGCTGGGAGTCCTTGGCCACGCCTGGCTCGTCGCGGTAGCTCGGCAGCCGCTTCCCGGCCACGGTGCCCGCGCGGTACTGCCCTCGCACCACGAACTCGTCGAAGCGCCCCTCGGGAATCGGCCTGAGCGCCTTCAGGACCTTGACCTTCTCGTCGCGCAGGTCGTCGGCGTGCATGGTGACCGGCGGCTCCATCGCGGTGATGGCGAGGACCTGGAAGAGGTGGTTCTGCACCATGTCGCGCAGGATGCCGGCCTGCTCGAAGTAACCGCCGCGGCCCTCGATGCCCAGGCTTTCGGCGCCGGTGATCTGCACGTGATCCACGTAGCGGCTGTTCCACAAGGGCTCGAAGAGGCCGTTGGCGAAGCGCAAGACCATCAGGTTCTGCACGGTCTCTTTGCCGAGGTAGTGATCGATTCGGTACACCTCGGCTTCGGAGAGCACCGAGAGCACCTCGCGGTTGAGCGCGCGTGCGCTCTCGAGATCGGTGCCGAACGGCTTCTCGATGATGACGCGGGTGAAGGGTGGGGAGGCGCTCGTGTCCACCAGGCCCGCGGCGCCGAGGTGCGCGATGGCCACCGGGAAGGTCGAAGGCGGCGTCGCCAGGTAGAAGATGCGGTTCTTGGGAATGCCGCGTTCGAGATCGATCGCGTCGAGCCGGGCCTTCAGCGCGGCGTAGTCGGCGGGGCTCTCGTAGCTGCCCTGCTGGTAGAAGAGGCCACGCGCGAACGGCTCCCAGACCTGCGGATCGAGCGGGCGGTGCCGCGCGAACTTCTCGCAGGCCTCGCGCATCTCCTCGCGGAACGAGGCGTCGGTGCCCGGGTGGCGGCCGTAGCCCACGATGGCGAAGGAGGCGGGCAGGGCGCGCTCCACCGCGAGCGTGTACAGCGCGGGCAGGAGCTTGCGCTTGGTGAGATCGCCGGAGGCGCCGAAGATCACCAGCGCGCACGACTCGGGGAGCCGCTCTCCAGTCAGGCCGACACGGAGCGGGTTGGCGACGGGGCTCAAGGTCATGGGGCTCCCTCGGGTGAAGGGCGGAGGATAGCGCCCGTCGGCGCGCGGTGGGGCAGGAATGGGGGTACGGTGCTCCCTATGGGGGAACCCGAGCAGGCCCCGGCGAGCGGTGGTGGCGAGGTGCAGGGCCTGGCGTTCCGGCTTGGGGGCATTCCCGTGCTCATCCGGCCGGGGTTCTTCTTGATCCCGCTGTTGGGCAGCGCCTCCAGCGGCATGGAGCGTGGCCTGGCCTGGGGCGCGGTGGTGCTCGCCTCGGTGCTCGCGCATGAGCTCGGGCACGCGCTGGCGATGCGGGCATTTGGGTACGCGCCGTCGATCGAGCTGCACATGCTCGGGGGCCTCACGCACTTCCCGGCGGGCGCGCAGCCGACGGCGGGAAGGCAGATGGTGGTGACGGCGGCGGGGCCGGTGGTGGGGCTCTTGGTGGGCGGAGCCCTCTTGCTGGCGAGGGCGTTGCTGCCGCCGCTCGAGCCGGCGGGTGTCGCGGCGTGGGCGCTGTTCCAGGCGATCTTCGTGAACGTCGGGTGGTCGCTCATCAACCTGTTGCCGGTGCTGCCGTGGGACGGCGGGCTCCTGCTCGAGGCCGGGCTCCTGCGCGTGACGGGGAAGGAGCGGCCGCGCATCGTCTCGGTGGTGAGCATGGTGGCCGGCGCGCTCGTCACCCTCTTCGCCGCGTCGCGCCAGCAGATGATGCTCGGGTACTTCGGCGTCATGGGCATCGTGAACGGGTGGCAGCGCTTCTCGGCGGCGCGGCGTCACCAGCGCTTCGCGGAGATCTGGCGCGCCATCACTTCGGAGACGCCGGCCGAAGGCGAGCGGCTCGCGGTGCTGGAGCTGGCAAGGACGACCGACTCCTGGGCGCGCGGCACGCTGCAGGAGTTCGTCGCCTGGGCCCGCGTCTACCGAGGCGACCTGGTGGGCGCGCGCCAGGCCTTGGCCGAGATGACCCTGGCCCAACCGTCGCTCGAGCTCGTGGTGCGGGTGGCCACGGCGGAGCGCGACTGGGCGGGGGTGGTCGCGTTGCTCGAGCCGCGGCTGACGGAGCTCAGGGCCGACGCGGGCACCCTGCGGGTGCTGTTCGAGGCGCTCATCGCCCAGGGGCACCCGGAGCGGGCGGTGGCGCTCTGCCGCTCGCTGTGCGAGGGCGAGACGTCGACGCCGACGGCCGTGCACGAGGCCAGCGCGCAGCTCTTCCACGCGAAGCAGTTCGAGGCGTCGCTCACGGTCTGCGGGCTGCTGTTCGAGCGCTTCGGCGATCGCGTGGCGGCGGTGAACGCGGCGTGTTGCCTGGCTCGGCTCGGACGGCTCGACGAAGGCCTCGGGTGGGCGACGCGGGCGGTCGACGCCGGCTACGCCGACGCCACGCACCTCGAGGCGGACGAGGATCTCGCGCCGCTGCGGGCACGACCGGGCTTCGCGGCGCTCGTGGAGCGAGCTCGGAAGAAGCCGCCGGCGTGAGACTCAGGCCAGGGCTTCCGCGGCCTCGGCCCACAGCGTGGCGCGGGAGAACGGGCGGAAGAAGCCGAAGTGGCCGACCTCCGCGAGGCCGAGTTGGGCCGGGTCGACGTGGCGTCGATCGAGCCGGGCGCTGGTGAAGAGCGCGTGCAGCCAGTCGACGGCGACCTTGGGAGCGTAGGTGTCGTCGGTGAAGCTGTAGGCGCGAATGGGAATCGCGAGCCGAGCGAAGCCGTCGCGGCGGATGCCGTCGTCGAGGAAGTAGTTCCGCAGGCGACCCCAGCGGGCCCACTCCTCGGCGACGCCGAGCGGCAGGTCGGCGCCGGTGCCGAGGCGGCCAGGCAGGTAGCCGAAGGGCTTCGCCAACAGCGGCATCGCGTGCCAGAGCAGCGCCATGCGTGCCCGGTGCCCCGGCGGGTACATCCACCACGTGCCGGCGCAGGTGGCGACGGTGACGGCGCGGGAGACGAGCTGGTTGCTCTGTGCCATGCCGAGCACCTGGCCCCCGAGGCTGTGGCCGACGACGGCGATGGGGCGCCCGCGCGCCTCCTTCTCGGCGAAGCGTAAGAGTCCCTCGAAGTCGAGCTGGCCGAAGTCGCGCATGCGGGCGTGGAAGCCGCGCAGCGAGCGCGGGCGCGAACGCCCCAAGCCGCGATAGTCATAGGTGACGACGCGATGGCCGCGCTTGGAGAGCCACTGAGCGAAGCGCCGGTAGTAGGGCTGCGTCACGCCCATCGCCGCGTTGACGAGGACCAGCGGGCGCTCGGTTCCGTCGCCGAACACGGTGGTGGCGAGCTCGAAGCCGTCAGCTGCTTTGACCTGGAGCGTGCGTTCCATGCAGCGAGGGCCACGAAGGGTTGTGGTACGGTCGCGCCCGTCGGGGCTCATAGCTCAACGGCAGAGCTGGCGGCTCATAACCGCTTGGTTCCAGGTTCGAATCCTGGTGGGCCCACTCGTCTGGTTGCGCTCGGTAGCAAACGACTTGGGGTGCCGAGTACCATCGCCTCGTGACCGCGCACCTCAAGGTTCTTCTCGCTCAGGTCCTCGAACTGCCAAAGGCGGAGCGCGTGGAACTGCTCGGCGAGGTACTCGACAGCCTGTCTTCGCCCGAAGAGGTCGAGGCCGCGTGGACGATCGAGATTCGCCGCCGCCTTGCCGAGCTCCAAACAGGGAAGACGCGGAGCATTCCCTGGCGCGAGGCGCTTCAGGCGGCCGAAGGCAAGGTCAAGCGTCACGGGAGGCGCGTCCGCCAGTAGCCGGGCCGTCGCTTCATGTGCGCCACGGCCAGGACGTTCACCATGTCGTTCTCGCCGACGACGTAGATGACCCAATACGGAAATCGAGCGACGGCGACGCGCCGTACACCTTCGAGTCCGGGCCTGGGCGCTCCGAGGTACGGCGTGCGTTCGAGCGTCGCCAACCGCGCGGAGACCGCTCGTAGGAATCGCAGGGCTCGCCCTTCGTCCTCACGCGCGTAGGCCACCGCTGCCGCGTTGAGCTCGGCGTTCGCGTCGGGTTCAAGAACGACTTCCAACGGCGGCGACCTCCTTCCACCTCAACACCGACGAGCCATCACTGCGGAAGCGCAGGTCTTTGCTACGAGCTCCCCTCGACGAGTTGCTGGATTCGTTGGAACGAGTAGCCGGTCAGCTCGGCCGCATCGCGCCGGGAGAGGTGCAAGCCCTCGGTGAGAGCGAGCGTGGCGGAGCGGGCGGCCCTCCGGGCGCGGGCGCGGGCCTTGGCCTCTTGAGCCAGTGCGCGCTTGAGCGCGGCCACCTTCCGCTTGGCGTCGGCGGGCAGCTTCACCCGGTCGACGAGCTCCGCAGTCTCGGCCACCTCGTCGCCGACGCTGAGTGCGAGGGCCTCCCGAACGCGGCGGCGGGCCTCCTCAATGGAACGCCCCTGGGTGTGAACGCCCGACACGCCACGGACGGAGGCGACCCACCATCGCTCCGAATCCCGTTCGTACTCGACGACGTAGCGCTTCATCGCTTCAGCCAGCCCTTCCCGAGGCACGGCTCAAGGTCCGGCTCGATGGCGCGCAGGAGGCCGGGGCCAAGGTCTTCGCCCGCGTGAACGGGAACGGTCGTCAGGCACACGCCACACCGAACGCGCACGTGCGAGCCCTTCTGCCGGATTTCCGCACATCCAAGGCGCCTGAGCATCCTAAGCAGCTCCTTGGCCTTCATGATGCCTCCCCGCATGCCCATGTGTCTATGGCCCTAGACGCTGAACTCCCCCGCTCCAAGACGGTAGCACTCGCTCCTGACGCGCCCTGGTGTTCGAGCCGGTGCTTCATGCGACCGACGCGCCTCCTCGCCTCTTCGATGACCCCGGCGAGATTGGGGTCCAGAGTGGTGTCGCTCTCCCGCGCAGAATCCGACGGCCGCCACGGGAGCGACATGGTGCGCGCCCCGAGCAAAGTGCGAACTTTCGCCCCCGAGATTCGGGGTGCTCGTGGCTAACCCTGAGGCGTCGAGCTACCGAACGCGCGGCGGACCAGTCGGTAGACGTGGCCTAGCCAATTTCCGCGTCCTCACGCGGCCTCGAAGAAGTCGGGGCAGGTCGGCGAGGAAACCGGCCGGTCTGCCCGTCGGCCTATCCCCCGTGAAAGTACCTCAGCGAGCCGCGTCGCGCTTCCGCTCGCTCGAATCGTCCGGCAACAGCTCGCGGACGGGACGCGACCCACACGCGCTCCAGTTCGCCCCTGTCGAGCATCCCGGACGGTCGCGGTGCAGACTGACAGGGCCTCCGCGACCTGGCGCACCTTCAGGAGCCGCACCAGATGCCGCACCACGGGCGCACCATGCGGGGTCGAAACGGTGGGGTCCCTGCCAACGCCTGCCAAGCGCGCCTCCCCGCCGACCTCAGCAATTCCCGAGGGAAGCGAGCGCGTCAGAGCCGAGGTGAAGCCCTGCCATGCGTACGAACCCGGGCTCATAACTGACTGGTTCCAGGTTCGAATCCTGGTGGACCCACTCCGTTCGTGGAATTGCGTGGCCGCTCGATCGCCCCGAAAGTTCGAGGGCGTGTCCCCTCGCTTCGCCTGCCTCCGCCTGTGCCTGACCGCGTCCGTGGTGCTCATGGGCTGCGCCGGCACGTTCAAGAACATCGGCGACGATCTCGGCCAAGGCCTCGGCAAGGGCCTGCTCAACTCGGTGAACGCCGACGGTCCGAAGACCGTGAATGCGCTGGTCGCCACCGCGGGCAAGAGTGTCCGCACCGATCTCCTCAACGACGCCACCAACGCGCAGCTCGCCGCCGCCGCCGACTCGGCCGTCACCGCCGCGGTCAAGGCCGCGGGGAGGGGGGTCGAGGCCGAGCTGCCCGGGGTCCGTGAACAGCTGGTCGGAAAGGCAACCGAAGCGCAGCTCCAGGAGACGCTGGGTGCTCTGCTCAAGCAGCTCGACGCCCAGACGAAGCTCACCTCGCGCGGCATCCTCCGCGAGGCCGGGCTCGGCTTGGAGAACGAGGTGCTGAGCCTCAAGAACCAGGCGCGCCTCAACGAGATCCTCGTCTCGCTGGGCAAGACCGCCGCGGATCAAGGCGAGCTCGTCCGTAACCGCGTCCTCACCGGCGACGACGAGCACGTGAAGATGATCGTCGCCACCGCGATGAAGGAGGTGGTGGTGGCCAGCGAAGAGATCCGGGTGAAGGCGCACGAGGAGCTCAGCTTCGTCCAGCGCAACGCCACCGAGAGCATCGTCTTCGCCTCCGTCCTCGGCACCGTGGTCATCTTCCTCATCTGGCGCCAGAACCAGAAGAACCGCCTCCTGCTCGAGCTGGTGATGTCTCAGCTGCAGGCGGGCTCGAAGGAGGAGCGCGACGCGGTGCTCGGCCAGGTCGGCGAGCGGGCGGCGGCGCTGGGCGTCGAGCGCCAGCTCTTCTCGCTCAAGTCCCTCGAAGAGGTGTTCCGGCCGAAGAAGAAGGCTCCGCCCAAGGCCTGACGGCTCACGCGTCCAGCCACGACTGCCGGCGGACCCTCGCCCCGTGCGTCCGGTGCCAGGCCACCAGCGCCTTGTTCTCGAACAGCTTCACGAGCAAGAGCCCCGCGACGAAGCCGCCGACGTGGGCCCAGACCGCGACTCCGCCGCTGACGCCGTGGGTGGCCGACAAGAGCGAGGGCAGCCCGGTGAGCACCTGCAGGCCGAACCAGTAGAGCAGCACCAGCCACGCGGGGATCGGGATCACGCGAATGAAGAACCCGAAGAAGAAGAGCATGTTCACCCGGGCCTGCGGGTAGAGCACGAGGTACGCGCCGAGCACGCCGGAGATGGCGCCCGACGCGCCGACCATCGGCACCGGAGAGCCCGGAGCGATGAGCACCTGCGCCGCCGCCGCCAGGAAGCCCGTCAGCAGATAGAAGACGCCGAAGCGCGCGCGGCCCATCGCGTCCTCGACGTTGTTGCCGAAGACCCAGAGGAAGAGGCCGTTGCCCAGCAGGTGGCCCCAGCTCCCGTGGAGGAACATCGAGGTGAGCGGAGTGAGCCAGTTGATGGGCTCCTGGTCGACGACGCAATAGGTGCCGGCGCCCATCGGCACCGCGAGGCCGAGCGTCGCCCGCTGGGTCAGCTCACCGGGCACCAGCCCCAGGTTGCAGACCGAGGCGACGAGCGCCTGGGCGTCGAGCCCCGCGCCTTGCACGAGCACCCACACCGCGCCGAGCGCCACGAGCAGCCCGACTGTGACGACCGGGAATCGGCGGGTCGGGTTGTCGTCGCTCAGCGGGATCACGCGTTATGGGTAACCGTCCAGAAGGGCAGCGCAATCCAGCGCGGCCGGCCTCACGGGCGCGGCGCGTCTCAGGTGCAGACGACGCGACGCCCGGCGATCTCGACCCCTTCACGCTCGAGGTGCCGGGCCTGCTCCGCGGCGACCTCCTTCGCCAAGACGCCCCCGGCCTTCGTCACCCGCCACCACGGAATGCCGTCCACCGCGTGCATCGCCCGCACCACCGCCCGCGCCGCGCCCGGCTTGCCGGCCATCAGCGCGACCTGCGAGTAGCTCGCGGTCTGCCCGCGCGGAATCGCCCGTACCGCCTGGGCCACGCGCGCCTCGAACTCCGTCGGGACCTTCTTCTTCTTCATGCCGATTCCATGACGCTTCGGTGGACGCGCGGTGCGGCGGGGGAGGGGGCTCCTCCGTCATTCTGGCAGCACCTCACCGAAAGGAAACGCCATGAACCGAACCCTCCTTCTCCTGCTCCTCGCCACCCTCGGCTCCGGCTGCGCGGCCGCCCGCGCCTCGGCCCCCTCGATGGCCGCGCTCACCTTCGACGCCGCGCCGGTCTCACCGCCGCCGCTCACCGAGAACCACTTCGCGCGCGATCGCAGCGCCCTCGGCGAGGCCGAGCTCAAGGAGATCCTCGCGGCCCCGGTCTTCCTCGAGGAGGGCGCGCGCGTGGGCGTGGTGCCCGTCGCCACCCGCTACGAGCTCGACGACGACCTCCCGGTGGAGGGCGCCCCGGCCGTCCTCGCCGAGGCCATGGAGACGAGCGGCCTGTTCGAGCTCTCCAGCGAGGTCTCGACCGAGTGGCCCACCGAGCGCGGCCTGCCCGGCCTGCGCGAGCTCGCCGCCCGCTACCGCGCCGAGTACCTGGTGCTCTACCGGCACCGCTTCAACGACGCCGTCTCCGCCAACGCCCTGGCCATCGCCTACGCGACCGTCATCGGCCTCGCCCTGCCGGGCACCACCATCGACACCGCCGGCGTGCTGGAGGCGACGCTCTACGACGTGAAGACCGGCACCATCCTCTTCACCGTCAACGAGCGGGTGCACGGGCGCGAGAGCACCTCGGCGCTGTCCATCGACGAGCGGCGCCGCCAGATGCACGAGAGCCTCGTCGCCAAGGCCGCGCCCAAGCTCGCCGATCAGCTGCTGGGGCGGTGCCGCCACCTCGCCGCCTCGCGCCCGAGGGCGAACGCCCCCGAGGGCCCGAAGCAGGCCTTGGTGGTGCAGCCAGAGGGGTGAGGACCTCCGCGCTTCAGCTCTCGACGAAGCTGCGCAGCCGCTTCGAGCGCGACGGGTGGCGCAGCTTCCTCAAGGCCTTGGCCTCGATCTGGCGGATGCGCTCGCGGGTCACCTCGAAGTCCTGGCCCACCTCTT
>JBBIOE010000242.1:0-11036 GCA_037443525.1 Archangiaceae bacterium | reverse complement strand
GCGCCGAGTGCCTCCCGGGGAGAGGCTGCGTGGCGGGCGCCTGCGGGAGCTGCGTCGGCAACGCCTCGTGCGCGAGCGGCCAGGCGTGCGTGGGCGGCGCCTGCCAGGCGTGCACCTCGGCGACGCAGTGCGACCCAGGCCAGATCTGCACCGCCGGCCGCTGCGGCCCCTGCGCCGGCAACGCGGAGTGCTCCGGCGGGAAGGCGTGCGTCGGCGGCGCGTGCGTGGCCTGCACCAGCACCCCTCAGTGCACCGCGCCGCTGGCCTGCGTGAGCGGCGCCTGTGGCCCGTGCACCAGCACCGCGCAGTGCGCCTCGGGGAAGGCCTGCGTGAGCGGCGTCTGCGGACCCTGCGCCGCCAACGCCCAGTGCGCGGCGGGGCAAGCGTGCGTGAGCGGCGCCTGCGGGCCGTGCACCAGCCCGAGCCAGTGCACCGCGCCCCTGACCTGCTTCAACGCCGCCTGCGTGCCCACCGGCTGCGCCGACGGCACACGCGAGGGCTTCGCGCCGCAGGCGAGCTACCCCACCATCGCCTCCTGCTCCGGTGGCTGGACGGTGGCGGGGCTACCGACGGCGTCGGCGTGCGCGCACCTCTCGGGCAACTCCAGCGCCAACCCCACCGGCACTGGCTGCGCGGCGGTCGACCTGTGCAGCGCGGGCTGGCGCCTGTGCACGGTCACCGAGGTGCTGGCCCGGGGCGGCTGCAGCGGAGCGGTGGCCGGCCTCCCGCCGGCCACGAGCGCCTTCTTCGCGCAGGCCACCTCGGGGTCGGGCAGCGGCCTGTGCGATGGCACCGGGACGAACGACATCTTCGGCTGCGGCACGCTGGGGACGCCGCCCGCGAACAGCTGCCCCCTGGCGGTCTTCTCCGGAAATCTGGGGGCCTCGCTCACCGCGCCGTGGACCTTCATCGGCAGCAACGGCTTCGACGAGGCGCTGGTGGTGACCAAGCCCGGCGCCGACGGCGGCGGAGTGCTCTGCTGCCAGTAGGGCGCGCTCCGACGGGTCGCCCACGCGTGCCCAGAACCGCGAGACCAGCGGGCCCTCGACGTCGCTCGGGCTGAACGGTGGAGAGCCGGGAGGTGACGAATCTTCGGAGCGCGCGCTACAGCACGATCTGCAGCCGGCGCCGGAACATCGGCACCAGCGGGTTCGCCGCCCCGAGCGACTCGAAGAGCCCGAGGATGGCCTTGCGCGCGCCGTCGTCCTTGAAGGCGCGGCTCCGGCGCACCAGCTCGAGGTACTGCTCCAGCGCCTCCTCGTGCCGGCCCGTGGCGACCAGCGCCGCCGCCAGGGCCCAGCGGGCGTCGAGATCGCCGTCGTTGGCCGAGAGCGCCGCCCGCGCCTTCTCCTCGCCGCCGAAGCGCGCGGCGTCGAGCGCGAGCGTAGCCCGCTGCCTGAGCGCCTCCGCCTGGGCGAACAGCGGCCGGCCCAGCGTCACCGGCGCGAGCGCCTTCAGCGCGCCCTCGGCGTCGTTGGCCTCGAGCTTCGCTCCCGCGAGCTTCAGGGCCGCCGCGTCGCCCACCTCCGGGTCCGAGAGCAGCGCGGTCAGCGCCTCTTCGGTGGTGGCGGCTTCCAGCGCGCGGAAGGCGTCGGAGGGCGCCAGGTCCGAGAGCCAGCGCCGCACGAAGCCGGCGTCGCGGGCGCCGGTGAACTCGGCCACCACCTTCCCCTCGCGGAAGGCCTTCACCGCGGGGATGCCCTGAATCTCGAACTCACCGGCGAGGGCCTGGTTCGCGTCGACGTCCACCTTGGCGAGCTCCACCCGGCCGTTCAGGGCGGAGACCTCGCGCTCCAGCGTCGGCCCCAGCATGCGGCAGGGCGCGCACCACTCGGCCCAGAAGTCGACCACCACGGGCACGGACCTCGAGCGCTCGAGCACGCGG
Source organism: Archangiaceae bacterium (assembly GCA_037443525.1). Taxonomy (GTDB): domain Bacteria; phylum Myxococcota; class Myxococcia; order Myxococcales; family Myxococcaceae; genus JBBIOE01. The sequence continues at coordinate 9,151 of JBBIOE010000242.1, read as the reverse complement.
GCGGGGAATTCGGCGGCGGAGACGTCGGCGATGGCGGCGGTCATGACCGGGGTTGGAGCGACGCTCGGGGAATTTGGATTCAGCTCTCGCCGGAGCGTCAGGGGCCGACGGCCAGGTGCAGGGTGAGGGAGATCTCCAGCGTGGTGTCCTTCACCGGCTGCCGCCCCGTCACCTCGGTGGTGATGCTCATGGTGTCGGCCTTCACCACCGGGGCCAGGTCTACCGGATCGAGCGTGAGCACCAGCGTCGGGTTCGGCGCCTTGGGGCCCTGGGAGGCGATGTTCTCCGCGTGCGCCACCCGCGTCCTCAGGCCGCCCCCCTCGGCGAAGAACTGCAGCGAGTCGAGGAAGGAGAAGTCCTGATCGGACGGCGAGGTGAGGTGCAGGGTGAACGCCTTCAGGGTGGCCTTCTTCACGTACTTCTTCTCGGTGTGCTGGTTCTGAAACTCCTGCGTCTGCGAGACGTCGAAGCTGGTCAACCCTTGCGACGCGGGGAAGGTCTGCAACAGCTGACCGAGCAGGGTCGCGCCGGGAATCGTCGCGGTGCCCTTCTGGGTGAGGTCGAACTCCGCCAGCCCACAACCCGAGAACAGCGAGAGCGCGAGAGCCAGCACGGCGACGAGTCGAGAGCGCATGCGCACTGCACCTAACAGTCCCGCCGGCGCGCGCAACCGGCCGATTTCGGCGTGGAAACAGGCTCGCGATCCAATCGCCTGGCCTTGCGTGTCTGGAACGACGCGGGGCGCGCCGGGCCCCCGCCTCACCTCCCGCCCTGGAGCGCACATGACTCGTCTGCCATGCCGTCCCCTCGCCGCCCTCTTCACGTGCTGCTTTCTCGCCGCCTGCTCCGAACCGCCGGCCATCGTCATCGACGACGCGGGGAGCCAGGAGGACGGCGGCTCGAACGCCGGGGACGCGGGGAGCGGCTCGCCCTTCGCGGTCATCGCCTCGGGCGCGCTCGACTTCGGCCCCGGCGACTGCGGCGGCCTGGCGGCGGCCTCCAAGACCCTGACGCTGTCGAACCAGGGCAGCGGGGCGCTCACCTGGACCGCCGCCGTCAGCGGTGAGGCCTTCACCCTCGACGCGGCGAGCGGCACCGTCGCCGCCGGAGCCCAGGCCACCCTCACCATCACCCCGCCGGCCATCTCCGGCTCGGCCGCCGCCGGGAGCCTCCACACCGGCACCCTCACCGTCAGCACCAACGACGAGGCCCACGCCTCGGTGTCGGTGCCGCTGAAGGTCACCGCCTCGGGCGGCACGCTCACCCTGAGCCCCTCCACCGCCACCTTCGGCATCATCCCCGTGGGCACCGCCGCGCCCACCGTCGACCTCACCCTCACCAACACCGGCAACGCGGCGGTCTCGGTGGTGGTCGCCGCGCCCGCGGACGCGCAGTTCGGCGTGAGCTGGACCGGCGCTCCTTCGGCGACGTCGGTCGCGCCCGGCGCGTCGCTTTCCGGCCTCAAGGCCTCCTTCACCCCGACCGGCATCGCCCCCGGCGACACCTCGGCGGCGGTGCAGGTGACCGGCGCGCTCTGCGGCGGCGCGGCGCCCTCGTTGCGCCTCACCGGCCGCGGCGCCTCGGGCGTGGTGGCCCTGCCCACCGACGTGTCCTTCGGCGCCGGCGGTCTCGTCCCCTGCGGCACCCAGGCCAACGCGCTGAGCTTCACCATCACCAACTCCGGCAACGCGCCCTTCTCCTGGACCGGCCAGCTCGCCCGCGGCCTGGCCTCGCCCTTCACCGTCACCCCCCAGAGCGGCACCGTGCCGGCCAACGGCGGCCAGGCGACGCTGACCCTCACCACCACCGCCATCCCCGCCACCGCGCCCACCAGCCTCGACTTCTTCGGCGACGTCTTCACCGTCTCCACCGACGTGCCGGGGGACAGCCCGCACGCGGTCACCCTGCACCAGACGGCCCAGGGCGCGGTGCTCTCCTTCTCGCCGGGCACCGTGGACTTCGGCGGCGTGCCGGTGAACACCACCGCCTCGGCGCCCTTCTCCCTGGTCAACACCGGCACCGGCGACGCCCACGTCGCCTTCTCCCTCACCAACGCCAAGTTCAGCGCCACCCCCGCGGGGCCCACCCTGGTCGCGGCCGGCCAGAGCCTCTCCGCCACCGCCACCTTCGCCCCGGGCCTCTCGGTGACGCAAGCGAGCGACACCGCCACCCCCACGGTGTCCTCGGGTGACGTGCTCTGCGCGCCCCTGCCCTCGGCGCTGACGCTCTCGGGCATCGGCACCAACGGCTCGGTGAGCTACTCGCCGGTGGCGCTCGACTTCGGCAAGGTGAACTGCGGCTCGACCGCGGCGCCGAAGAACGTCGTCTTCACCAACTCCGGCAACCAGGACTACACCGTGAGCGCCTCCCTCGGGCTCGACGGCGGCTCGCCCTTCACCTTCGCCATGAACCCGGCCTCGGGCCTGGTGGCGGCCCAAGGCGGCACGCTGACCGTCACCGTCACCCCGAAGGCGATTCCGCAGACCACGCCCACCACCGACAACCTCTTCGGCGACACGCTCAGCGTGAGCTCGACCGTGGCCGGCGACTCGCCGCACCTCATCCCGCTGCGGCAGACGGCGCAGGGCTCCATCTTCAGCGTCTCGACGGGGAGCATCGCCTTCGGCACGGTGGTGGTCGGGCAGACCGGCGGCTTCCAGTACTCGGTGACGAACTCCGGCAACGCCGCGGGCACGCTCAAGTTCCAGCCCACCAACGCCGTCTTCACCATGCCGTCGGCGCTGGTGGTGGCCGGTGGCACCTCGTCGTCGCCCACCGCGCAGTTCGCGCCCACCGCGGCCCAGCCCTACAGCGACACCGCCACGGTGAGCGCGCCCAGCACGGTACTCTGCCAGCCCCTGCCGCTCACCTCGATGTCGCTCTCCGGCACGGGCACCACGGCCTCGCTGGTGGCGGTGTCGGCCTCGAGCCTCACCTTCGGCGCCAACGGCCTGGTGGACTGCGGCACCACCGCGGCGGCAAAGACGGTCGCGGTGACGAGCTCGGCGGCTTCGTCCATGAGCCTCGCCTACACGCTGGCGGGCGGCGCCGCCTCGCCCTACACGGTGAGCGGCCCGGCCACCGTCGCGGCGGGCGCCACGGTCACCGTCACCGTCACGCCCAAGGCGATTCCCTCCACCTCCAGCGTCGCGCCCGACGCCTTCGCCGACACCCTCACCATCGCGGCCACCAACGCCACGGTGAACGAGACGCACACCGTGGCGCTCCACGAGACGGCCCAGGGCGCCATCTTGAGCTTCAACCCGACGAGCCTCGCCTTCACCGCGCACCCCGCGCAGTCGCAGAGCAAGAGCTTCGTGGTGAGCAACGCGGGCAACCTCTCGGCGGCGTACACGCTGACGGTCGGTGGGACGAACGCCAACAACTTCTCGGTGACGCCGACCAGCGGCACCGCGAGCGCGGGCGGAGGCGCCACCGAGACGGCCACCTTCTCCCCGCCCCTGGCCCAGGGTCTGGGCAGCCGGTCGGCGTCGGTGGCCTTGAGCACGTCGGCGGTGCGGTGCGCGCCGCTGCCATCGGCGCTGGGCCTGTCCGGCACGGCCAACTGAGCGCGCGGCAAGACGCTCCGCGGGTTTGACTCGGTGATTCGAATGGGCCACAAGCCCGCGGATGTCGTCGACGCGCCGATGGAGCTCGCGACCCCCCGGCCCACGCCCCTCGCCGCGCGCACGCTCTTCTTCCGTGCACCGGGGAGGCAGCGCGTCGTGAGCCTGCTCACCACCGACCGCTCCCTCCTCGACGCGTTTCGCAGAGGAGACCGGACGGCGATGGAGGCGGTGTACCGGCACTACGCGCCCCCCCTCTCCAAGCGCGTGGCGTCGGGGCTGTCGGGCGGGGGCGGGCGGGTGCGGGTGAGCTCGCCCTTCGAGGTGGGCGCGGTGGTGCAGGAGGTCTTCACCCGGGCCTTCTCCGAGCGGGCGCGGCTGGCCTACGACGGCCTGTCGCCCTACGCGGCCTACCTGTCGACCATCGCGAGGAACTACCTGCTCAACGAGCTTCGGGTGCGCGAGGAGCCGGCGCCGCCGGAGGAGCTGGCCAGCGCGGTGGGCGACGGGGGAGAGAAGGCACAGAGCCCCCACGAGCACGCCGAGGCCAGCGAGCTCTTGCGCCTCACCCAGGACTTCGTGCGCGGCCGCCCGGAGCGGGAGCAGGCCATCTACCAGGCGCGCTTCGAGCAGGGGCTCACCCAGGACGCGGCCGCCAAGGCCCTGGGGCTCACCCGGATTCAGGTGCGGCGCGCCGAGGCGAACCTGCGCGCGTCGCTGTTCACCCACCTGAAGGCCAAGGGCTATCTCGACCACGCCGCGCAGAAGCCCCAGGGGCTCGCGGCCCAGGCGCCGGAGGAAGGGACATGAACCACCAGCGCGCGCGGCAGGACGTGCAGGCGTGGTTCGAGGGCGGGCTGGCCGACGAGCGGCGGAAGGCGTTGCGCGAGCACCTCGCCGGGTGCGCGGAGTGCCGGGCCGGCTTCGATGAAACGGTGCGGGCGCTGCGGGCGATGCACGGCCGGCCGGACGAGCTGTGCGAGGAGGAGCTGTGGCTCTTCGCGCCCGAGCTGCCCCAGGCGCCGCGCGCGTGGTGGCGCTGGCCGGCGGTGGGCCTGGGGCTGGCGGTGGCGGCGGCGCTGGTGATGCTGGTGCTGGTGCCGCGGCAGCAGCCGCTGGACGACGGCTTCGCGCGGCGCGGCGGCGTGAGAGGCGCCGAGCAGCCTCTCCTTCGCGCGCTCTGCACGCGGGACGAGGCCGGGCGGCCAGTCATCGTGGAGCCCGGGCCGGGCGCCTGCCGGGAGGGCGACCGGGTGGTGTTCTCGGTGCGAGCGCGCGGGAAGGCGGCGGTGGCGGTGGTGGTGGCGGCCGAGGGCCGCGAGGAGGTGGTGCTGGAGGGCGCGGCGGGCGCGCTGGCTCCGACGACCGGCGACGTGGAGCTCTCGGTGGCGGCCTCGTGGCGGCCGGGGGCGCGCGCGGTGGCCGTGTTCGGGGAAGCACCGGTCTTGGGCGAAGCGGCGAGCGCCTGCGCGAAGGGCTCGTGCGCGGCGGGCCTCGTTCCCGTGACGGTGGAGCTCGATCCGCGATGAGGCCCTGTCTTCACCCCGCGCTCGTCGAAGAGTGCCGGCTCGCTCGACCTGCCGTTCGCACTGAGAGCGTGGATCGAAGTGGCGACTTCGTTCATGACGGTAATCACTCGCGTCGGCCCCTCGTTCGCCCTGAGCGGAGTCGAAGGGTGCCGAACTCAGCTCCACACTTCTGGGCCCTACAGTCGGCAGGGTTCGACTTCGCTCACCCTGAACGGGAGGGTCGCTCGATCGATTCACGCGGCCACCGCCTGGAACAGAGCCGCCACTTCGGTCGACCCTCTCCGCGCAAACGGGCCGACCGGGGCCGAACCGCCGAGGCGCCGCGATGACGGGCGCCGCCCTCACCCTGTCGGCGCTCCTCGCCGCGTTGCCGGCCGCGCCGCCCGCCGCCGCCCCGTACACGGTGGCCTTGGTGGTCGGCCTCAACACCAGCCGCGATCCCGGCGTGGCGCCGCTCAAGTACGCGGACGACGACGCCGCGCGCTACTTCGAGCTCTTCTCCGAGACGGTGGCGCACGCCTCGCTGCTCGCGGTGCTCGACGAGGACAGCCAAAGGCGCCACCCGCAGGCGACCTCGCTGGCGCGCCCGCCCACCCGCGCCGCCCTCGAGGAGGCGGTCGCCGACGCGGCCCGAAGGCTCAAAGAGGCCGCGAGCGCCGGGCGCCCGACCGAGCTCGTCTTCATCTACGCCGGCCACGGCGCGGTGACCCCCGAGGGCGAGGGCTACCTCAACCTGGTCGACGGGAAGCTCCTGCGCCGCGAGCTCTTCTCCCTGGTGCTCGACAAGGTCCCCGCGCGGGTGAAGCACGTCATCATCGACGCCTGCGACGCCTACCTGGTGGTCGCGCGCCGCGGCGGGCCGGCGACGGAGGCGGAGAAGGCGGCGCTGAAGGCCTTCCTCGACCGGGACTCGCTCGAGGGCCACCCGGAGGTGGGCGTGCTCGTCTCCGGCTCGAAGGAGGTCGACACCCACGAGTGGTCGGCGCTGGAGGCCGGCGTCTTCTCCCACGAGGTGCGCTCGGCGCTGCTCGGCGCCGCCGACGCCGACGGCGATGGGCTCATCCGCTACGCGGAGGTGGCCGCCTTCGCCGCCGCCGCCAACGACGGCCTGGTCGACCCGCGCGCCCGCGTCGAGGTGTTCGCCCACCCGCCGGCGGTGGACCTGGCGAGCCCGCTGATGGACCTGCGCCGCGGCCGGCGCCGCTACCTCGAGGTGCCGGCCGAGCTCAAGGGGCGCTTCCACGTCGAGGACGCCCGCGGCGCCCGCTACGCCGACTTCCACGCCTCGGGCGAGGAGCCGGTGCGGCTGCGCCTGGTCGGCCTCTCCGACTACTTCGTCGAGCACGACGGCGCCGAGGCCCGGGCCGAGGGCGGCGCGGAGGGCGTGGCGGTCTTGAGCGCGAAGAGCTTCGGCGAGGCGCGGGCCAGCGCTCGCGGCGCGGTGGAGGACGCGCAACGGAAAGGCCTGTTCGCGGTCGCCTACGGCAAAGGCTTCTTGCGCGGCTACGTGGCCCGCGAGCCGGGCCTGGGCGCCCTGCCCCCGCCGGGCGACGCCTTCGGTGACGCCGGGCTCTTGCGCACCGAGGTGCGCGCCCCCGCCACCGGCTTCGCGCTGAAGAAGGCTGGCTGGGCGTCGCTCATCGTCGCGGCGGCGCTCGGCGTGGCCTCCGGCGTGGCGGCGGTGCAGACCCGCGGTGGCTACGACGACTTCCTCACCCGCTTCGCCGCCCAGGGCACCTACGACCCGAAGCAGGTGAAGGCCATCGAAGACTGGCGGCTGGCGACGAACCTGTTGCTCGCCGGCGCAGTGACGACGGGCGCGGTGGGCGGGCTGCTCCTGTGGCGCGGCGACTCGCGAGCCTCGGCGTCGGTCGCCTTCCTCCCGGACCGCGGGGTCCAGATCGTGGTGGTGTGGTGATGCGACGCTCCCTCGCCCTCGCCGTCTTCGCGACCGCCTTCGCCTGCACGCTCGATCCCCAGCGGGTCATCGACCGGGCCGGCCTCACCGTGCACGTGGCGGGACTGCCCCCAGGGAGCGCGGAGCTCGAGCTCACAGCGAGCGGCAGCGGCGCGGCCAAGGTGAAGCGGGCGCGAGTCCAGGGCCTCTCGGCCATCGACGTCTTCTACGAGGAGGCGAGCTTCCCCAAGGGGCCGGTGACCCTCGCCGGCATCGCGCGCGGCCTCGACGGCGGTGAGCTCGCCTGCGGCGCGTCGCTGACCGACTTCGACGGCGGCACGGCGGTGGCGCGCATGGCGCTGACGCCCACCACCGACGATCTCAACTGCGGCGCCTGCGGCCAGAGCTGCGCCCGGCCCAACGCCAGCGCGTCCTGCACCGCGAGCGGCACCTGCGGCCCGCTGGCCTGCGCGCCGGGGTTCATCGATCAGGACGGCCGCTTCGACACCGGCTGCGAGGCGAAGGACACCGCCTGCACGACCCTCGCCGCCGAGAGCACGGTGGCCGCCTGCTCCAACGGCGTCGACGACGACTGCGACGGGAAGAAGGACTGCGCCGACTCCGCCTGCCAGGGCCTCACCGGGGCCTGCCCCTTCCTGACCTGCACCGGCGTCCAGAGCTGGAACTGCGCCACCCAGACCTACGGCGCCTGCGCGTCGGACCCGACCCGCGAGGCCACGCCCGCCGCCTGCTCCAACGGGGTGGACGACGACTGCGACGGGAAGACCGACTGCCAGGACCCCGGCTGTCAGGCCGTCAGCGAGAGCTGCGGGGTGAGCGTCTGCGCCGGCGTGAAGGCCTGGGTCTGCCTGACGCGCACCTTCGGGCTCTGCCTGCCCCAGGCGCCGGTGCCGGAGGCGAGCGACCTCACCTGCGGCAACGGCTTGGACGACGACTGCGACGGCCTGGTCGACTGTCAGGACCCGGGCTGCGCCGGGCGCTCCTGCGGCCTGGGGAAGCTCTGCTGCCCCGACGGCACCTGCAAGTCCTCCTGCTGAGCGAAGAGGGCCCGCGTCGCGCAACGGCTTCGGTGTCACTCACGCTCGCCCATCTTTCCGGGGCGCGCTGGCCCGATACCGGCATCCGGTCTCGACCAGACACGGTCGTCGGCAGCCATGGTGGCCGTCGAGAGCAGTATCCACTTGAGAGGAGCACCCATGAACCGCATCGTCACCGCAGCGTGCATCGCCGTCGCCTCGCTCGCGTTTGCCCAGTCCGGGATGGACCCGGCCCCTCAGCCGTCCGCGCAACAGCCGCCGAAGCCGGCGCAAAAGTCTCAGATGGGCGAGCAGACCGGCAAGATGCCCAGGGAGACCGTGGGCGCCGTCACCACCGACATCACCAAGGCCGGCCCGGCCACGCGCAAGGTGACCGACGAACGCAAGCTGAAGAAGGAGATCGAGGCGTTCCTCAAGGCCGGCGACGAGATCGTGGCCAAGAACGACTTCAACGCGAAGCTCGAGCGCCTGGACTTCCCGCTCTTCCTGGCCACGGATGATCAGAAGGGCATGATCACCGCGAAGACGTACACCAAGGAGGAGTACTCCTCGATGATGAAGTCGCACTTCGATGCGATGAAGGAATCGAAGAAGACGCACAAGGAGACCATCACCGTGCTCTCCGACAACCTGGCGACCGTGGTGGACGACTACACGCTCACCCTCGGCAAGCAGAAGGTGAACGGCAAGAGCACCACCCTGCTGGTGAAGGTCGACGGGCAGTGGAAGGTGAAGAGCATGATCGAGGCCGGCTGGGGCGAGATGCACGAGCAGAAGCCCGGCGCGTGAGGCAACTCGACGCTCCGGCGTCGCGCGTGCCCGGCCGTCCCCCGCCGGCCGGGCACGTGCGCGTCGTGTGAGCTGGCGGCGGGAGAAGTCGGTCGCCCCCTTGGTGCGGGGCGCGAGCGCGTGCTAGCTCCCGAGCCACTCTCGGGAGCGACCCATGAACCTCGACGTGACGAAGCTGGTGTTCCGCGCCACCTGCGTGGCGGCGCTGTGCCTCACGGTCGCCTGCGGCACCACGCCCGCGAGCAAGGACGCCGGCAGCGGCGGCGGCGCGGGCGGTGGCTCGACGGGCGGCGGCGCGGGTGGTGGCGCGAC
>JBBIOE010000241.1:0-11069 GCA_037443525.1 Archangiaceae bacterium | reverse complement strand
GCCGCCGGTGCCGCCGCCGGTGCCGCCGCCGGTGCCGCCGCCCGTGCCGCCGCCCGTGCCGCCGCCGGTGCCACCGCCGGTGCCGCTCCCGGAGCAGACGTAGCCGGTGTCGAGCACGCAGTTCTTCCCCACGACGGTGCCGCTGGAGTTCCCGATGCTGGCGCAGTGGGAGTGAATGGGGCAGGTCTGGCCGGCGCTGCAGTCCTGGCCGCAGTAAGCCGAGCCGGAACCCTGGAGGCAGAAGTTCTTCGCGCCGCCGCACTGCGAGCTCGAGGCGCAGGTCGAGCAGAAGCCGGCGGAGCCGGTGCTTCCGCCCGTTCCCGAGGCTCCGCCGGTGCCGGCGCCTCCACCCGTCCCCGACGAGCCGCCCGTTCCGGCGTTGCCGCCCGTCCCCGACGAGCCTCCGGTGCCGGCGTTGCCGCCGGTGCCAGTCCCGCCGCCGGTGCCAGTCCCGCCGCCGGAGCCGGTCCCGGCGCTGGTGCCTGGGTCTCCGCCCGTGCCCTGGTTCCCCCCCATGCTCTGGTCGCCGCCGGTGCCCGACGCGGGCGGTGCATACGTGCTCACCGCGACGCACTTCCCGAGCAGTTCGTCACAGACGAGACCGGGGCCGCACTTCACCTCGCACGCGGCGGGAGCGTCCACGCCGCCACAGGACGAGAGGACGAGTCCGACGAGAGCGCCCATGACCGACGGAAGACCGAGTCGCAGCACCGATGCACCTCCGAAAAGTTCGCCGGGTCGCCGAGCAAGTATCGATCCGCGCCGGCGGCGCGCTGAACCCACGGGAATCGCGGAGTGGACTCGAGCCCTGTTCCCGCATCGACGGGCCAGCGTGGCCGCTTGCCCCGCGCTCGCCGTCAAGCCGCTGTACAGCCGCTCAATGCGCGCCGGCGGCGAAGGCCAGCACCCGCGCCAGGTTCTCTTTGTAGACGCGGTTCTCGGGCTCGAGCTCCATGGCCTTCTGGATCAGCTCTTCGGCCTGCCGGGCATCTTTGCGCTGATGCAGGAGCACGAGCGCGAGCCGGTTGTAGAGGGCCGCCGGCTTGGGCGAGCGGGAGATGGCGATCTTCAAGACGGTGATGGCCCCGTCGACCTCGCCGCGGCGCTCCAGCGCGAGGGCGGACTGGAGCGAGTTCTCCATCTGCGCCTCGACGGAGAGGTGGTGCGGCTTCGCGAGGAGGGGAAGCTTCGTGGGCGCGGGCGGAGGCGGAGGCGGAGGCGGGGCCGGCTCGGCGGGCTTGGGCGGGGCCGCCGAAGCGGCCGCCGTCGTCGGGCGCTTCGTCTCGACGTGGGCGCGCGCACCGGGGCCGGCGATCGGCGCCGCGCTCGGAGCGGGCGCGGTCTTGGGGGCGCTGACGGGTCGCGCCCTGGCCTCCGGAGCGGGCTTCGGAGCGGGCGCGGTCTTCACCGGCTCGCGCGGCCTGGTCGGATCGTCGAGCTGGAGGACCTTCCGCTCGGTCAACGACGCGAGCACCGAGTTGATCTCGACGCTCATCAGGTTGGTGGCCTGCGCGAGGCCCTCCACCGTGAGCTGCCCGTCGACGAACGAGACGACGAAGGCCTCGAAGTCCGAGAGCGAGCGGACGATCTCCAGCCCCGCGGCGAGCTTGGGCACCAGGTGGTCCTTCACCTGCACCGGCAGGCCCAGCCGCGTCACGCCCTCGTGCACCTGGAACCGCGACGGCAGCCGGTGCATGCCGGTGGGCTCGGAGAGCAGCGCCCGCACGATGCGCGCCTCGGTGCCGTCGAGCGGGGCGTTGGGGTTGAGCAACAGGCCGCAGGTGCCGCACTCGAGCTGGTCCTCGAGGGTGGGCATGCCGCACTGCGAGCACTTGCCGGTGGGCTTGGGCTCCTTGCGCTTCTCCTTCTTCTCGCCGAGGTAGTTGCGGCGAATCGCGGCGCGGATGGCGCCGGGCATGCCGATGCAGGCCACCACGCGCTCGAGCCTCGCGAAGCGCGGGAGGTCTTCGAGCTTCGACTGCCGCGAGAGGTCGCCCATCACCAGGGACAAGGTCTTCGACGAGGCCTCGTAGGCGAGGGGCAGGGCGACGTTGGCCTCCGCCGCCTCCAGGGGGATGAACTCCATCAGGTCGGCCGAGAGGCGAAGGTCGTCGAGCTTCTTGGTGGAGACGAAGCGCGTCTTCGCCTCCTCGGCGATGAGGTGCAGGAGGTCGGCCTCGGGCACCAGCCCCTCCGACACCAGGCGGTCGGCGAGCGTCTCCTTGGGGGCCAGCTTGGAGAGGAGCTGATCGATGGCGAACTTCTCCAACAGCCCCCGCTCGACCAGCGCTCTCACCAGCTTCCTTGGTTCCACAGAGGGCGAGCATACGCGCGGGGGCGCCGCCCGCCGCCACGAAAGCGAACGGGTCAGCCCTTCACCACCGCGATCGGCTCCAGGCGCAGGAGGGGTGCGACGAGGTCCTCCTCGTCCTCGAGCACCTCGCGGAGGTCGCGGTAGGCGCTGGGTGCTTCCTCCACCAGGGAGCCCGCCTTCGCGGCATCGAAGACCACGCGGCGCATGGCGTGGGCGAGCTGCCTCGGAGCCACCCGGGCTCGCGCCTCCTTCCGCGAGAGGACGCGCCCGGCGCCGTGCGAGGCCGAGGCGAAGGCGAGCGGTGCGCCCTTTCCCTCGACGACGTACGACGCGGTGCCCATCGAGCCCGGAATGAGGGCGCGTTCTTGGGCGGGCGCGGCGATGGCGCCCTTGCGGTGCACCACCAGGAGGCGAGCGAAGTGGGTCTCCTCGCGGACGAAGTTGTGGTGCACGTCGAGGCGACTCGCTTCCTCCGGCGGCTGGCCGGTGGCTTCGAAGACGAGCTCCGCCACGGCTCGGAGCAGCGCCTCCCGGTTGGCGCGCGCGAAGTCCAGCGCCCAGCCGAGGTCGGCGAGGCAGGCGCGCCCCGCCGGCGTGTCGCAGCGCAGGCCGGGGAGCGCGCCCTGCCCTGCCGCCTCGGCCGCCCTGAGGTGGTGCCCGGCGATGACCGCGCCGAGCCCGCGCGAGCCGGAGTGCACCAGGAGCCAGAGGTCTCCGCCCGCGTCGCGATCGAGCTCGAGGAAGTGGTTGCCTCCGCCGAGGGTGCCCAAGTGCCGGGGCGCGAGCCGGTCGCGCGCGTGCTGGAGCGCGCCGGTGGAGAGCGATGCCGAGAACAGCGCCTCGGGCACGGCGACGCCGGCCCCGCGGTGGATGGCGTCTCCGAGCGGCACCGCGCGGCTCACCGCGGACACCAGACGCTCCAGCGTCCGGCGATCGAGCCGCGCCGCCGGGACATCGAAGCGCACCGCGCTCATGCCGCAGCCCAGGTCCTCGCCGAGCGCCGCGGGGACGACCACCCCTTCGGTGGCGAAGACGGTGCCCACCGCCACGCCGCTGGCGACGTGCAGATCCGGCATCGCCGCGACGTGCTCGACGACGAAGGGCAGCCGGGCGATGACCCGAAGCTGCTCCAGGGCCTGCTTCGGAGGACGGCGGCTCCAGACGTGAATGGGCACGTGCGCGTCGCCCGCGTCGGGGAGGATCACTCGGGGCATGGCTCACCTCCTGTGCGCTCACGCATGCCGACGAAGGTGAAGGCGAGCTTCGGCACCTTCTTGAGATCGAGCGTGAGCGCGAGCTGCGTGCGCAGGAACGCCGTGGCCCGCGACAGGCCGAGCTTGGTCTCGCGGGCGCGCCGGGCTTCGTCGCCCAGCGGTCCCTCGACGGCGTAGGGCACCCGCGCCTGCCCGGCGTCGAAGGACAGGTGCACGGCCAAGAGGTGAATGCCGTCGAGCGCCGGATCGGCGGCCTCGTCGGTGATGAGTCGTTGGAGCTCCTCGCACAGGACGTGCTCGAGGCGCGCGTGCCGGTGACCGGCGCCGGCCTCGAAGAAGGGTTCGGGTGAATCGGTGGACGGATCGTGCTGCGTGTGGCTACGGCGAGAACGAGAGGACATGAAGGACGGAGTTCCGGTGAGGCGAGACCCTCGAGGGCCACGCCAGCGTCAGGACGCAAGCGCCCGTCGAGCGCAGGCCCGAGACGAGTCCGTTCCGTGCTTCGAAACGCCGTCTACGCGCGCGCCGAGAGGCGAACCAGGAAACCGTCGAGCTGAATATCCATGGGAGCCTCCTCTCGTGCCGCGGTCGCGACGTGTGGGTCGGAACTAACGCGCGAGGTGCTCCGGAGTCAACCCGGCCAGCCCTCGTGCGCCGGCGAACGGCCTCAGAGCCTCGCCGCCACCGCGCGGAGCGTGCCTGCCGGGTCCTCGGTCCGCATCGGCCCGTGGGTCGGCAGGATGCGCGCGAGGCCCGGCGTCGCCGCCAGCTCTTCGAGGTGAGCCCGCAGCGCCTTCGCGTCCTTGGTGAAGAGGAAGCGGAACAACGGCACCACCTTCGGGCCGCCCCTGAAGCCGAACAGCCGCGCGACGCCCTTGGTGTGGGTGTGGTCCTGGTAGCAGTCGCTGAACATCACGCTCACCCGGTCGCCGCTGGTCACCAGGCCCGCCGCGTCGCCCTTCTTGGTGCCGCGCATCTCGAGGAAGCGCACATGCGGGTCCTCGGGGAGCGCCTCGAGCGTGCCGGCCAGCTCGTGCTTTTGGCGGAGCGCGGCCTCGTGCGCCCGCGGCCCGTAGATCTTCACGCCCAGCTTCCTGGCGAAGGGCGTGGCGTCGAGCCCGTGATCGCCGTGCCCGAGGATGAGCGCCTCCGGCTTCCCCCACGCCAGCACCTCGTCGAGCTCGGGCTCGGCGAGCGGCACCGCGTGGAAGAACCACAGGCTCCCGTTCGCGCGGCGCACGATGTTCATGCGGCGGTCGACGACGCCGTTCCCCATCATGCCGTGCACGGTCCACAGGTTCGGCTCGAGCTTCTCCAGCGGGCCGTGCGGGCTGACGATCCAGGGGCGGGACGAAGGAGCCATGACGGAGGACTTCAACCACGCCGGGCGGCGGCCGTCACCTCGCCTCGACCCCCGAGCGTGCCCAGCGGCCGGGTGCGCTGCGAGTGCATCAACCCCAGGAGCAGCTCCTCGGCGAGGCGGGTGAAGCGCTCCTTTGCAGAGCCCGCCCCCTCGCCCTGCCCGCGCCGCCCGTCGACCCAATGCGCCACCGGCGCCGCGCCGGAGACGTCGACGAAGGCCTCGGCCTGCGCCTCGCCCTCGAGCCCCGCCGGCATCTTGGCGCCGAACACCAGCACCCGCGCGTGCCCCTTCGAGCGCAGCCGCGCTTGGCGAACCGCCTCCACCGCCGAGGCGGCGTGCAAGACCTCGAGCTGCCCGCGCTCGCGGTACTGGCGCAACACCAGCGACGCCACGTCGCGCTCCTCCACCAGAGGCGACGCGTCGGCCGGCCCCGGCACCCACAGCTCGAAGGACAGGCTCTCCTGCTCGAGCCAGCCCGCGAGCTTGCGCACCACCGCGGTCAAGGCGCCGAGCAGCCACACGGTGCGCTGCACCGCCTCGCCCGCATCGAGCACTCGCGCCTGCGACAGCGAGGCGTCGAGCACCAGCGCCACCTGCCGCCGCCGCCGCACCGCCACCGACTCGTCGCGCGAGTAGTAGAGGAGCTCGCCCTCCACGAAGCGCAGGTCGAAGAGGTCCGGCCGCGCCGCGCCCGCCTCGTCCATGTAGATGAGCTCCGAGCTCACCAGGTTCTCCAGCGAGCCCTGGGTGGTGAGGTTGGCGAAGCCGCCCACCGGGAACGCCGACTCCTCCTCCAGCGCGGTGGGCGCATCGCCGTCCTCCGGGCTCGCGCGCACCCGGGTGGGCAGGCTCTCCTCGATTCCTTGCGCCACGTCGGCGAGCTGCGCCAGCGCCACCCGGGGGCCGAGCCCTTTGAGCGCCGCGATGTTCTCCACCAGGAAGAGCTCGGCGTCGGAGAGCAGCTCCCGCGAGCGCCGCGCCGCCTTGGCCACCGTGAGGAGCCCGCTGGTCAGCCGCGCGGCGATGAGCGGGTCCGCCAGCGCGGCCTTGCCCGCCTCCACCAGCTCCTCCGCCGGACGGCCGATGAGGCGCCGCACCAGGGCCGCCGACAAGCCCACGCCGGTGCCCACCCCGAGCCGCTCGAGCAAGCGCACCGACGCCACGCCCGCCGCCACCGGCCGCATTGGCTTGGGCAGCGTCGCCACCGCGTCCACCAGGCGGCTGAAGCGGCGATCGGCGACCAGCCGCGCGAGCACGTGATCGTCCCAGGCGCGCAGGGCGTCGTCGAGGCCGCCCGCGCCGCCCGAGGGCGGGCCGAGCAGCCGCTCGCCCGAGAGCAGGGGCACCAGGTCGAAGACCAGGGTCGGCGCCGGCAGCGTGGGCCGCTCCGCCACCGCCTCGGCCAGCGCCAACAGCCCCGCCTCGAAGTAGGTGGGCGACGCGGCGTGCCGGCGCGCCACCGCCAGCGAGGCGGCCACGAAGGCCTCCGCCTGGGCGCCGTCGAGCCGGTCGTCGAAAGGAGGCGGGCGAGGGGGCGCCGCGAGCTCGGAGCTCATCGCCGCCATTCCTCGAAGCGAACCGGGGCACCGCCGGGGCCTGCCGGCCACCGTCGACCACGCTCGGCACTCCTCGACCCTTCGACGGGCTCAGGGCGGGCTCGGCTCAGCGCTGACGACTCCAAAGGTCGGGCCCAGCTCCGTTCGCCCCGAGCGGAGCGGGGCCAGCCGACCAGGACGAGAGCCCGCGGGCCCACGACTTCGCTCGGGCTGAACGGTGACGAGTCGGGCTGTGAGGAAGCCTCAGGGCTCGGGGTGAACGGGAGGGACACGCGAGGCGCCGAGCTTAGTGCAGGAAGCGGTCGGAGCCGCGCGGCGGGTTCCTCTCCTCACCGGTGAGGACGGTGAGGTGTCCCGAGCGCTTCCGGAGGCCCCGCGCCAGCCGCCAGGCGCGGAAGTGATTCACCCACGACACCGGCCCCCAGCCGCGCACCCAGGCCACGGTGAGCACGAGCGCCACGTAGGTCTGCAGCTCCATCAGCGGCGCGCGGAGGCCGTTGATGATCGGGAAGGCCGCGCCGATGGCCGCGAGCCCGTAGCCGGAGAGCGGAAGGGAGAAGAAATTGACCTGACGCGACCCGAGCACCAGCCCCTGCGCCACCCACAAGGCCGAGAAGATCGCGTGCCCGCCGAAGTACGGAATCAGCGCCACGGTGCTGCTGAACGGCGCCACCGCCAACACCGCCAGCGAAGACAACACGCCCACGCCCACGATGAAGGTCCACACCCGCCGCGCCCCCCAGTACTGCTCGAGGAAGCTGCCGCAGGTGATGAAGACGATGACGGAGAAGATGATGCTCAAGGCATCGGCCTGCACCACGAAGACGTTGGTGAGCACCACCCACAGCTTCAAGTCGCGCAGCACCGCGTCGGCGCTGAAGACCAGGTTCTGCCCGGCCAGCGCGCTGACGGCAGCCACGATGGAGAGCACCACGGTCGCCAGGGCGTACTGGCCGCCGACGCTCCGTGGGTTGAGCCACCGCTGAAACTCGCTCCGCACGCTCTCTCCAATACTCCCGACGAGGTCCACTCGCCGCGCGAGATTTGCGCGCGCCCCCGGGCGAGGCGCGCTGCGGCGTCTACGCCTTCGGCTTGTAGAACAGGGTGATCGACAGACAGTGGAACTCCTTGTCGGAGCTCTGGGTCACCATCTTGTCGACGATCTCCAGCCCGGGGTTGTCCTTGAGCCAGCGGGTGATGGTCTCACCCATCGCCTCGCGGTCGCGCGCCAGGGTGGTGGAGAACACTTTCACGCCGGTGAAGTTGAGCGCTGGATTCGTCATGGGTGTCTCTCGGTCAGCGGGCCCGGACCGCCGCCTGGGCCCGGTACTGATCGCAGGTCGCCGGCTCCTTGCAGGTGGGGCCGATGCCGTCGGGGTGCGCCACGAAGGGCACCTTCTCGTTCTCTTCGGTGCCGCAGAGGGCGCACTTGCGCTTGCGGTTCTTCCGCTCGGCGCGCCGCTGCTCGGCGATCTGCTTCGCCTTCTCGCGCAAGGCCTTCGCCTCGGCCGCCGCGCTCACAGCGCCTCCACCAACACCGCGATGCCCTGGCCGCCGCCGATGCAGGCGCTGCCCACGCCGTACTTGCCGCCCCGGCGCTTGAGCTCGTGCAACAGGTGAGCGGTGATGCGCGCGCCCGAGGCCGCCAGCGGGTGACCGCAGGCGATGGCGCCGCCGTTCACGTTGGTCTTCTCGCGCGGCAAGCCCAGCTCCTTCTCCACCGCCAGGTACTGCGGCGCGAAGGCCTCGTTCACCTCGAAGAGGTCGACGTCACCGAGCTTGAAGTCCGCCCGCTGCATCAGGTTGCGCATCGCGGGCGCCGGGCCGATGCCCATCACCTTCGGGTCGCAGCCCGAGATGCCCCAGTTCACCAGGCGCCCGATGGGCTTGAGGCCGCGCTTCTCCACGAAGGAGCGGGTGGCCAGCACCGCCGCGCCCGCGCCGTCGGAGATGCCCGAGGCCGCGCCGGGGTGAATGACGCCGTCCTTCTTGAAGACCTTGGGCAGCTTCTTGAAGCCCTCGATGGTGGTGTCGGGGCGGTTGTGCTCGTCCTTCAGGAACATGGTCGAGCCCTTCTTGGTCTTCAGCTCGACGGGGGCGATCTCCTCGTTGAAGCGGCCGGCCTCCTGCGCGGCGGCGAAGCGCTTCTGCGAGCTGTAGCTGAACTCGTCCACCTGCTCCTGGGTGAGCTTGTACTGCTCGGCCAGGTTCTCGGCGGTCATGCCCATGGGGATGCCGGCCACGGTGTCGAGCAGGCCCGTCCAGAGCATGTCCTCCATGTTGCTCTTGCCCAGCGGGATGCCCCAGCGCGCCCCGCGGATGATGTGCGGCGCCTGCGACATGTTCTCCGCGCCGCCGGCGAGCACCACCTGCGCCTGCTCGGTGAGCATCATCTCCGCGGCGTTGATGAAGGCCTGGAAGCCCGAGCCGCAGAGGCGGTTGACGGTGAGCGCGCCGACCGGGACGGGCACGCCCGCCTTCAGGCCGATGTGCCGCGCCAGGTAGATGGCGTCGGGGTTCGTCTGCATCACGTTGCCGAAGATGACGTGCTGCACGTCCTCCGCCGAGATCTTGGAGGCCGAGAGGGCCGCCTTCGCCGCCTCGACGCCGAGGTCGGTGGCCGAGATGTCCTTCAAGGCTCCGCCGAAAGTTCCGAACGCGGTGCGCTTGGCGGAGAGGAAATAGATTTCTTCGTTCTTCGAGACGCTCTTCATGACGACTCCCTATGGAAACCTGTCCAGAGTGCGGCGCCCACCATGCCAATTGCGAACACCGTCCACAACAGTCCAACGGCATTCTGTTGACGCACCTCGGTTTTTCCCGCGCCCGAGTACCAGCTCCTGGCGGCGTCTACCCGTCCGTCGAGGGTCCACGACGAGTCTGGCTCGCCGAGCTCGGCCACCCGCCGCTGGTGGGCGCGCAACAAGCGCTCGGGCGTCGCGCCCTCCACGGTCCCCGAGAGGTAGCGCCCCTTCTCTTCGCGCGCGGGACGGCGGAAGTCGGCGGTGAGCACCAGGCCTCCTCCGCGGGTGGGGGTGAGGAGGTAGAGCCGAGGGCCGGACAGCCCCAAGAAGAGGCTGGCGTAGACCCTCTCGGTGGGGTGGGCGTAGTCGAAGGAGAGGAGCCTCTTGCCGAAGCGCGGGTGCTCCAAGTGGGTGCCCAGGGCCACGAACCCCAAGGCGAGGAGCGCCCGGTGGGGGCCCGAAAGCGGCGCGGGCAGGGGCGCGGCGCCGGCGGGCGCGTCGCTGTCGACCAGCACCGAGCCGGGCGCGAGGAAGAGCACCGCCCGCCACAGGTTCCAGCGGATCAGCACCAGCGACGCCAGCGCCAGGACGAAGAGCTGAGCCGGGTGGAGCGAGGACACGCCCGCTCACACACCACGTCGCGCCGGAGCGCGCAAGGCGCCGTGTTCAGCGCACGGCGAACACCGGGGTCCCCGCGAGCCGCGTCGCGTCGGCCCGGTTCAGCGCCGGCAAAAGCCCGGGGAACTTCGCCACGCAGAAGCTGTCGAGGAAGAGCAGGCCCGGCCGGGCGAGGCGCGCGGCGAGCTCTTGGGCGAGGCGCACCGCCACCGGCTCCTGGAAGTAGCCGAGGAAGTTCCGGCACATCACCAGGTGGAACGCGCGGCCGGCCGGAAGCGGCAGCGCGAAGGCGTCGCCCACCTGGAAGCGGATGCGCGCGAGCACCTCTTCGGAGACGCGGCCCTCCTGCGCCAGAAGCTCCCTCGGGTAGCCGAAGCTCAGGCGCCCCGTCCTGGCCTCGGCCACCAGCTGCGGCTGCACGTCGAAGGCGTCGATGTCGAAGGGCACCTTCACCTTGAGGAGCCAGGCCGCGAGGGTGAAGGCCTCCTCGCCGTGGGAGCAGGGCACGATGAGGGCCTGGGCGGTCTTGCCCTCGAGCATCGGCAGCAGCACCCGGTCGATGGCCTCGAGCTCGCCCTCGGCGAAGCGGAAGAGCGTGGTCTCGGCGGTGACGAGGTTCGCGCGCAGCTTCTCCTCGAGGCTCATGGCGGCGAAGGCCGCGTCCCCCGCGTGGCGCAGGCCGCGGCAGCCCGAGAGGAGGCGGCGCTCGAGCTCGGCCACGTCTCGGGAGGCGCTCACCGTGGCGCGGAGATCGGTGATGTAGCGGGAGGTGGGATCGAGGGTGGCGCTCAGCTCGTCGATGAAGGCGTTCACGGCGTCGAGGGTCTCGAGCGGCATTCAGCGCCAGAATGCCTCGCGCGACGGCGATCTGCACTCCAACGTCGTCGCCTGATGGCGGTATGGTCGCCCCCCAAAAGGAGCCCCATGAGCACCGAAGCCGAGCTGAAGGCGGAGCTGGAGAAGCTGAAGGCCGAGAACGAGGCCCTGAAGGCGCGCACCAGCAAGGGCGTGTCGCTCAAGGTCAGCGAGAAGGGCGGCGTCTCGGTGTACGGGCTCGGCCGCTTCCCGGTGACGCTCTACAAGGAGCAGTGGACGAAGCTGCTCGACATGGCCGACGACATTCGCCGCTTCATCGACGAGAACGCGAGCAAGCTGAAGACCAAGGAGTAGGCCCCTCGCCTCAGCGGCCGGCGTCGGGCGCCAGCGCGGCGGCGGCGGCGTTCACCGCCTCCCTCGCGCGCGACGCGGCGGGCGACGGCG
>JBBIOE010000240.1:0-11134 GCA_037443525.1 Archangiaceae bacterium | reverse complement strand
CTGCTGCCGCGCCGGCCGGCGAAGCCGAAGTCCTTGGGTCTTGCTCATGCCTGCCTCCACGGACAGGCAGATCACGAACCCGTGCGGGCCTCAACCACCCGTGCTCAAAAACTGTCAGTCTCTGAGCCCGTCGAAGGGTGCCGAACTCCGCTCAGTACCCGACGAGCTCCTGTACGAACAACCGCTCGCCGTAGTTCAGCTCCACCGGCTGGGGCTTGGTGAACAAGCTCGGGTCGCGCACCTCGACGGAGCCCTCGAGCCGCTTCCCGGTCGGGCCGTCCACCCAGTGCTCCTCGCCGACGGGCGGGTTCAGGTACTCCATCATCAGCTTCGCCTCGGGGATCGGCGTGTTGGAAGGGAACGGGCCCCTCACCACGATGGTGGCGGTGCGGGAGACGAGTCGGCCCAGCGGCTCGCCCTTCTTCACCGCGCGGCCGAGGAGGTCGGGGCTGGAGAGGAAGTAGCCGGCGGTGGGCGTCTTGACCGTCGAGGCCTCGAGCTCCTGTGCGACGGCGGCGATGGCGTCCTCGAGGCGCTTCTGCTCGGCCTGGGCGCCGGCGAGGGCTTTGTCCTGCGTCATCTCCTCGAACGCGGCCTCGGCGCGGGCGTACTCGGCCTTGGCGGTGACGAGGCCGGGCCCGAGGGCCTTGAGGGCGACGGCGCGGGCGGGCTCGGGAAGCGCGAGGGCCTTCTCCTCACGGGCCTTCCACGGCGCGAAGGCCCGCTGGGCGACCTTGAGCTTGGCGGTCGAGGCGGCGCGCACCTTGGGATCGCACGGCTCGTTGAGCATCTGCTTCACGTGGGCGGCGACGGGCTCGAGCTCCTTCTCCAGCGCGGCGCGCCGGGCCTCGAAGGGCCCACGGTCGAGCTGAACCACCGGGTCGCCGGCCTTCACCTGGGCGCCGTCCTTGACGAGCAGCTCCTTCACGGTGCCGTCCCAGGGCGCGACGGCGGTGCCCAGAGCCCGCGGCAGCAGCTCGCCGACGCTGGCTTGCCTCCACTTCACCGGAGTGACGAGCACGCCGACGAGGACGGCGCAGCCGACGACGCCGGCCAGGCGGTAGATCTTCCGGTTGGCCGACCGGGGGCCGACGAGGGCGACGTCCTCCGGCAGCGGCGCCGAGGGCTTGGGCTGCAGGGCGGGATCGTTGAGATCGAGATCGATGGGCCGCGCCGGAGAGACCTCGCCGAGGGCCATCGGGTCGACGAAGGCCGCGAGCGTGGTGAGGTTCTCGTCGGGGTTGGCGCGCGGCGGGCCGTCGGAGAGCTCGCCGTGCAGCTCCATGAAGCCCAGGCCCACGTCGACGGCGGTGCCGGCGGCGCTCTGGCGGACCTTGAGCTCCCGGGCCTCGGCGTTCTCGGGGTCGAGCACGAGCAGCGCATCGAGCGCGGACACGGCGTCGGGGCGGCGGCCCTCGCGCGAGGCCTTGAGCGCAGCCTGGAAGAGCTCGCGCACCCTGGGCTCCCAGCTCTTGCGCTTGGGCCAGGTGGAGGGCTCGGCGGGGCGGGCGGCGCCCGAGTCGTCGAGGAAGTGGTAGGCCCGGAGCTGGCCGATGAAGCCGCGGAGGCTCTCCAGCTTCACCGTGATGCCGATGCGGTTGGCGCCGTCGATGACCTCCTGGGCGCTGCGCTTGCCGTCGAGCATGCGGGCGACGGAGAGCTCGAAGTCGAAGAGCGAGAAGGTGCGCCCGCCGTTGGGATCGCGGACCAGGAAGATGCCCTGCGCGTCGGGCACCTTGGAGACCTGCAGGTCGAGCCGCACCTTGGGCACGGTGACCTGGGCGGTCAGCGGCGCCTCGGCGTTCTTCGCGACGTCGCCGGAGATCGGCGCGGCGAGGAAGCCGGCCTTGGTGAGGCGGGTCATGAAGACGGCCACCTGCGACGCGTCGAGCGAGAGCGAGGCCTCGGTGGCGGCCTTCACCAACGCGCCGACGTCTGCGGTGCCGTCCCAAAATTCCAGCAGCATGGCTTCGGTGTCGGAGAGCGCGAGCGCGCGTCCGGTCACCGAGTCGACGAGCCTCGAGCCGTTCGGACCGCTCTCGAGCTTCACCGTGGGCTTCAAGCCGGGCGCGGACATGGAGATGGTGGATTGTAAGGCGATTTCAAGGAGGAGGTGCTTTTTTCCGCGCGTAGTACGGTGCGCGATCCATGCACGACCCCGCCCTCGCACAGGAAGCGCTGGCCGAGCTCCCGGCCGATGTCGCCACCAGCCCGCTGTTCAACGCCGACCTGGCGCCGGTGCCGAAGGCGCGCCGGGTGTGGACCACGTACAACTTTGCCGCGCTGTGGATCAGCATGGCGCACTGCATTCCGACCTACATGATGGCCGGTGGGTTGGTGGCGGTGGGCATGAACTGGTGGCAGGCGCTGCTGACGATCGCCCTCGGCAACCTGATCGTGCTGGTGCCCATTCTGCTGAACGCACACCCGGGGACGAAGTACGGCATTCCGTTTCCGGTGCTGGCGCGCTCGTCGTTCGGGACGACCGGAGCGAACGTGCCGGCGGTTCTCCGTGCGCTGGTGGCCTGTGGCTGGTTCGGCATTCAAACGTCAATCGGCGGCGAGGCGCTGAAGACGTTCATCGAGGCCTTGTGGCCGGGCTTCGCGCAGCTGGGCGGAGGCGCGTCGCTGCTGGGGCTCTCGGTGCCGTCGGGGATCACCTTCATGATCTTCTGGGCGCTGAACATCGGGATCATCCTGTATGGAATGAACGCGGTGCGGGTGTTCGAGAACTGGGCGGCGCCGCTGGTGCTGGTGATGGCGGGGGTGCTGCTGGTCTGGGCCCTGAGCCGCGCGGGAGGCGTGGGCGACCTCATCACCCAGCCGTCGCGCTTCGAGACGGTGGGGGCGTTCTGGAAGGTCTTCGTGCCGCAGCTCACGGGCATGGTGGGCTTCTGGGCGACGCTGTCGCTGAACATTCCGGACTTCACGCGCTTCGGGAAAGGCCAGCGGGAGCAGATGCTGGGGCAGACGTTGGGCCTGCCGACGACGATGCTGGCGTTCTCGGCGATGGGGGTGGTGATCACCTCGGCGTCGCAGGCGATCTTGAAGGGCGTGGAGACGTCGAAGCTGTGGGACCCGGTGTTCATTCTGTCGCAGCTGACGTCGGCGACGGCGCCGGCGGGGTTGACCGAGCCGTTGATCGCGAGCCCGGCGGTGCGGGTGCTGGTGGCGATCACCGCGCTGCTGGGCGTGGGCGTGGCGACGGTGTCGGTGAACATCGCGGCGAACGTGGTGAGCCCGGCGAACGACTTCGCGAACCTGGCGCCGCGGCTGATCAGCTTCAAGACGGGCGGCGTCATCACCGGGGTGATCGGCATCATCATCTTGCCGTGGAAGCTGCTCTCCAGCGCGGACACGTACATCTTCAACTGGTTGATTGGCTATTCGGCGTTGCTCGGGCCAATCGCAGGCATCATGGTGACGGATTATTGGTATTTGAAGAAGAAGGAGCTCGACGTGGCCGAGCTCTATCGCCCCCTGGGCAAGTATCGGGGCGTGAACATGGCAGCGATTGCGGCGCTGGTGATTGGAATCGTGCCGAACGTGCCGGGCTTTCTCAAATCAGCACACGTGCTCTCGGGGCCGGAGAGCTTCTTCGACGCGATCTACGTCTACGCCTGGTTCATCGGGTTCGGGCTGTCGGCGGTGGCCTACGTCGGGCTGTCGAGGGTGATGGCGCCGGTGGTCGCGCCAGCCCGGTCACCCTGAGGTCCTCATGCCCCGACTCACCCTCCTCCTCCTCCTCCCGCTCCACGCCCTCGCCCAGGGGCCGGCCCCGGTGAGCGTCATGCAGCAGAAGATCGATCTGCGCACCGCGGAGATCGGCACTGGCAAGGGCCCGCACGGTCTCCCGCCGGTGGCGGGGCTCGGCCCGGAGGTCCCCTACGACGGTGGACCGGTCCCGGCGGGGCACACGCTGATCTCCCGCCCCCGCACCAACCTCATCATCGGCAGCGAGCTCACCTTCGCGCTCTCCTTCTTCCCCTTCGCGGTGGTGAGCGTGGTGGAGGTGGCGAACTGCCTCACGCTGCGGTGGATCTTCGACACGTTCAGCCTCTTCGGCCACACGCCGAACGATCCGACCTACTGGTCCGACCTGGGCCGCGGGCTCCTGTTCCTGGTGCCGGTCGCCGGGCCGCTCTACGCCATCTCCGCGGGCGCGCCGTCGTGGGCCGGAGGCGACTCGATCCCCTGGCCGGTGTACGCCGCCTTCGCGACCGTGCAGGGGGTGAGCTTCATCACCGCGCTGCTCGCCGATCACTTCCCGGTGAAGCTGCTGCGCAAGGGCACGCCGATGGACCCGGTGCCGGTGAGCTGGCAGCTCGTGCCGGCCGCGCCCGGCGCCTTGGGCGGGGCCTCGGTGGTCGGCCGCTTCTGATCGCACAAGCTCAGCGCCGCGCCTCGGGGCGCCCCTCCCGCTCGCCCTGCATCCACGCCGGCACGCGCGCCGGCGGCGGTGGAGCGGTGCGCATCGACTGGTAGATCGCGCTCCGCAGCGCCAGCTCGCGAGGGTCGTCGACGAAGTAGTAGTCGAACTTGTTCATCGCGTAGGCGTAGCCGAGGTGCGCGTCGGTATCGGCGAAGGCGAAGGAGCCGCCGGTGCCGGGCGCTCCGAACGCGCGCGGGCTCGAGCCGAAGGAGAACCCGGAGTCGGGGCGCATGAAGCCGAGGGAGAACGAGCTCGGGACGCCGAGCACCTCGTCCTGCGACGGCGGCCCCTCGGAGATCGCGGTGATGCGCGCGAAGGTGGCGGGCGAGAGGCCGAGCTCGGCGCCGCCTTCGGCAAAGGCGGAGTACGCCCGCGCCATCGCTCGCGCGGTGCCGATGCCGTTGCCCGCGGGGATCTCCACCTCGAGCGTGCGCCGGTCGGCCCAGTCGAGGTCCGAGAGGAGGAACGAGCGGCGGAGAATGGAGCCCGGCGTGAGCACCTTCTTGCGCATGCCCGCGGGCATGCGGGCCATCGACAGCAGCCCCCGCACCCAGGACAGGAGCTTGAGCTGGGCGATGCGCTCGTCGGGGACGTCGCGAGGCAGGCCGAAGTAGAAGTCGAGGCCGAGCGGCGTGGCGAGCTCCTCCTGGAAGAAGCGGCCCAGCGTGCGGTGCTTCGGATCGACGTGGCGAATGAGCTCCTGCATGTACATGCCGAGGGACACGGTGTGGTAGCCGTGGCGGGTTCCGGGCGGCCAGGCCGGCTTCTGGCGCGCGAGCAGGCGGCCGACGTCGTCGAGGTCGCGCAGGCGCTCGAGCGTGAGCGGCTCGTCGAGCAGCACGAGGCCCGCTTCGTGCCCGAGCAACTGCCGGACGGTGACGTGCTCCTTGCCGTTCTGGGCGAACTCGGGCCAGAAGTCGGCGACGAAGGCGTCGTAGTCGAGCCAGCCTCGCGAGTTGGCCAGGGCGAGCGTCATCGCCGCGAGGCCCTTGGAGGTCGACATGACGCAGACCATGGTGTCCTCGTTCCACGGAGCGTCGCCCTTCGTCAGGCGGCGGCCACCCCACAGATCGACGACCTTCTCGCCGTGCCAGTAGGCCGCGACGGCGGCGCCGATCTCCCCGCGCTCGAGGAAGTTCTTGGCGAACTCCCGGCGGACCGCTTCGAACCCGGGCGCGACGGTGCCGAAGACGCTCTCCATGACGGCCTCCAATCCCCTCCAAGGGGTGCAAGACGAGCACCCACGGCGCGCGCGCAGCGCTTGCGTCCCCTCGCGCGGGCCCCCAAGGTGCGCGCCACGTTGAGGACTCATCACTTCGCCGCCCTGCTCGTCGTGCTCGGCGCGTGCACGCCGAAGAAGCCGCCGGCCATCTCCTGCACCACGCCGGAGCCGCGCATCGGCTCGGTCGAGGCCTACGCCATCGACGAGCGCGGCGTGAGGACCATGCCCTACCGGTTCTCCTCGGCCGAGCAGCGGAGCGCGCGCCTCCACGTCGTGGACAAGGCCCACCTCTGGGCGCCGGACGAAGAGCCGATCCCGACCATCAAGGACGTGCTCTTCCTGGAGGCGGCGGACTGGAAGTCGGTGAGCGTGACCTATTTGGAGCGCGGGGACGACGGCCGGTGGCAGAGCCGGGCGGATCATCTGACGTGTACCGAGGTTGGGTCGCCTCCACGGTAGCCAAGAGGGTTCCGTGCTCTCTTTCTGCTGATGCTCCCGCGCGAAGAAGTCCTCCAGGAGGTTGAAAGGATACGGGCGACGCGCCTCGCCGCTGGGGCGCCACTCGTCTCCGAGCTCAAGGCGCTTCTGCCCATCGCCTCGCGGCTCCTGCGCGACCGCTTCGGCGCCACGAAGGTTCTCCTCTTCGGTTCATTCGCGCAGGGGACACCGACACCGCGAAGCGACGTCGACCTCGCGGTTGAAGGCATGGATCCGCGCGATCAGTTCCGCGCGATGGGAGCCCTGGCTGAGTTGCTCCACCGGCACGTCGATCTGGTGATCCTCGAAGATCTGGCGCCCGAGCTCCGCGATCGCCTGCTCCGCGGCGCCGAGCCCGCGTGAGCCGCTCCCTGCGCACACTTCGAGAGGATCTCGCAGCCCACAAACGGGTGCTCGAGATTCAACTCGAAACGTTGGCGCGACTCGAGGTCTCGGACCGGAGCGACGAAGACCGTTGTGTTCACGCCGCGGCAACGCTGACCAGGGTGTACACCGCGCTCGAGAACGTCTATCGAGCCGTGGCCTCGACGTTCGATGAGATGCCCATCGGGGATCGCTGGCATCGCGACCTCCTGAGCACCATGTGTCGAGAGACGGGGCTGCGTCCAGCCGTCACGTCCGCCGAGATCGAGCAGAGACTGGCTGGACTCCTCGAGTTCCGTCACTACTTCATTCATGGCTCAGTGATTTCGCCGCCCCAGGGAGCGCGGGTCGCCGAGCTCAGGGCCGACGCCCTCTCGATTCGCGCGACCGTCGTGAGCGACCTCGAGCGGTTCGATGCGCACCTGGAGAAGCAGCTCGGACCGACGCGGTAACACGGCCGTCGGACCGCTCCGCCATGGCGGCCGAGAATCGTCCCGTCACCATGCGCCCTCCACGTCCCGAGGCGTCGACAGGGGCACCGGCTCGAGGCGCAAGTCCCCTTCCCCTCCACGAAGGCGCCTCGCCCGGCGGCCCGAGCTCAAGGCTGCTGCAGGTAGGGGTGCGGCCGCGCGTCGAGCCACATCCACCGGTCGTTCACCTTCCGCACCACGCCGTCGACGTGGAACTGGATCTTCCCGTTCGGGACGTTGGGCCCGACGATCTCGTGGGTGAAGTCCACGACGGCGAGCCGGGGCGCGAGCAGGCGCGCGTGGTTCAGGGTGAAGGTGTTCTTCGCGTTCCCGAGGAAGCTGGCGAGGTTCTCCTCGACGGCCTTCTGAATGGCGGGCCGCCCGGTCGCGAGCTTGCCGTCGGGGGTGATGAGGGTCGCGTCTTCCAGGAAGTTCGAGGCGATCGCCGCGGCGTCGCTGCGGTCGAAGGCCGCGGAGAAGCTCGTGGTCCACGAGCTCAGCGCCTGCCTCGCGGCGTCCACGGAGGCCTTGGTGGGCAGCTGCGCCCCGCCGCCCACGCCGAGCTGCTCGAGCAGGCTCGCGACGTCCCAGATGGTCCTCGCCTCGACGATCTTCCCGTCCGCCAACCGGAAGGTGGAGGCGCCGCTCACGTCGCGGACCGTTCGGCCGGTGGCGCGCAGGCCCATCGAGTCGGCGGAGTTGGTGCCGCTCGCCACCCACCGGACGGCGACCCGATCTCCCTCGGCGACCAGGTCGTCGATGGCGCAGCGCAGGTCGGGGAAGGCCCGCCGGCTCTGTTCGACCTGGGCGCGGTACTGCGCAATTCCTTCCAGCGGCTCGAGGAGCGCGTTGTCGATGATGCGAACGTCCTTGGCCACGATCCGCTCGAGCGTGCGGAGATCGCCGTTCGAGTAGACGTCTTCGAGGAGGCTGCGAATCGCCGCCTTGTTCAGCGAGACGAGC
Organism: Archangiaceae bacterium; assembly: GCA_037443525.1. Taxonomy (GTDB): domain Bacteria; phylum Myxococcota; class Myxococcia; order Myxococcales; family Myxococcaceae; genus JBBIOE01. The sequence continues at coordinate 3,186 of JBBIOE010000240.1, read as the reverse complement.
ACGTCTTCGATCTTCCGGCGCTGCGGCCCTTGCGTCTGTTGTTGCCACTCGGTTTCCATCGCGCACCTCAGGTGTGAGAGTCCTGATTCACGCGAAGGGCTGGCTGCATCCGATGTGCCCCACCGCGCTTCTCCGAGCGGCCGAAGCCGCCTCATCCGCCGGGGAGCTGCCGAGGAGGTCAGCCCGTGCTCCTTCGCGCGAGCGCGAGCTGAGCCTTCCTCACCTGCGCGGCGAGCGTCTTCTCGTCGGGCAGCGCGGTCCGGTACTCGGCGGCCATCACCTTGTTCGGCAGGCCGTCGAGGGCGTAGCGCGCCATGGCCTGGTCCTTCTCCGCGCAAAGGATGAGGCCGACGGGCGGGTTTTCGCCCTTCACCATCCAGTGCTCGCGGGCGTAGTTCAGGTACAGGTGCATCTGCCCCGCGTCCGCGTGGGTGAACTTGCCGAGCTTCAGGTCGATGACGACCAGGCAGCGCAGCTCACGGTGGAAGAAGACGAGATCGACGCGATACCACTCGTTGCCGACGCGCAGCCGACGCTGGCGCCCGACGAACGTGAACGCGCCGCCGAGCTCGAGGAGGAACGCCTCGAGGCCCTTGACGAGGGCTTCTTCGAGATCGTTCTCGGAGTACTCGTCCTTCAGATCGAGGAACTCGAGCACGAAGGCGCTTTTGATGGTGTCTTCGGGCGCGAGCGGCTCGGGCTTCCCCCGCGGCTTCAGCATCGCGGCCTTGTTCTTCGAGAGCGCGGTGCGCTCGTAGAACTGGCTCTGGATCTGGCGATCGAGCTGGCGGAAGGTCCACCCGCCTCGGAGCGCCTCGGCCTCATAGAAGGAGCGAGCGAGGCGGTTCTTCACGGCGAGCAGGCGTGAGTAGTGCGACCATGGGAGCGGGAACGCCCGGGCGATCACCGCCAGCGACTCCGCCGCGGATTGTCCGGACGGCGTCTGGACAATTCCCCCTCCGCCAAATTGTGCAGACGGCGTCTGCACTTTCCCTCGTCGATCGGATTTTCCAGACAGCGTCTGGAAAATCTCGCGGTGCTCGAGGAAGAAGGCCCGCATCAGAGCAAGATTCGATCGACCGAAGCCACGGCCGAAGCGATGCGTGAGGTCCTCGGCGAGTCGCGCGATGAGCTGACTTCCGTAGTCCGCGCGGCCCTGTCCCAGTTGCTCGCCTTCGACGATTCGTCGCCCGACGAGCCAGTACGTCGACGTCATCACCGAGTTCACGGCCCGCGCCGCCAGTCCGCGCGACGCCTCCAGCACCCCGGCCACGTCGGTGAACACCTCGACGTACTCCCGATCCCCGCCGCCCTTCCGCCTCCGCCCCATGCCGCCCCCGAATCCCCCTCCGACCGCCACCCTATCGCCGCTCCCTGACACCCAACGGCCCTCCCGACGCACCGCGTCACTGCCCCCTCTCCACCTGGCCTCCCTTCACTCCCACACTCCAGCTATAAGCCCGACCTCCCTCGCCTCCCCAGAGGAGCCTCATGACGGATCGCCTGCTTCCCGACCGCTCCGAGACGGTCTTCACCGACGCGAAGGCCGCGCTGTCACCGGCCGAAGCGGTAGCGGAGGCGAACCGCTGCCTCTTCTGCTCCGACGCGCCGTGCATGAACGCGTGCCCGACGCACATCGACGTGGCGCAGTTCATTCGGAAGATCGCCACCAACAACCTGACCGGCTCGGCGCGGACGATCTTCGACGCCAACATCCTGGGCGCGAGCTGCGCGCGGGTGTGTCCGGTGGAGGTGCTCTGCGCGGGGGCGTGCGTGATGCACCAGCTCCACCGCGAGCCGATCGCCATCGGGAAGCTGCAGCGCTTCGCGACGGACGCGGCGGTGAAGGCGGGCACGCGCTTCTTCGAGGCGGGCAAGGACACGGGCAAGTCGGTGGGCCTCATCGGCGCGGGCCCGGCGTCGCTGGCCTGCGCGCACGAGCTCCGGCGAGCGGGCCACCGCTGCACCATCTACGAGAAGTCGTCGCACGTGGGCGGCCTCAACGTCTCCGGCGTGGCGCCCCACAAGATGCGGGCGGACAAGGGCCTCGAGGAGGCCAACTGGGTGCTGGGCATCGGCGGCATCGAGGTGCAGAAGAACACCACCATCGGCAAGGACGTCTCCTTCCAGGAGCTGGAGAAGCGCCACGACGCGGTCTTCGTGGGCGTGGGCCTGGGGCCGGACTCGGCGATGAACGTGCCGGGTGAGAACCTGGCGGGCGTGTCGGGCGCGGTGGCGTGGATCGAGAAGCTGAAGCTCGGGAAGGTGGACGCGGCGAGCCTGAAGCACTGCGTGATCATCGGCGGCGGCAACACGGCCATCGACGCGGTCCGCGAGGCGCGCACGCTGGGCATTCCGCACGTCACGCTCGTCTACCGCGGCAACCAGAGCGTCATGAGCGGCTACCAGCACGAGTGGGAAGAGGCGCAGCTCCAGGGCGCGCAGGCCGAGTGGCACACGGTGCCGGTGGCGTTCGAGGGTGCGGGCAAGGTCGAGAAGGTGAAGTGCCTGCGCACGGACGCCGCGAAGAAGCCGATCGCTGGCAGCGAGCTCACCCTCGAGGCGGACCTGGTGCTGGTAGCGATCGGCCAGGGGACGTTGGGGCAGCAGCTGGCGGCGTTGGAGGGCGTGAAGGTGGAGAAGGGCCGCCTGGTGGCGGACGCGACGGGGAAGCTGGGCCGCAAGGGGTGGTACGGCGGCGGCGACTGCGTGAACGGCGGGAAGGAAGTGGTCAACGCGGCGGCGGAAGGCAAGGCCGCGGCGAAGGCCATCGATGCGTACCTGACTGGAGCGGCACATGGTTGATCTGTCCACGAACACCGGCGGCATCAAGTCGCCGAACCCCTTCTGGCTGGCGAGCGCGCCGCCGACGAATTCGGGCGAGCAGATTCAGCGGGCCTTCGATGCGGGCTGGGGCGGCGCGGTGTGGAAGACGCTGGGGCAGCCGATTCAGAACGTGTCGAGCCGCTTCGGCGGGTTGAACTACCGGGGCACGCAGGCGATCGGCTTCAACAACATCGAGCTGATCACCGACCGGCCGCTGGAGGTGAACTTCAAGGAGATCTACGAGACGAAGAAGAAGTACCCGCGGAACGCGGTGATCGTCTCGTTGATGGTGGAGACGCGGGAGGAGTGGAAGGACATCATCAAGCGCTCCTGCGACGCGGGGGCGGACGGGCTCGAGCT
>JBBIOE010000239.1:0-11135 GCA_037443525.1 Archangiaceae bacterium | reverse complement strand
CCCAGGTCTTGAACCAGTTCGCGGTGGGCTCGAACCCGCGCTACGAGCCCGACGCGCCGGGCAAGCCGCGCGGCCACATCTTCGTGTGGGACGTGAGCCGCGCGATGGGCTGCGAGATTCCGCACTTCGTCGGGGCGCGCGAGCTGACCCTGGCGCAGACGGTCGACTGGCTGCGCCACGAGGGCCCGATGCGCGGGTGGCAGCGGGTGGGCGAGTACGACGTGGTGCAGGTGGCGAACCAGGGGCACCTGGTGGTGGCCATTCCGAAAGACGTGAAGACGAAGCACCTCGCCGTGGTGCCGCCGCAGGGAGACGACGCGGCCGACGGGAAGCCGCTCTTGACTGGAGCCGGCAAGGTGCGCGGCAGCCTGAAGACGCTGATGGATGTGTTCGGCGTGCGGCTGATCGAGTACTTCGCACACGAGTGAGCGGGGGATTGGGAGAGCGTCAGCGATGTCACGAGTCGAAGTGCTTCGAAGTCTGACCGGGCCGGCCGCGGTGCGGGCGTCCGCGTCGGTGCAGCAGGTGCTGGCCGATCTGGAGGCCGCGCTGGCGTGGGCCGAGGCGACGGAGAGTCCCGCGGTCGCCCAGGAGATGCGCGAGGCGGTCGCGGCGGTGATGGCCGCGGCGAAGAAGGAGCTCGGGGAGCCGTTGTTCGAAGCGCACCCACAGCTCAAGCCCGCCGGGTGGGCGTCGGCGGGTGGGAAGGCGGCCGCCGGGAGCGCGGACCCGACCACCGACGAGCACGAGGTGCTGACCACGGCGTGAACAGCATTCGGCAGGCGAGCTCAGCCTGAACGGAGGTCTCGCGCGGACCCAACGGAGATCGTCCCGTTCACCCTGAGCCCATCGAAGGCGCCCTCCATCGCGTCACCCAGGTCCACGGACGAAACAGCCATGGAGCGAATGTGACAGCTTCAAAGTTCAGACTCCTTGAGCCACACGAATACACGGACAGAACCACAAAACGACCAAGCTCATTTGGCGCAGTTGTTCGAATTCCGAGATCCATTTCCGCCGGCGATGTCAAAAGACAGACGAACATCGCCTTGGCGACTCGCCGCAAGATCCAACTTGGTCCGCAAAACCCAACAGTCTCAGCCATGCAAATTGTCACCAAATGGCCGGGAACGGCTGGACCAAAGGCCCTCAGAATCTGGTTCACATGCCCCAATCTCGACTTGTCTTCCTGGGGCGACGTTCTGACCGCGAACATCGGGGGATGGGACGATCTCCAGCTATTTGATCCGGTCGGCCTCTTCGCGTACTCAGTTCGGCACGAGGGAATGATTCTGGTACGACAGGACTGCGCTCCCAAAGCCGACGCTGAGTGGCTCGACTATTTCGACACACAAGGGGACGACGTCGACCCATCAGTCATGTCATTCCTGACTGGATGAAGCCTTCGGCGACCACGCCGCGCGCACCGACACGTCGGGGACGAAGCTCGGGAACCTCTCTAGACGCATTCCTCTGGATATTCGTCGCGCAATATCTGGCAAGTCTGGCCGTGCGGCTCCTCTTTTTCCCCTGACGTCCCTTGCCACTACCGGTACCACCGGAGCGTCCTCGCCAGGTCCTCGTCGATGACGCGCACCCACGTCGGCTGTGACGGCACCACCGCCGCGAGCAGCTTCTCCCCATTCCGCACCGGCGCCCTCCCCGGCCGCGCGCGGGCGGTGACGTCCACGCGCACGTCCTCCCGGAAGTAGTGCGCGGGGAACACCAGCTCGGTGCGCGTCTTCGGCAGCTCGCCCGGCGGCGTCAGCCACACCAGCATCCCGTTCCGCAAGGGCTCCAGCTCCCGGCGGAAGGCGCGGCGAAGCTCCCAGAACACGGCCGCAAACCCGACCAAGAGCCCCAACATGAGCCCGCCCTGCCCGAAGCCCACGATGCCCGCCCGCCGGCGCGCGAGCTGAGCCTCCCGCGGATGCTCCACGTTCTCCGGGTCCACCAGCAGACCGACCTTCGCGCCACGGGCCAGCTCCTCTCCCGCGATGGCGTCGACCTCCAGGCCACTCGCCGCGTGGCGCCCCCGGCCGACCACGTAGACCGCCGAGAACTTCCCCACCGCGCCCTCGCGCTCCACCACCGGCGGCAGCTCCATCGTCGTCACGAAGCCCGTCACCTCGATGGCGCGCTCGAAGAACTCGCGCTCGGCCGAGAGCCGCTGCCCGAGCCACCGGCCGGCGAAGGAGCCCGCCGCCACCAGGACGAGCGCGATGCCCACCGTCGCCCCCACGCGCCCGAGCGCCCCCGGCACCTGCCCGAGCGACACGGCCCTGGGCGTGGGCGGAATGGCGAGCTGCACCCTACCCCGCCTTCTCCGAGAGCTTCTTCTTCCAGGCCGCCACCGCGGTGAGCGCCTCCAGGGGGCTCGAGGTGTCGACGCTGAACGCCTTGATGGCCTCGAGCACGGCCTCGGCGCTGACCGGCCGCTCTGGCGCCTTGGGCGCGCCGAAGAGCCCCAGCTGCGAGGCGTCCTCCGCGGGCTTCGCGGCCACGGCCTTCTCCCCGCCGGTCGCGCGCCGGGCGAGCTTGGGCCGGCCGCTCTCGTCGAACTCGCCGGCCTCGAGGTTGAGCAACAGCTCCCGCGCCCGGGCCAGCACCTCCGGCGGCAGCCCCGCGAGCTTCGCCACCTCGATGCCGTAGGAGCGGCTCGCCGCGCCGTCCACCAGCTTCCGCAGGAAGATGATGCGCCCACCCTGCTCGCGCACCGCGATGGAGCAGTTCTTCACCTTGGGCTTCTCGCGCGCGAGGTCGGTGAGCTCGTGGTAGTGCGTGGCGAAGAGCGTGCGCGCGCCGACGCGATCGTGCAGGTGCTCGGCCACCGCCCAGGCGATCGACAGGCCGTCGAACGTCGACGTCCCGCGGCCGATCTCGTCGAGCACCACCAGGCTCTTCTTGGTGGCGTGGTGGAGGATGTTGGCCGTCTCGGTCATCTCCACCATGAAGGTGGACTGCCCGCGGGCGAGGTTGTCGGAGGCGCCGACGCGGGTGAAGACGCGATCGCACAGGCCGACCCGCGCCGAGCGCGCCGCCACGAAGCAGCCGGCCTGCGCCATGATCACCGCCAGCGCCGCCTGCCGCATCACCGTCGACTTCCCGGCCATGTTGGGGCCGGTGATGATCAGCACCTGCGCGTCGTCGCGCGAGAGCCTGACGTCGTTGGGCACGAAGGACTCGCCGGCCAGCATCCGCTCCACCACCGGGTGCCGCGCGCCGAGGAGCTCCAAGACGCCCGACTCCTCGATGATCGGCCGCACGTAGCCGTGCTCCGCCGACACCCGGGCGAACGACACCAGCGCGTCCAGCGTGGCCACCGCCTCGGCCGCCGCTCGCAACGGCCCCGCCCGCGCCACCACCTCGGCCCGCAAGCCCTCGAAGAGCTTCTGCTCCAGGGCGATGCGCTGCTCGTCGGCGGTGAGGACCTTCTCCTCGTAGGTCTTGAGCTCCTCGGTGACGTAGCGCTCGCCCCCGGCGGTGGTCTGCTTGCGAATCCACCCCTTGGGGACCAGGTGCAGGTTCGCCTTGGTGACCTCGAGGTAGTAGCCGAAGACCCGGTTGAAGCGGACCTTGAGTGACTGGATGCCGGTCGCGGTGCGCTCGCGGGCCTCGAGCTTGAGCAGGTAGTCCTTCCCGCTGGTGGCGAGCTCCTGGAGGCCGTCGAGCTCCTGGTGGTAGCCCGCGCGAATGAAGCCGCCCTCCGCCACCACCGCCGGCGGCTCGTCGACCAGCGCCTTGGCCAAAAGCCCGCCCAGCGCCACCACCTCCGGCGAGGAGAGCGGGCGCACCAGCCCCTCCAACAGCCCGGCGCCGGCGCCGCGCAGCTTCTCGGCCACCGAGGGAAGAATCGTCAGCGAGCGCCCGAGCGCCGCCAGGTCTCTCGGCCCGCCCGAGGCCAAGGACAGCCGCGCGCAGAGCCGCTCGACGTCACTGACCTCCTTGAGCGCCACCGCCAGGGCCTCGCGCCAGGCCGCCTTCTCCACCAGCGCCCCCACCGCCTCGAGGCGGGCCTCGATGGCCGCCTTGTCCGAAAGCGGCGCCGCGAGCCAGCGGGCGAGCTTCCGCGCCCCGAGGGGGGTCGCGCTGCGATCGAGCACGCCGAGCAGCGAGCCGTGGCGCCCGCCCTCCTTGAGGGAGCGCAAGAGCTCGAGGTTCGCCCGCGACGCCTCGTCGATGATCAGCGCCCCGCCCCGCGTCTGGAGGCTCAGGCGATCGACGTGCCTGGCGTCGCTCTTCTGCGTCTCCACCAGGTAGCGCAGCGCCGCCCCGGCCGCGGCCAGCGACGGCCCCGCGCCTTCCACCCCGAAGCCGTCGAGCGACTGCACCCCGAAGTGCGAGAGGAGCCGCGCCCGCGCCCGCTTCTCGTGAAACGCGTCCACCGGCAGCGTGGCCACCGAGGGCCGCTTCGCGAAGGGCTCGAGCAGGCTCTCCAGCACCCGCGGCTCGAGCCCCGCCGGCACCAGCAGCTCCTTGGGAGCGGCGCGCACCAGCTCGTCGGCCAGCGCCTCGAAGGGGCCCGGAGCGAGCGCCACGAACTCCCCCGTCGACGCCTCGATGAGGGCCGCGCCCACCGGCTCGTCGTCGCCGGCCGAAGGCACGACGGCGGCGAGGAAGTTGTTCTCGCCGGCCTCGAGCACGTCGTCGTCGAGCACCATGCCGGGCGTCACCACCCGCACCACCTCGCGCCGGACGATGCCCTTGCCGGGCGGCTCGAGCTGCTCGCAGATGGCGACCTTCTGCCCGCGCTCGATGAGCTTGGCGATGTGCCGCCTGGCCGCGTGGTACGGCACTCCGCACATCGGCACCCGCTCGGCGTTCTTGGCGCGCGAGGTGAGCGTGATGGAGAGCAGCTCCGCCGCCTTCACCGCGTCGTCGAAGAACAGCTCGTAGAAGTCGCCCAGGCGAAAGAAGAGCAAGGCGTCGGGCACCTGCGCCTTGGTCTCGAGGTACTGCTTCATCATCGGCGTCAGCTTCTCGCCGTCGACGCTCTCCGAGACCTCTGCCGCCGCTTCACTCACGATCGCTCGCCTTCCCCCTCCAAGAGTACCTACCAGACGCCCCTGACACCGCGCGCCCCTTTAGAACGCGAACCCGAGCCCGGTCGTGAAGCTCTCGAAGAGCACCTGATCGAGCGGGAGCGGGTCGATGCGGTTGAAGTTACCGGGCGGCATCAGCGCGATGGGGTGCAGGTGCACCGCGGGCGCGATGCTGAGGAAGAAGCGGTCCTTGACGTTGAGGGCGAGCACCAGCCGCGCGCTGGGGTTCGCCACGTCGAAGGTGCCCAGGTCGAAGGCGAAGTGGAAGCGCACCGGCGCGTTGCTCGTGTTGGGGAAGCCGTAGCCGACGCCGAAGAAGAGATCGAAGCCGGGAATGGCCGGCGCGCCGGGGAGGATCTCCCGGAACTGGGTCATGCCCTTGAGCACGAAGGAGAAGTGGAAGCTTCGCCCCCAGTAGCTCATGGCCAGGCCGCCGCCGACCTCGGTGTTGTTGGCCGGGCCCTGCAGCGTGGGCACGTTCACCGCGTAGTTGCCCACCAGGCCGATCTCCATGCGCGGAGGGCGGCCGCCGAAGTCGAACTCGACCTTGTTGGTGGTGTGGGTGTCCAGGTGGCCCATCACCAGCCGGTGCTCGAGCTTCTCGCCGGAGTCCAGGCGGCGCACCGACACGGTGGAGACGCAAGAAGGCACCTGCCCGTCGAAGGGCGTCGCGGAGAGATCGACCCCATGGAGGACGATCATCGACGGCACCTCGTCCTTGAAGGCGTCGAAGGCCTTCACCACCAGCCGCGCCGGGTAGACGCGGTTCTGCCACTTCATGCACAGCTCGCCGCGCACGTCCTCCGGCTGCACCTGGGCGATGAACTGGGTGAGGTCGCCGTTGGAGGTGGCGAGCTGATCGAGCAGCCGCAGCTTCTCGGCCGGCGGAACCTTGGTGTCGGCGAGCATTCCAGCGCGCGCCCGCAGGTCTCCTTGCGGATCGACGATCGGCATCGGCGGCGGCGGGCCCGCGCTGTCGGTGGTGGTCAGCGGGGGCGGCGGCGGCAGGGGCAGCTCGGGCGCCTTGGCCAGCTGCGCCTCGCGCAGCTCCACCTTCCACGTCGTGCCCAGGCCCGGCGAGAGCTCGAAGGGCACCTCGCGCGGCTCGAAGCCCTCCTTGGTGGCGTGCACGGTGTGCTTGCCCGGGAGCAGCGAGAGCTTCACCGGCGAGGGGTTGGCCGCCGGCGTGCCGTCGACCACCACCGCGGCGCCGGGGGGCACCGTCTCCACCGTCACCTCGACCGGCAGCACCTGCAGGGTCAGCGAGCGCTCGATGACCACGCCCATGGTGGCCTTCACGCCCTCCGAGGCCTCCTTGTAGCCGGTGAGGCGCACCGCCACGACGTGGGTGCCGACGGGCACCGGCCCCACGAAGGGCGTCACGCCCACCGCCACGTCGTCGAGGAAGACGTGGGCGCCGGGAGGCGTGGAGGTGAGCTTCAGAGTGGCCGGGCTCTCCTTGAGGCGCACGTCCTTGAGCAGGGGCTTGGCCTTGGAGATGAGCTCCAGCGTGCTGGTGTCGGGCTCGTACCCGTCCATGGAGACGACGAGCTGGTGCACGCCGACCTGCACCTTGCCGGTCCAGGGCGCGGTGCCCTTCGACACGTTGTCGATCTTCACCTCGGCCTTGGGCGGCACGCTGCGCACGGTGACCTGCACCAGCTCGGGCTCGAGGGTCGCCTTCTCGGTGTTCTGCGCTCCGGCCTTCACCTGGATCGTCTTCCTCAGCGGCAGGTAGCCGCCCAGCTCGAGGGCCAGCGCGTGCTTGCCCGGCGTGGTGGAGCCGACCCACGGCGTCACGCCCTGCACCACTCCGTCGAGGCTCACCGAGGCGCCGGGGGGCGTGGTCTCGACGGAGAGCGAGCCCGGCGCCGACGCCAGGGCCAGCTTCTCCGAGGTCTCCTCGCCCGCGCGCACGGTGACGCTCTTGCTCGCGAGGGTGAAGCCGGCCAGCTCGGCGCTGACGGTGTGCGCGCCCGGAGGCAGCGGCCCCTTGAAGGGCGACTTGCCCACCTCCTTGCCGTCGACCTTGAGCAGCGCGCCCGGCGGCGTGGTCTCGAGCACCAGCACCGCGGGCCAGGCGAGGCTGACCCGATCGGCGCGGCCGGCGGCGGTGGTGACGAGCTGGCTGAGCTCGGGCTTGCCCTTGGTGACGGCCACGAAGCGGTGCTCGCCGGGGGTGAGGCTCACGGTGGCCGGCGCCGGGCCGACGCGCAGGGTGTCGATGGAGATGATCGCTCCGGGGGGATCGCTCTCCACCGTCACCATCGAGGCGGTGGCCAGCGGCAGGGGCGGCAGCATCAGGGGCTCGTCGCGAGACTCGGCGTCCTTCCCCTTCCGGTAGAAGTCGGAGGCGCGCTTGGCGTCCTTCTGCACGCCGCTGCCCGACTCATAGAGCCAGCCCAGGTAGCGGCAGGCCCACAGGTCGCCCTTGTCGCAGCCGCGCTGGGCCAGCACCGCGCCGCCCACCGGGTCGGCCTGGATGCCGGCGCCGATGACGTAGAGCACCGCCAGCTCGCCGCAGGCCGTGGCCGCGCCGGCGTCGCAGCCCTTGTAGAAGAACTGCGCCGCCCGGGAGAGCTCTTGGATGACGCGAGCGTTGTCCTTGAGGCCCAGCGCGCCCTTCGCGTAGAGGCGGGCGATGGTGACGCAGCTCGGGCCGTGGCGCCGGTCGCAGGCCAGGGCCTTCATCTGGAAGCCCTTCTGCGGGTCGGCCTTGATGCCCTTGCCCTTCTCGTAGAGATCGCCGAGCGCCGCGCAGCCCGCGCCGTCGAAGCCGTCGCAGGCGCGCTGGAGCAGGCCCACCGCGCGCAGGGGGTCGGCGTCGACCGTGGCCGCGCCGGCGCGGGTGCAGGCGGTGGCGACGCCGCGCTCGCACTCCTTCTCGCAGGCGGGGCCGCCCACGCACCCGCTCTGCGGAAGCCCTTGAGGGGCCTGGGCCAGGGCGCTCGAAGCCCCGAGGAACATCACCGCCATCAGCACCACGGACACTCGCGTCACGACTGGCCACCTCGAAAGGCGCGAAGGCTCATCGAGCCGCTCGCGCGAAATGAGCTCTCAGCGGGCCGTGCACTGGCCCTGCACGCACGCCCGGCCGCCCTTGCAGTCGGCGTCCGACGTGCAGCCCGCGCTCGGGCTCACGCACTGCCCTTGCACGCACGCCCGGCCACCCTTGCAGTCGGCGTTCGAGGAGCAGCCGCCAGGCAGGGCCGCCGGAGGCGCGTAGGGCTGGGGCGCGGCGGGCATGCCGCCCTGAGGCGCCGGGTACGGGTTGGGCGGCGCGACGTAGGGCTGGGGCGGCTGCGGCAACTGCTGTGGCGGCGGCTGCGGCGCCTGCTGCTGCGGGTAAGGCTGGGGCTGGAACGGCTGCGGCTGCTGCGGGTACCCCTGGGGCTGCTGGGGGTAGGCCTGCGGCTGCTGCGGATACCCCTGCGGCTGCTGCGGGTAGCCCTGCTGCGGATACGGCTGCTGGCCGTAGGGCCGCTGCGGCGGCGGCTGGAAGGTCGGGTTCATGCCGGGCGGCGGGCCCATGGGGCCGCGGCCGCCTCCACCCATGCCGGGGCGAATCGCCGCGAGGAAGGGCTTGAGGCCGTCCTTGATGGCCTCTTCGAACGCGTCCTCCCAGTAGCCCTCCGGAGCCCGCGCCGAGAGCGCGAGCCCCATGATGAGGTCGACGATCAGGCCGGCGGCCATGACGATGCCGCCGGCGCCGGAGAGATCCCCCGCGCTGCTGGCGCTCTTCGCCGCGTTCTGCGCGCAGGCGAGCGTGGTGCAGCTGCTGGGGCTGGGCGCGCTCAACGACCCGGCCAACATCAGCGCGCCTCCGACCGCCAGCCCCGCGGCAGCCGCGCCACCCGTCGTGAAGCCGTTGCTCCCCGTCGCGTCGATGCGCGCCAGGAAGTCGTTCTTCTCGGCGAGGTAGACCTGGAAGGTGGCGATGGCGATGAAGGTGAACGTGTTGAAGATCATCGCGCCCTTCGCGAACGACTGGGTGCCGTAATAGGGGATGAAGACGGCGTCAGCGCCGAGCTGCTGGCAGAGCTCGGCGTACTTGTCGCGAGACGAGCGGGTGTCTTCCGTGGGCAGGCCCGAGCGCTCGAAGGCGTCGACCGAGGTGGCGTAGTCCACGACGTCGAAGCCGTTGCGCTGCAGCTCGCGCTTGATGATCTCGTAGTTCGACTTTCGCCACCGCTCGGGCTCGAGGAGGTTGTTCGGCAGGCGGTTGGGGACGATGGCGATGCGCCGCACGTTGAGGCTCTGGCGGTCGATGCCTGGCTCGAGGAAGACGCCGCTCTTGGTGCCGTACTCATCGCCGCTGCCGCCGGCGCCGATCGCGACCCTGGTGGTGGCACAGCCGGCCAGGGCGATGATCGCCAGGGCGGGGAGGAGTCTCGGGACGATCATGGGAGGTCTCGTGGGGGGGGCGGCGAAGCGGAAGCTGAGATCGATACGTCCCCCGAGCGAAGCACCTGCGAAGGGCCGCGGCGTGAGACCGGGCGCGTCGCCACGACCGAACGAAGCGCTCCCCAGGAGCGCCGGCTGGGCGGCGACGGACCGGCTCCACGAGTTCACAGGCAACCCTTCCTCCGACCGCGCGATCTACCGGATCGCCACCGAAATCCTACGAGATCCGTCATCCATCGCGGCTCACCGGCACGACGCGAGACGGGACTCCAGGTCGTTCGCGTCGGCGGTGCGGATCACCAGCGCCTTGGACGCGAAGAGGCCGGCGTGCAGCCGCGCCTCGTCGCAGCGGCGCGCAGCGAGCAACGCCTCCGCGAGCTCGCTGTGGACCTGGGCCATGTCGGGCCTCAGCGCGAGCGCCTGGGACAAGAGCTGCTCGGCGCGACCCAGGTTGCCCTGCCGCCGCTCGATCATGCCCATCACCAGGGACCCGACGGGGAGCGCGGGCGTGGAGCGCATGGACTCCATGGCGTACGGCCCGGCGCGCGAGACGTCGTCGCGAAAGAGCGCCTGGTAGGCGGCGGCGGCGGCCTGGTAGCGCGGCTGATCGCCGAGCGAGGCCACGACGCGCGGGCCGTCCTCTCCCGAGAGCAGGGTCTGGAGGGTGGTGTCGGTCTCCTTCACCCGGGGGTTGCGCTCCAGCGAGAGCAGGAAGGAGAGCGCGGCGCCGTGCTTGTCGCCGTTCTGGAGCTGGACGCGGCCGAGGAGGTACCAGCCGCGCGCGTCGTCGGGGAAGCGCCTGGCGGCCTCGGCGGCGAAGGCGTAGGCGCTCTGGAGGTCGCGGCGCGCGGCGGCGACGTTGGCGGCGACGAGCAGCGGCTCCGCGTCGTTGGGAGCGAGCCGCCGCGCCAGCTCGGCCTGCTCCTGGGCGCGCTCGAGGTCCTCCTGCTCGAGGGAGAGCTGGGCATGCGCGAGCGCCGCGGGCAACAGCCGGGGGTACGCCGCCTGGAGCCGGGCGACGTAGGCGAGCGCGTTCTGCCACAGCGCCGCCTTGCCGCGCCGGCTCGGGTCGAGCCCGAAGACCGGCAGGCCCTGCACGGCGAGCTTCACCTGATCGAGGTCGTGGTAGGCCTCGAAGGCGAGCTCGGTGGTCTCGAGGCCGGTGGTGTCGGCCAGCGCCAGCTCGAGGGAGAGGGCCTTCACCACCTCCTTGGCGACCTCGGCCTGTAGCGCCGCGAGCCGCGTGGGCGCGCCGGTGACCTCGATGGAGTCGCCGATCTGCTCACCCCGCTCGACGTTCACCAGCCGCGCGCGCACCACCAGCTGCTGATCGAGCTGCGCCACCGTGCCGAAGACGAAGATGCGGGCGCCGAGCAGCCGGCCCATGCGCACCGCCGAGCCCTGATCGACCGCGGCGCTCGACTGCAGCTTCAGCTCGGCGGCGAGCTGGTCGAGGAACTCGCGCTCGACGACCCGCACCTGCCGGGAGCGCTGCAGCTTCACCAGCACCGCGTCGGCGATGGAGCCACCCAGCCACTGCATGTCCGGCGGGAGGCGGCCCTTCAGCTCGGCCACCGCGACGGTGGTCAGCTGCGAGTCGGGCGCGGCGTTGAACTGCTTCACCGGCTGGCCGGGCGGCGCGGCCTGGGGCGCGCTGGTGGCGGCGGGCGCGGCCACCGGGGCGGTGCC
>JBBIOE010000238.1:0-11197 GCA_037443525.1 Archangiaceae bacterium | reverse complement strand
AGTCGGCGGCGCCGGCGGCAAAGGTGGCAACGGCGGGCATGGCGGCGGCGGCGCGGGCGGGCCGGCCGTCGGCGTGTGGTGCTCCGGCACGGGCGCCATCCTCGACGGCGGCTTCAGCTACTCGCCGGCTGGCGTGGCGGGCGGCTCGGGGCTACCGAACGGCGTGGCGGGTGTGAGCGCCACGACCCACGGGTGTCCGTAGCGGCGCGGAGAGGCTCTGCGCGGCGAACACCGCAAGTGATGTGTGGCGCTCCGGCACGGGCGCCATCCTCGACGGCGGCTTCAGCTACCGGCCAGCGGGTGTGGCGGGTGGCTCGGGGCTGCCGAACGGCGTGCCGATGTGAGCGCCACGACCCACGGGTGTCCGTAGCGGCGGGGAGGGGCTTCTTCGCGGCGGGCCCAGGCGTCGCCGTGCTTTGAGCTCGTTCCCCGCCGCCGCTGGACGTCGGTGTCTCGCGCGCTCTCTAGAGCCGCTCTTCCTCGCGCACCACGAAGCGGACCTCGGCCAGCGTCGCCCCGCTCGCCTCGCGCAGGCTGACCACGTGCTTCCCCTTCGTGGCCGCGATGCGCCCGGTGTACGGCGGCGCGAGCGAGGCCACCTTCACGCCGTCCACCATCACGTCGAGGGCGCCCAGCGACGGCGCCGCGCGAACCCGCAGCGGAATCGCCTGGTCGGGCAGCGGCAAGTCGGAGAGCAGCAAGAACTCGTCGCCGTTCGCCGGGTGGAGGATCTTCACCGCGCCGCCGGAGTCCGCGCGCGCCGCGCCGCCCAGGCACTCCGCCGCCAGCCACGGCTCGGCCGCGAAGCCCTCGTTCTTCGCCCAGTCGTAGAAGTCGAGGCCCAGGTCCGAGAGCGTCCCCTCCTCCGCCGCGAGCGCCAGGCACTTCCGCTGCACCGCCACAGGCAGATCCATCGCGAGCGCTCCGTGCATCTCACAGCCCTGCTTCGGCGCCTGCCCTTCGAGGAACCACTCGTCCATCGCCGACGGGCAGTGGGGCCCGGCGACGTGTCCCGACAGCGGGCAGATGCGCGCCGGCTCGAGCACCGAGGTGTCCACCAGCCTCTCGGGCACCAGCCGCTCCATCGCGCGCGTCATCACCCGCTTGAAGATCGGCCCCGCGCCGGTGATGCCCGACACCTGCTGCATCGGCGCGCCGTCGAAGTTCCCCGCCCACACCGCGACCGTGCGCTCCTTGGTGAAGCCGACCGTCCAGTTGTCCGAGTAGCCCTTCGAGGTGCCCGTCTTCGCCGCCACCGGGAACGGCAGCCGCAGCGCGTTGTCGAGCCCGAAGGCCCGCGCCCGCGCCGCGTTGTCCGAGAGCACGTGCGTCACCAGCGCCACCGCCGCCGGGTCGGCGAAGCGCCGGGGCGTCAGCTCGCGAGTCAGGGGAAGCTCGCTACCGTCCGCGCGCCGCGCGTGGAGCACGGGCTTGAGCGGCTGCACCGCTCCGCCGCGCGAGAGCCCGGAGTACGCCCGCGCCGCCTCCCAGATGGTCACCTCGCCGTTCCCCAGCGCGAGCCCGAGGCCGTAGTGCTCGGCCTGCTCCGTGAGCGACTCGAAGCCCGCGCGCCGGAGCACGGTCAGCACCGTCTCCTGCCCGAGCGCCTCGGCCACCCGCACCGCCGGCACGTTGTAGGAGTTCGCCAGCGCCTCGCGCGCGCGCACTGGCCCGTGGAGCCGCCGGTCGTAGTTCTTCGGCGCGTAGGTCCCCTGCGAGGAGCCGAAGGCCGTGGGTAGATCGGGAATCACCGTGGCCGGGGTCACGCCGCGACGAAAGGCCTCCGCGTAGACGAAGGGCTTGAGCGCGCTGCCCGGCTGCCTTCGCATCTGCACGCCGTCGTTCTGCCCCTCGGCCCGCTCGTCGAAGAAGTCCGCCGAGCCCTGGTAGGCGAGCACCTCGCCGGTCGCGTTGTCGACGACCACCACCGCGGCGCTGCCCACGCGGCGATCCGCGAGCCGGCTGACCTCCTGCGACACCTGCTCCTCGACCATGGCCTGCAGCGCGGGGTCGATGGAGGTCTGCACCACCGCGGCGTCCTGAAGCCCCCAGGCCCCGAGGTGGGCGGCGACGTACTCCACGAAGTGCGGCGCCCGGAACGCGGCGGAGAACGCGGTGAGATCGAGCGGCTCCTCGCGCGCGGCCTTCAGCGCCGCCGGCGTCACCAGCGCGGCCTTCTCCAGCCGCTCCATCACCCACCTGCGCCGGGCCTCGAGCCGCTCGGGCTTCTTGTAGGGGTTGTAGGCCGTGGGCCCGCGAGGAATCGCCGCCAGCATCGAGGCCTGCGCGAGCGAGAGGTGCTGGGCGCGCTTGCCGAAGTAGAGCTCGGACGCCGCCTCGAGCCCGAAGGCGTTGTTCCCGAAGGGCACGCGGTTCAGGTACTGCGTGAGGATCTCCTCCTTGGTGAGGTGCGCCTCGAGGCGCAGCGCCCAGAGTGCCTCCTGCAGCTTCCCGGCGAAGGTGCGCTCGCGCGGGACCAGCGTGCGCGCCAGCTGCTGCGTGATGGTCGAGCCGCCGGAGACGACCTGCCCGGCGCGCACGTTCTGCCGTGCGGCGCGGGCGATGGCCGAGGGCGAGACGCCGAGGTGGTGGAAGAAGCCCTTGTCCTCGGCGGCGAGAAAGGCCGCGCGGACGCCGGGGGTGACCTCGGCGGCGGTGATGGGCGTGGCCCGGCCGTCGGCGTGGCTCTTCAGCTCGCGGAGGAGCCCGCCCTCGCGATCGAGAATGCGGACGGAGGTGATGGGCCGGTAGTCGAGGAGACCGTCCGGCAGCGGCGCGGCGATGAAGGCGCCGGCCGAGAGGAGCGTCAGGGCGGTCGCGAGGGCCGCGAGTTGGAGGAGGCGGCGCTTCATGCGCGCCTGGACCCTCGACTCCGCTCGGGCTGATGGCGGTGCTCGATCGAACCGATCTGGCGGTCCTCCCGTTCAGGGTGAGCGAAGTCGAACCCTGCCGAACGTACGATCCCAAGGAGCAGGACCGAATTCGGCACCCTTCGACTCCGCTCAGGGTGAACGATGGAATCGGCGAGTGGACTCGCAGGAGCCCACCCTTCGACTCCGCTCAGGGTGAACGGGTGGGTCGGCAGTCTGTCCACCCACCCGCGGCTCACCGCTGCGTCACCGGCGTCGGCAGCGTCACCTCCACCATGCCGCCCTCGCTCCGTCCCCAGACCTCGGGCTCGTACATCAGCGAGCCGCGCGCCGGCCGGTTCACGTAGCTCCCCGGCGTCGTGGCGCGCGCGACGAAGCTCACCACGTGCACGCCCGGCGGCAGGTGATCCGAGAACACCACCACCTTGTCGTCGTGCATCTCGGTGTACGTGAACGGGCTCCAGAAGCCCCAGGCGAAGCCGCCCGGCCCCTCGGCGCTGCCGCCCTCCGCGTCCTCGACGCCCTCCAGCTCCGTGTCCACGCCGCGCGAGCCCTCTCCGGGCGCCTGGGCGTTCGACGCCGTGGTGGCGAGCGTCACGTCCACTGGCTCGAGCCCCGCGGGCAACGGCACCTCGAACGCCGCCCAGCTCCGCTCCTGATTCGTCGCCACGCGCAGGCGCACGCGCACCAGCTCTCCCGCGGTGAACGACGTCGTCTGCCCGCCGCCGGTCCACGGCTCGTACCAGCGCTGGACGAAGAGCCCGTTGTCGAGGCTCTTGGTGGGCAGCTCCTTGGGCGCGTAGCGCAGGGTCGCCGAGTAGTAGAGGACCCCCGCGCCGTCCTTCTTGAAGGTGAGCTGCTTCTTCTCGCCGCCGGCCTTGGCCAACAGCTCGCTCATCGGCACGGGCTTGGTCTTCACGTCGAGGGAGCGGCCCTGGAAGGTCTCCTCCGCGAGCGAAGCGTCGCCCAGCGCCACCTGCGCCTTGAAGTCGGGCGCGTCCTTCTCCTTGGTGCGCACCACCTCGGTGAGCGCCATGAGCGAGAACGCCGCCTCCTGCGTCGAGCGCCACTCGCCGTTCCCCTGCCGCACCCCCGTCAGGTACTGCGCCATCTTCCCGACGTACGGGTGATCGGGCTGGATGTCGGTGAGCGCCTGCAGCACCACGCCGGTGGTCCGCGTGTCCGACTGGAAGTAGGTGAAGTAGGTGTCGTTGTGCGTCTCCTCGATGTGCACGCCCTTCGGCGACTCCTTGGCGTTGTTGAGGATCTCCTGCAGGAGCGCGTTGGCCTGCGCGCGGTTGCCGCCGCCCACGAACATCGCGTTGGCGAGCAGCGCGCGGCCGAAGAGCGAGAGGTTCTCGCGGCGAACGTACAGCTCGCCGTAGGTCGACGGCTTCGGCCGCTTGGTGCGCGCGAGGACGTAGCTCGCGAAAGCGCGGGTCTCGTCGTCGCACGACAGCTCGCAGGGGCTGCACTTCCCGCCCACCACGTTCGAGAGGTAGCCCTGTGCCTTCGACAGCACCTCCTTGGGCACCTCGAAGCCGACCTCGTGCGCGCGCCACAGTGACATCGTGGCGTAGGCGCTCGCCCAGCTGTTCGAGCACCACGACGTCGGCCAGTACCGGAAGCTGCCGTCCTCGCGCTGCAGCGCCGAGATGGAGCGCACCGTCGAGGCGATGACCTGATCGGGGTTCTTCTCCTTCGCGGCGTCGAACGCGGGGAAGAGGAAGGTGCGCAAGAGCGACGTCACCTGCGCGCTCTGCTCGGCCTTCTTCGCGTTGGGCGCGGGCCACGGCACGCCGAACTGGCCGGCGATCTCGCGCAGCGCCACGAAGGGCACCAGCCGCGACGACTGCTGCTCGAGGCACCCATACGGATACTCGACGAGCTGCTGGAAGCCCTCGCCGAAGTTGCCGAGCGAGGTCGACGACATCGAGACGGTGAGCCCGCCCTGGTCGGGCCACAGGTCCTTGGGCAGCGAGACGCCCTCCACGCGCTGATCGCTCGTGTCGCCGGAGACGGCCACCGCGTCCACCTCCACCGGCAGCTCGACGGGGATCTTCTCCTCCACCGCGTCGGTGTTGGGCCCGTTGGTGGCGGTGAAGCGGAAGGCCACCACGCCCGGCTTGGTGGCGGTGAATTTGAAGCGCACCTCCTTCGGCGCGCCCTCTTTGACCATGACCTTCTGCTCGGCCGGCCCCTCCAGCGTCGCGCCGCCCTCGATCTTCGCGCTCACCGTCACCTCGCCCGCGCCGCCGCCGTGGCTGTGCACCACCACCCCGGCCTCGAAGTGATCGTTCACCCGGGCGAAGCGCGGCATCGCCGGCAGGGCCATCACCGGCTTCGACACCCGGAGGTCGTGCGTGCCGGTGCCGCCGCGCCCGTCGTTGGTCACCACCACGCCCATCACGCGGAAGGTGGTGAGGTTGTCGGGCAGCGCGAAGGAGCCGTGGGCCTTGCCGCCCTTCACCTCCAGCGTCTGGAAGAGCACGGTGGTCTTGAAGTTCGAGCGCAGCCCGGCACCCTCCTTGCCGCCGCCGCCACCGCCCGCGGGCTCACCCTTCTCGCCGTAGTTGCGCCGGCGCACGAGGTGCAGGAGCGGCTCGCCGAGCCGCATCGAGAGCGGCCGCTCGGGGTAGAGGGCCTTCACCGGATCGGGCGGCTCGTAGCTGGTGATGCGCAAGACCGCGAGGTCCACCGCGTAGAGCGTCAGCTCGCCGTCCGCCGGGCGCCCGGCCGAGTCCTTCACGTCGACGTCGACCTCCACCTTCTCCCGAGGCTGGAACTCGTCCTTCTGCGTCTTCACCGTCACGGCGAGGCGCCGCGTCTTCTCCTCGACGTTCAGCTTCACCAGCCCCACGCGCGCGTTCGGCCGGCCGGGATCGTCGCCGGTCTCGATGCCGCCCTTGGCCACGCGCGGCCGCATGATGAGCACGCCGACGTAGACGTTGGGCACGTGCTCCTCGGTGATGGGCACGTCGACCGCCACCACGCTGCCCTTCAGGTCCACCAGGCGGCGGCTCAAGACGCCCTCGCGCTCGGTGGTCACCAGCGCCTTGGCCTCCGGGTACGGCGACTTGATGAGCACCTTCGCCGTGTCGCCCACCGCGTACTTCGGCTTGTCGGTGACGAGCTCGACGCGATCGGTGTCGTTGCGCTGCCAGGCCACCCAGTCGCTGCCGGTGGCGTACACGCCGAGCGAGGACTGGTGCACGCGACCCGCCTCGTCCTTCACCTTGGCCTTCACCACGAAGAAGCCCGCGGTCACCGGCTTGAACTTGCAGGGCACCGCGCCGTCGCCGCTGGTCAGCGCGCACTTCGCGGCCTCGGTCTCCACCGGCTCGGACACGGTCTCGAAGCCCCCGCCCGCCGACTTCTTCTTCACCGACTTCCAGGTGCGGCTGGAGATCTGCACCTCCACCGCCTTGCCGGGAGCGCGCTTGCCGTCGACGTCCAGCACCAGCACGTCGATGGGGTACTCGCTGCCCACCTGCATGAAGGACGACGTGGAGCGAAGGCCGGCGTAGTACGCGGCCGGGTGCACGGTGAATTCGGCGCGGCCGGCGACGGCCTGCCGGTTGGCGTCGGTGACCTCGGCCTCGAGGGTGTACGAGTAGGGCTTTCCACCCGGCGCGTCGGAGGTGCCGGCCTTCACGGTGGCGTGGCCCTGGGCGTCGGCCTGGGCCTCGCCGGAGCCGAAGAAGTACGAGGCCTCCTCGGGCTGCCGGTCGTCCCACCACCACGTCTCCTGCGTGAAGGTGTAGTCGGGCGCGGAGTCGGGGCTGAAGCTGGTGGTGTGGCGGTTGACGCTCCACTTCACCTTCACGTCGGCCATCGCGCCGCCGAAGAGGTAGCGCGCGGTGACGCCGGCCTCGACGGGATCGCCCGACACCAACTGCTTCTTCGCCGCCACATCGACGATGAATTGCGGGGCGCGGTACTCCTCGACGCGAAAGGACGCCGACGCCTCGGCCTTGCCCACCGGCAGCTCGCCCTCGGCGTGCACCGAGTACGTGCCGAGCGCGCCGTCCTTGAGCGTCTTCACCTGAAGCTCGAAGGTCCCGTACTTGGAGATCTTCACCAGCTCCTTCTTCAGCTCGTTGTCCTTGGAGTCGGTGACCTTCACCAGCATGGTCGAGCCCTCGGCGGGGGCGCGCAGCTCACCCAGCGAGCGGTAGCGCACCACGCCCTTGACGTGCACGGTGTCACCGGGCCGGTAGATGCCGCGATCGGTGAAGACGAAGCCGGTGTTCACGGGCGCCTCGCCCTCCCAGCCCTGCGTGAGCCCGAACTCGTAGGCCTCGACGCCCGAGGACCAGGTGTTGGCGGTGCCGGAGACGTCGCCGTCCTTCTGCGCCACCACCACGCAGGTCGGGACCTCCCACTGGTAGCGCGGGCTCGCGAGCTTGAGCTCCACCGCGCCGGGGATGTCGGCGAACCCTTCGGCGTTGGTCTTGCCGGTCCACAGCGAGGCGCCGTTCTCGGCGTAGACGGTGACGTCGGCGTCGGCCACGGGCGCGCCGGTGGAGACGCGGGTCACCCAGGCCAGCGAGGACTTGGGGCCTACCTTGATGTGCGCGGCGAGATCGGTGAGCTGCACCAGCTGCCGGTAGCCGCCCTTGGGGTGGTACTCGAGCTCCGGCGCGTCGACGGAGACGAGCACCAGGCCGGTCTTCACGCCCTCGCCCAGCGCCTTCGAGAGCTTGAGCGGGTGAACCCGGCCCACGTTGCGCGGGTAGTGGAGCGCCTCCTTCTCGGCGAAGTCCGGCACCGGGTGCGGCTCGAGCTCAGCGTGGCCGGAGAGGTACTCGGGCAGCTGCGCGGGGGTCACCTTCCACATCTTCACGTCGAGCGCGGAGAGGTTCGCCACCTCGATGGGCAGCTTGGGCTCCTCGCCGGTGGACTCCAGGAACGCGAGGAAGGGGCCGCTGGTGAGCGAGGGCGAGAGGTCCTCGGTGGTGAGCGAGGTGGACAGGCCCTTCGCGTCGAGCTTGCCGAAGACGTCGGCGGAGCCCGCGGCGAGGCTGATGGTGTACTCGGTGCCGGGGCGGAACTTGCCGGGGATGGTCACGCTCGGCGGGCGGCTCATGTCCCACTGGTTCCCGGGCACGAAGACGTCGGCCGCGTCCCAGTCCAGCTCCACCGGCGGAGTGATCTGCAGCTTGCCCTTGAGGGTGTCGAGCTTGGCCTCGTTGCTGGTGACGAGCACCAAGGGGCCGTAGCTGCAGGAGCGCTGCAGGCCGCAGAACGCGGCGCCGTCGATGGTGAACGGGCCATAGGTGCGGAAGGAGACCGCCTCGAAGCTCTGCATCGGCAAGGGGCCCTGCTCGCCGTGGAGTGAGGTGTCGAACTGGAGCGTCACCTGCCGGCCCTTGGGGAACGCCTTCTCGGGCGCGAGGGTGTAGCGGGTCTGCTGGTTCTTGAAGCCACGCTCGTCGTCGGAGAGCGGCTCGTAGGACTTGCCGGCCTTCTTGCGCTCCTCGACCGCCTTGCGCTTCTCCTCCTGAATCGAGACGCGCGCCATCACCTGCGCCTTGAAGGGAGCCTTCTCTCCCTCGACGACGAAGCGCACGGCCTGGGCGAGCTCGGCGTCCTTCACCGGCTGGTTGAAGAGCAGCGAGATGGTGTCGTCGGGCTTCATCCATCGCGAGCCGCGCGCGGGTGAGACGTCCTGCAGCGCGAGGGCCGGCGTGGAGAAGTGGAAGGAGTACGGCGCCTTGAGCTCCGCGCCGTCGAGCGCCTTGAGGCCCTGGAAGACGGTGACGGTGTACTCGGTGGAGTACGGCACCAGGCCCTTGGGTACGAACTCCGCCGAGGCCGAGCCGAGCCAGCGCCACTCGCCCTCGAGGGGCGGATCGATCTTCGCGAAGGGCGTGGCCTTATCGGCGGCGCGCTGGTCCTCGACCATCTCCAGGGTCTTCACCGGGCGGGAGAAGGTGACGGTGGGCCGCACCTCGCCCTGCATCGGGCCCTGGGGCCGGGCGGCGACCACGGCGAGATCCTTGCCGGCGCCGGCGTAGGCCTCGGGCGTGACGTCGAGCTTGGGAGGCGCGGGCAGCGGCGCCAGCTTCACCGGCCGCTCGGCGCCGGGCGCGTGGACCTGATCGGTCGGCGTGGACGGCGTGGGCTTGCACGTGCAGCCGGCGGCGAGGAGCGTGGCGGCGGCGACGACGGAGAGGCGGCGAATCAAGGCGAACCCCCTGGGTGAGAACCGGGGGCGATCTACCTCAGCGGGGGGCGGAGATCTCGGGCGGCGTCAGACGGCGGGCGCCGAGGCTTCGAAGCTCACCGCCGGCGGCTCCGGCGCGGTCTCCCCGTGATCCAGACGCTCGGCCACGACACGCTGAGCGGCGCCTCGACCGACGTGACTCGCGCCACCTCGGTCTGGCGGTCAACGGTCGCAGGTCGAGCGAGCGCCGGAGGGCTCCCTCCCGTTCCGCGACGAGGCGCCGAAGAGACGCACCTCAGGCGAGCCGACGGAGCTGCGGCTCGGAAGTCAGAGCGCGAGGGCGACGAGCTGACGGCGGCGAAGCGACGGAACGATGGCGGGGGCCTCGTTCGCAGGCCGCGCGCCACGACGAGCCGGGGACGAGGTGCCTGGCACCCGACGGCTCGTTACACTGCCCGGCTTCTCGCCGCTCCCGAGCTCCGCCATGCCCAAGCTTCGCGTCGCGTCCTTCTCCCTCTCCCTCGACGGCTTCAGCGCCGGCGCCGAGCAGTCGCTCCAGAACCCGCTGGGCCTGCGCGGGCCCGAGCTGATGGCTTGGTTCTCCCCGACGCGCGTCTTCCACTCGCAGGTGTTGGGCCAGAAGGACTCGGGCGAGACGGGCGTCGACAATCGAATGGCCGAGCAGAGCTTCGAGAACATCGGCGCGTGGATTCTGGGGCGGAACATGTTCGGCCCGGTGCGTGGGCCCTGGCCCGATGAGAGCTGGAAGGGTTGGTGGGGCGAGGAGCCGCCGTACCACGTGCCCGTCTTCGTGCTCACGCACCACGCCCGCAAGCCGCTCGAGATGAAGGGCGGCACGACGTTCCACTTCGTCACCGGCGGCATCCACGCGGCGCTCGAGCAGGCCTTCACCGCGGCCGGAAGCAAGGACGTGCGCGTCGGCGGCGGCGTCGCCACCGTGCGGCAGTACCTCGAGGCCCGGCTCCTCGACGAGCTCCACCTCGCGGTGCGACCCGTGCTCCTGGGGCGCGGTGAGGCGCTGTTCGCCGGGTTGAACCTCGACGCCCTCGGCTACGAGGCGGCGCCCGGCCCGGCCGGAGAGCGCGCGGCGCACATGTTCATCCGCAGGCGCGCCTGATCGGGCGCCCGGGTCACCACAGCTCGCCCTGTTCCAGAGTGTCGCGCGCGCTCGAGCGGAGGATCGGCGCCACGGCGGAACGATCCGGGCATCGGTGTCGCGAATCCGCGGTGACGAGCGGAATCACACGAACGTTCGCTCGTACTTCCCGCACGTTAGATGAACGGCTCCGACGGTACGCCGCGTGCTATCCGAGCCGCGGGCTTCGGAGGGACAACACATGCACAAGCGGTCGATCGTCGGCGTGGCACTCCTGTCGCTGTGGTTCACGGGGACGTTGTCGTCCTGCTCAATGGGGGCATCCAAGCCGGTCATGGCAGGGCCCGGCGATGGCTCCAGCGCGACGTCGTCATCGGGCTCGACCGGCCCGGGCGCCGGCACCCTCACCGCCGGAACCTGGGACGACAACCTCAACTTCGACTTCTTCATGGCCTACCTCCAGGCCCACACCCCGCAGGGCGGGCTCGAGGTACCGCGGGGTGACCGCGTCGTGATCCACGTGCGTGACCACGCAGGTCAGCCCGTGCCCGGCGCGAAGGTCGAGGTCCGCCAGGGCTCCACGCTCCTGCTCTCCGCGGAGAGTCCGGGTGAAGGCGACGTGCTCTTCTTCCCCGCCTGGTACGGCGCGAACACGCAGGCGCCGCTGAGCGTCACCGTGACGCTCGGCGCCGACGTGGCGAGCGGCACCGCGCCCAGCGCCCGCGGCGAGCTCACCCTCACACTCGACGCCACCACGGCCGGCGGTGTCGAGGGCGTCGACATCGCCATCGTCCTCGACACCACCAGCAGCATGAGCGACGAGCTCCGTTGGCTGCAGAGCGAGATGGAGAGCATCTCCGCCGATGTGTCGACCCGCTTCGCGAACCTGCCGCAGCGGTGGGCGCTGGTGCTCTACCGCGATCAGGGCGACGCCTACGTCACCGAGGTGACCGACTTCACCACGCTCGCATCGTTCCAGGCCGCGCTGAAGGCCGCGAGCTCGAGCGGCGGCGGCGACTACGCCGAGGCCGTGGACCAGGC
>JBBIOE010000237.1:0-11471 GCA_037443525.1 Archangiaceae bacterium | reverse complement strand
AGGGCCTTGAGGTTCCGCTCCCAGATGGTGTTGCTCTCGGCGGCGACCACCGAGGCCATGGCGCCGGGCACGTTGGCGCCCTTGAGGGCCTGCACGATGGCCATGCGGGTGACGCGGCCGCGGCGGCCGAACTGGAGCGAGAGGTACGAGCGGGCCTTCTCGGTGCGGATGCCGGCGAGGGCGGCGGCGGCGCGCGCCTGGACCTGGTCGTCGGGGTCGGCGAGGGCCTCTCCCAGGTGATCGAGCACGCCGGGGTCGGCGCTGTGGGCCAGGGCCGCGATGGCCTCGGCGCGCACGATGGGCGAGGGGTCGCGGGCGGCCTGGGTGTAGAGGACCAGATCGTCGTCGCTGAAGTGCTCGGCCAGCTTCTTCACCGCGAGGGCGCGCTGTTCCGGGCGGTTGTTCTGCAGCTCGGCGATCCACCGATCGCGGCCGCCGCTGCAGCCCCACAGGCAGAGGCCGGCGCCAAGAGCGAGCACGAATCGGCGGGGCATGAGGGCGCTTATAGCTCGACTCCGGCAGGGCAGAAGCGAATCGCCACGGGGTGTTCGGGTGGGGCGCGTCTCGGAGGCCGACCGGTCTCGGCCGGACCGAGCCGAAGCGCACCGACGCGAGCCGCCCGAGGAGGGGCCCCGAAGGCGTACCGCGTGGTTCGTGGAGGGGTTCCGACGATGGCCGGCGACGCGGATCGGCGCTGTCGGCGACGGGGGGTCAAGTCCGGTCAGCCTCTCAGGGTGAACGGGGGGCGCCGCCGAGGCCCTCGTCTTCATCCCCCTCGCCCTGCCCGGGCCCGCGTCCATGGCGACGGGGCGGCAGCATCAGCGTGGGCTCGGCGGAGGGCTTCCCGTCGGCGATGTCGTGCACCCGCTGCACTTCCTCCGGGGTGAGGGGGCGCAGGGTGCCGGGCTTCAGGCCCTCGACGCTGATGCCGGCGTGCACCGGCCGGAAGAGGCGTTGGCACGGGTGGCCGATGGCGGCGCACAGGCGCTTGACGAAGTGCGGGCGCCCCTCCGTCACCACGATGCGCAGCCAGGTGTTCTTCTCGGCCTTGTCGAAGCGGGTGACGTCGAGCGCCTTGCCGGGGCCGTCCTCGAGGCGCACGCCGGCCTTGAGCTTCTCGAGCGAGCCGTCGGTGGGCTCGCCCTTCACCTTGGCGAGGTAGACGCGCGGCACCTGGTTTCTGGGGTGCATCAAGCGGTTCGCGAGCTCGCCGTCATCGGTGAGGAGGAGCGCCCCTTCGGCGTCGTAGTCGAGGCGGCCCACCGGGTAGACGCGCACGCCCAGCGCCTGGACGTAGTTTCCGACGGTGTCGCGGCCTTGAGGATCCTTGAGGGTGGTCACCACGCCGGGCGGCTTGTGGAAGAGGTACCAGCGGCGCTCGGCGGCGACGGCGACGGGCCGGCCGTCGACGAGCACGACGTCCTTGCCGGCGTCGACCTTCGAGCCGAGCTCCTTCACCACCGCGCCGTTCACCTTC
Organism: Archangiaceae bacterium; assembly: GCA_037443525.1. GTDB lineage: Bacteria > Myxococcota > Myxococcia > Myxococcales > Myxococcaceae > JBBIOE01. Next base: position 9,994 of record JBBIOE010000237.1, on the reverse strand, counting down.
ACCCGGCCGTCGAGGATGAGCTGCTCGGCGGCGCGGCGCGAGGCGACTCCGGCGTGGGCGAGGTACTTCTGCAGCCGTTCCATCTCACGCCCCCTGCGGCGTCGACGCGGGCGGTGGGGCGTCGGCGGGCGCGCCGGGCTCGGCCGCGGGCGCGGGCTCGGGCGGCTTCGGCGGATCGAGGATCTTCGCCACGCTCTTCGAGGTGGCGTCGGCCTGCTCGATGGCGGCGTCGAGGCTCTCCAAGACGCCGGCGGAGGCCTTCTCCTGCTCCTCGAGCCTGGCGGCGAACGCGGGGTCGGCCAGCGCGGCGACGGTGCCCTCGGCGGTGGGCCTGGGCGCCTCCTGCTCGACGATGGCCTGGCTCTCCTCGGTGAGCTCCTGGAACTCGCGCAGGGTGGGCAGCGCGTTGAGATCCTTGAGCGCGAAGAACTCGAGGAACTCGCGGGTGGTGCCGTAGAGGATGGGCCGGCCCACCTCTTCCTTCTTGCCGACGATCTTGATCAGGCGCCGATCGAGCAGCGCCTTCAAGACCGCGCCCGAGTCGACGCCGCGGATGTCCTCGATCTCGGGCCGGGTGACCGGCTGCCGGTAGGCGATGATGGCGAGGGTCTCCAGGGCGGCGCGGGTGAGGCGCTGCGGCTTGACCTTCAGGAAGCGGCGCACGTAGTCGGCGGACTCTGGCGCGGTGCGCAGCTGCCAGCCGCCGGCGACCTCGTGCACCACCACGCCGGCCAGGCCCTCGCGCCGGGCGCCCTGCAGCTCGTGCAGGGCCTTCTCGAGCTTCTCCCGCTCGACGCCGGTGGCCTCGTAGAGCTGATCGACGCTGAGCGGCTCGGGCGCGACGAAGAGCACGCTCTCCACCACGTTCTTCACCTGCTTGGGCGACAGGCGCTTGGAGCGGGCGACGATCTTCTCGAAGGGCGTCTCGGTCTCGACGGAGTCGATCTCTGCGGGATCGACCTCGTCGAGCTCGGGGTCTCCGGGAGGCGGCGTGGTGACGGCCTCGACTTCGGCCTCGGTGAAGGGCGACGGGCCGCCGGTCCCTTCGGTCTCGTCCTCGGACTTACCTGTACTCACGATCGATGTCCTCCGCCTGAGAGAGGCTGCCCTCGGCCACCAACGCCTTCAGCTCGTCTCCGGCCGCGGAGAGGAGAATCTCGCCGCCGTCGTCGTCCTGATAGACGCGCAGGAAGCGCCGCTTGCACATCTCGAGCATGGCGATGAAGGTCACCACCACCTGGCCCCTGGTGCGCAGGCCCTCGAAGAGCGCGAAGAAGCCGACGCGCTCACCGCCGCCGTCGAGCACCTTCTTGCCGATGCGCATCATGGCCTGCGACATGCTGACCGACTCGCGCATCACCTCGTGCTGCTTCTTGGGCTCGAGCGCCTTGAGCACCCGGTCGAGCGCCTCGATGAGCTTGTAGATGGAGACCTCGCGGAAGCCGATCTCCTCGGGGTCCATGGGGACCTCCTGCACCGGCACGCGGCGGGTGAAGACGGTGCGCTCGAGGATGTCGTAGGAGCCGAGCTGCTCTCCGGCGAGCTTGTACTTCTGGTACTCGAGCAGGCGCCTGACGAGCTCCGCGCGCGGGTCGCCGGGCTCGACGCCGGCCTCGGTGGTCTGCCCCACCGGCTGCTCCTCGCGCGGCAGGAGCATGCGGGACTTGAGGTGCAACAGCGTCGACGCCATCACCAGGAACTCGCCGGCGATGTCGAGATCGATGGCGCGCATCATCTCGAGGTGCGCGAGGTACTTCTCGGTGATGAGCGCGATGGGGATGTCGAGCACCTCGAGCTTGTGCTCGCGGATCAGGTGCAGGAGCAGATCGAGCGGCCCCTCGAAGTTGGGCAGCGCGATGCGGAACGCGTCGTGAGGCGCGACGACCTGGTCCAAACCGTCTTGCGGTGCAGGACTCACGTCCTTCACTTCTTTCACAGGTCGAACGCTCTCCGAGGCCGGTAAATCGGCCTCAGACTCGTATCACAGGCCGACGGCGGCGCGCACCCTGGCGATGACGGGCGCGGCATACCCCCTGGCCTTCTCGGCCCCGGCCGCGAGGATGCGCTCGACCTCGGCAGGGTCGGCCATGAGCTCCTGGTAGCGCTTCCGGGGCGCGTCGAACTGCGCGTGGAAGCCCTCGAGCACCAGCTTCTTGAAGTCGCCGTAGCCCTTCCCGCCGGCCTTCCACGACGCGTCGGCGGCGGCGAAGTCGGCCTCGGAGAGCACCAGCTTGAGCAGGTCGCGCAACGGCTGGTTCTCCAGCGGCTTGGGCGCATCGACCGCCGTGGAGTCGGTCTTGATCGACATGATCTGCTTCTTCACCTCGGCGTCGGTGCCGAACAGATCGATGGTGTTGCCGTAGCTCTTGGACATCTTCTGGCCGTCGCGGCCGGGCACCACCGCGGTCTCGTCGCGGGTGCGCGCCAGGGGCAGCTTGAAGAGCCCGGGCTTCTTCGACTTCTCGCCGGCCGCGTCCTGCGGGTCGTAGCCCTTGACGTACTGGACGTTGAACTTGGTGGCCCAGTCGCGCGCGAACTCGAGGTGCTGGCGCTGATCGCGCCCCACCGGCACCACGTCGGAGTCGTAGAGCAGGATGTCGGCCGCCATCAGCACCGGGTAGGCGAAGAGGCCGAACTCGGGGCTGGCGATCTGCTTGTTCTCGATCTTGTCGCGGTAGCTGGTGGCGCGCTCGAGGTTCGAGACGGGCACCACGGTGCCGAGAATCCAGAACAGCTCGGTCACCTCGTGAATGTCGCTCTGGCGGAAGAGCGTGGCCTTCTGGGGGTCGAGGCCGAGCGCGAGGAAGGCGACGGCCGTCTCCAGGGTGAGCTTTTGTGCCTGCAGGGGGTCGCGCACGGTGTTGAGCGCGTGGAGGTTGGCGATGAAGTACAGCGCCTCGCCCTCGTCCTGCATCCGCACGAACTCGCGGATGGCGCCGTAGTAGTTGCCCAGGTGGAGCCGGCCCGAAGACTGAACGCCCGACAGAATGCGCATGGCGTCGCTTCTAACCGGCGAGGCGCCGTCCGGCGAGCGCGCCGAGGAGCCCCAGGGCCAGGCAGCCGAGCGTGGTGGTGAGGAAGTAGGCCGCTCCGCCCACCACGTCCTTCTCGGTGAAGAAGCGGGTCGTCTCGAAGTTGAACGCCGAGTACGTGGTGAGCCCGCCCATGAAGCCGGTGGCGAGCACCAGCCGGGTGGTGTCGGGGAGCCCGTTGGCCGACGCCGCCAGCGCCATCACCAGGCCCATGAGGAAGCAGCCCAGAAGGTTCACGGTGAGCGTGCCCACGGGGAACGCCGGGCCGAAGAGCCGGGTGGCGCCAAGGCCGACCAGGTAGCGGACGCCGGTGCCGGCCGCGCCGGCGGAGATGATCAGGAGGAAGCGCACCATCAGGAGGTCCTCTTCTCGAGCTTCCCGCGCGGGTGGTGGGAGTCGTAGACGCTCCGCAGCCTGGCCGCGTTGACGTGCGTGTAGATCTGGGTCGTCGAGAGATCGGCGTGGCCGAGCATGGCCTGCACCGCCCGCAGGTCGGCGCCGCGCTCCACCAGGTGGGTGGCGAAGGAGTGCCTCAGCTTGTGCGGCGAGAGCGGCTTGTCCAAGTGGATGGCGCGGGCGTAGCGGCGCAAGAGCTTCCAGAAGCCCATGCGGGTGAACCCCTTGCCGCGGGGCGTGACGAAGAGGGCGCGGCTCTCCCTGCCCTTCAGGATCACCGCGCGGGGGCCCTCGAGGTAGCGCTTCACGGCCTCGATGGCGTGCTTGCCCAAGGGCACCACGCGCTCCTTCCGGCCCTTGCCCATGGTGAGGAGGTAGCCGTCCTGGAGGTTGAGATCGTTGAGCGAGAGGCCGACGAGCTCCGAGACGCGCAGGCCCGTGGCGTAGAGCACCTCGATCATCGCCTTGTCCCGCAGGCCGGTGACGGTCTCGAGCTTGGGCGCGCCGAGGAGCGCCTCCACCTCGGCGACCGAGAGGTAGACCGGCAGCTTCCTCGAGATCTTGGGGGTGTCGAGATCCTCGGTCGGGTTCTGGTGGACGAGCTTCTCGTCGAGGAGGAAGGCGTGGAAGCCGCGCAGGGCGGCGAGGTGCCGGCCGCGGCTCCTGGGAGACAGGCCGTCGCGGGCGAGCGAGGCGAGGTGCTCGAGCACGTCCTCCCGCCGGACGAGGTCGACCTCGAGCCGGCGCCGGGCCAGCTCCTCGAGGTAGCGCTTCACGTCGTTGGCGTAGGCGTCGACGGTCTTCGCCGCGGCGTTGCGCTCGGCGCGGAGGTAGGTGACGTAGTGATCGAGCAGCTCGGACTGCATCGGGGGGATTGTGCGACGGACACGAGGGGACGAGAAGTTCTCGGCCGCCTACGCGACGATGATGCCCTTCCCCTGCCGGACCACCTCGATCTGATCGCCGATCAAGGACACCACCGTCGACGGCTCGTTGGGCTGCACGCCCCCGTCGAGGATGAGGTCGAGCCTCACGCCCAGGTGCTCCTTGATGTCCTTGGCGTCGGTGAGCACGCCGCCTTCGGAGTCGGTGGCGGAGGTGGTCACGATGGGCCGGCCGAGCTTGGCGGAGATCGCGAGCATCAGCGGCGCCTGCGGCACGCGAATGCCGACCTGGCGCTGCTTACTCTGCATCATCTCCGGCACCAGCCGCGTCGCCTCGAGGACGAAGGTGAACGGGCCGGGCGTGAGCTGCCGCATGATGCGGTAGGCGAAGTTGCTGACCACCGCGTACTTGGAGACGTTGGAGAGATCGGGGCACAGGAACGCCAGCGGCTTCTTCCGGTCGCGGTTCTTCAGGCCGTAGAGCCGGTCGATCGCCTTCTTGGAGAAGAGGTCGCAGCCGATGCCGTAGTAGGTGTCGGTCGGGTAGGCGAGGAGGCCGCCGTCCTCCAGCACCTTGGCCGCGCGCTCGACGATGCGCGGCTGAGGGCGGAAGGCATCGACTTCGACGATGGGGGCAGACGCCATGGCCGCGTCGCCATACCCGAAACCGTCACCGTTTGCAGGACTTCGCGCGGGGCGAGAAGACCTGCTTCTGCGTATCCCACGAGAATTCGATGCACTGACTCCGGTCTCCGACGACCGTCATGCTGGGCGCAAAGGCCCCGTCGACGTGCACCCGCACCCGCGCTCCGCCCTTCGCGTCGAAGAGCACCACCGAGAGCTTGGGGTCGCAGGCGTTGGCGTGGCCGGGCTGCACGTCCACCACGGCCGCGGGCTGTTCCTTGGTGAAGAACCAGAAGTCGCCGGTGGTGGCGCCTTGGGGCGCGGGGCAGAGCCTGGGCGTGGCGGACGCGAGCTCGAGCTTGAAGCCATCGGCCAAGGGCGGCGCCGTGCACGAGCGCTTCAGCGACAGGCGCGCGTCGGCGAGCTGCTTGATGACCTCGCCGAGCTGTTCCCGGCTCTGGAAGAGCCGCCTCTCGAGGCCGGGCGTGGCGTCGAGCCACAGCTGCAGCTGCTCCACGGCGCGGGCGGTGCCGGAGAGCGCGCGCAAGAGCGAGATCGCCCGCGGCGGACAGCCCTCGAAGGTGGCCACCAGCGTCTTGTCGGGGACGCCGCCCTCGGGCACCGGCCCCGCGACCGCGTCGAAGCGGCCGAGCGGCGGCTCGATGTCGGGCAGCGGTGGGAGCGGAGGCGCCGAAGGTTTCGCCGCGACGGCAAGGGCCAGGGCGAGCGCGAGCATGAGCGGTGGTTGTAGCAGGCAGGGCGGGCTCGGCGCGACCGGCGGTCAGCGCTTCGCCGCCAACAGCTGCGGCAGCGCCCCGGACGGCCGCCCCTCGAACTCCAGCAAGAGCCGGGTGCGGAACTGGGTCAGCTCCGCGTAGCCGAGCTCGATGGCGCGGCCATGGGCGACGGGATCGCGCAGGCGCTCCTTGCAGAAGGCGACCAGGGCGGCGAGCTCGCCGAAGAAGGCATCGGGCACGGCGAAGGTCTCGGCGAGGAAGGCCGCGAAGGGCTCGAGGTAGGCCTCGCCGCGACGCTCCAGCACCCGGCCGATCTCGCCCAGGCCCGGCGCCCTGGCCCTCAGCTCGTGATCGAAGCTCTCGATGACGTTGTCGAAGTACTCGACGCGCTTCCCCTTCCGCTCGCGCACCGCGCCCTTCAGGAACGCGGCCCGGCGGCCCTTCCCTTCCAGCCAGGCGTCGAAGGGCGAGACGATGAGCGCCAAGAGGCTGCGCTCGAGCGCGCCGGAGAACAGCACCGCCACCGCCGCCGCCGGCAGCTCGGTGTACAGCGCCTTCTGGAAGGTGCGCTCGGCGACGAGCAGCATCTGCCACACCGCGTCGGGGCACTTCTCTCGCGCCGCGCCGAACGAGCCCTCCAGCACCGCGCGGGCCTTCTCGTCGGTGTCACGCTCGCGGGCCTCGAGCTCCTCGCGCAGGCGCTGCTGCTGCTCGGCACGGGCCTTCTGCTCGGCGGCTTTGGCCTCCTCCTGCGCGCGGCGCGCCGACTCCGCCGTCGAGGCGTGCTGGGCCTTGAGCTCGGCCAGCTCGCGCCGGAGGGCCTCGAGCTCGCCCTCGCGGGAGAGGAAGCGGCGCCGCTGAGCCTCGGCCTCCGCGCGCGCCGCCTGCACCTGCGCGCCCGCCGAGGCCTTCAGCTCCTCGCGCCACGCCACGCGCTTGCGCGACAGCTCGCGCGCCCGCAGGGCCTCGGGATCGCCGGGCGCCAGCACCAGCGCGCGATCGAAGGCGGCGAGCGCGCCCTCGAAGTCTCCCGCCTCGGCGGCGAGGTGCCCGAGATCGACGTGCACCGTGGCGCCGATGCGCGGCACCGCCGACTCGGGCAGCGCCAGGGCTTCCTCGAGCACCCGGCCCGCGTCGTCGCGGCGCCCGAGCATGCGCAGCGCGCGGCCCCTCGCGGCGAGGCACTCGAAGCGCCAGCCGGGGAAGCGCTCGCCTCGGGCGCGCTCGGCGGCGTCGAGGTGCCCGAGCGCCTCGTCGGGCCGGGAGCGGAGCATGGCGATGCGCGCGAACAGGAGCAGGTCCTCGGCGTCGGGGCCGGAGGGCTCGGCGCGTCGCTCGGCGATCAGCTCGTCGGCCAGCGCCGACTCCCCGGCCTGCTCGGCGGCCCACGCCATGTGCCCGAGCTGATCGGGCTCGAGCGTGCCCCCGTCCTTGATCGAGCGCCACAGCTCGAGGGCCGCGCGAGCGTCGCCGAGCATCAGTCGGCAGTCGGCTCGGGCGGCGCGAGCCACGGAGCGCACCGACTCGTCCGGCGCCTGCTCCTCGACCTGCCGGGCGAGCGCCTCGGCCTCCTCGAACTGCCCGCGCCGGCCCTTCACCAGCGACAGGGCGAGCTTGGTCTCCAGCCCGCCGCCGATGAGCAGCGCCGCGGCGAGCTGGCGCTCGGCGTCCTCGGTGCGGCCGACGCGCAACAGCGCCGTGGCGTAGTGCGTGAGCACGGTCGCGTCGCGCTTCAACCGGTTCCGGGCGCTCTCGAGCAGCTCCACCGCGCGCTCCAGGTGGCCCTCCTGCAGCAGCGCCGCGCCGAGCCGCGCCTCGAGCTCCGGGTGCTTCCGGTGCGCCTCGAGCCCGTCCTCGAGCACGGCGATGGCCTCGGGCCGCCGGCCGAGCCGCGCCAGGGCCTCGGCGAGCAGCGCGAACGGCTCCGGCGCCTCGAGCTGCGAGGCGTACGCGACCTCGCGGGCCGAGGCCTCCACGCGGGCCCACTCGCCCTTCTGGGCGAAGAGACGAGCCTGCTCGTAGGCGGCGAGCGCCCTGCGCTTGTTCAGCTTCGGCGCCACGTCGCCTCCATGCGCGCGAATCCAACCACGGTTTCGCCCGCCGTCACTTCCCCGGCGGCTCGAGGAAGAAGTCGCGCAATACCAGCGGCGCCGGGTCGGCGGCGAGGGCCCTCTTGGGCTCGAAGTGGGGCTTGGGGGGCGGCGGTGGTTCGGCGGCCAACGCCGGCTTGGGGTCGGGCTGTGGCTTGGGCCTCGTCGCCGAGGCGCGCGGCGAGCGGGGCGCGGACAGGCGGGGGGCCCTCGGCGCGGACATGCGCGGTGCGGGCAGGGGGCCCAGGGCCTCCAGCGCCAGCACCAGCTCCTCGCGCGTCTTCAGCGCCCCTGCCCGCTCGCCCAGCTTCTCGCGGGCCAGCCGGTGCAGCTCACGCAAGCTCAAGGACTTCTTCGCCACCCCTCGCACTTCTCACTCCAAGCGGCCGGGGTCAACGTGCGATGATGCGCCGGCCGTGAGCGAGCAGCCGCGCCTGTTGTTCTGCTGTTTCGACGTCGTCCCGGGACCGTTCGCGCTCTCACGCCGGCTGACCCAGTACCTCGTGGGCCTCTCCGAGCAGTTCCAGGTGGTGGTGCTCTCCAACAAGACACCCGATCACCCCCACATCGAGAAGTACCTCGGGGCGAGGCTGTTGCGCGTGCCCATCGGCACGGCCGACCTGCCGACGCAGGTGCAGGCCTTCGATCGCGCGGTGAAGCGGCAGCTGGAGAGCGAGGAGTACCTGGTCGTCCACACCTTCGATCCCTTCGGGGGCTACCCGGTCTGCGAGGCGAAGGAGTCCCTGGGCTACAAGGTCGTCTACGACGCCACCAGCTTCCCCTCGTTCGATCTGCCGGGGCGCGTCCCAGGCATCGCGGAGGACCGTCGCTTCCTCGCCCGGGCCCGCCGCCAGGAGCTGTACTGCCTGATGAACGCCGAGGCGGTGATCGTCGGCAGCCAGCTCACCAAGCAGTGGGTGTGCTCGCTGGGCGTCGAGCCGGCCCAGGTGCACGTGATCCGCGCGCCGGTGGATCGCGCGCCCTACGCGCCGGACGTGATGGGTCAGCCCGACGCGACGCCGATGAAGATCGTCCACCTCGGCGGCCTGCAGGACTGGCACGAGCTGACGACGCTGCTCGAGGCGATGCACCTCGCGCTGCAGACCTGCGACGTGCGGCTGGCCATCGTGGGCCCCCGGCTCCCGGAGCTGATGGCGCCGCTCCTGGAGCGCGTGCGCACCCTGAAGCTCACCGGAAAGGTCGAGTTCCAGGAGTCGGTGGCGCACGACGACGTGCACAAGATTCTCGCCACCGCCGACCTCGGCGCGCTCACGCTGAAGGACTGCGAGCGGAACCGCGCCGTGGGCACGCCGCTCGCGCGGCTCGCCGAGTACCTCGCCGCGGGGCGCCCGGTGGTGGCCGCCAACCTGCCGGTGGCCCGCGAGCTGGTGCCCGAAGGCGCGGGGCTCTTCTACGAGCCGGGTGATCCGCGCGGGCTCGCCGACGCGTTGGTGGCGCTGGCGGGGAGCCCGCAGCGCCGCGTCGACATGGGCGCGGCCGCGCGCCGGGGGGCGGTCGCCTTCGAGGCGGCGTCCGCGCGGGGAGAGCTGCTCGTGCTCTACGCCCAGGTGACCGGCCTCACCGAGCTCGTCGCCCAGGCCCCGGCGCCCGAGGCCACCGGCCCGACCGAGTCGACGCAGGTGGCCTTCGTCGGGCCCGAGGTCACCCAGTCGGGCAAGCTGACCGGCCCCAGCTCCGAGCGCGAGGGCACCGACCCCGCCAACGCCCGCGTGCCGGCGCTGGCGGCCGAGTTGGCCGAAGTGGCCGAGGGGGTGACCGATCCCCACGCGAACCGAGAGGCACCGCCGGTCATGGGCACGCTGGTCCGAGACGCCCAGAAGGCCGAACCACCGGAGCCCACGCCGATCGCCTCGCGCCTCGACGAGCTCGCGCAGCCGACCGATCCCGCCGTCGGCCAGGGGAAGTCGGCGCCGATCGTCATGGGCACGCCGATGCGGGACGAGGCGCCACCGGCCGCGGCCGCCTCGAGCGACGAAGCGGGGCCGAAGCCCGAGCACACCCCGCCACAGCCGCAGCCCGCGTTCGGCCCTCAGGCCCCAGTCGCGCCGGCGCTGCCAGAGCACACGCCTCCGGAGCCACTGCCCGCCTTCGCCCCGCAGGCGTCGACCGCGCACGCGCCGGTGCCCCAGCGCACGCCCTCGGAGCCGAGCCCAGCCTTCACACCGGCTGCCCTGGTCGCGAGCCCGACGCCCGAGCGCACGCCCGCGGAG
>JBBIOE010000236.1:0-11539 GCA_037443525.1 Archangiaceae bacterium | reverse complement strand
GGCTCGGTGACGACATCCGGCGCCGCCGTCACCGGCTCGGCGATCGGCCAGGCGACCACCGCCTCGACCGCAAGCGGCGCCGACGACGCCACCCTCGCCTCGGTCCACGGCCGCCTCGCCGACGCCGCCCGCGGCTGCGCCCCCGCCGCCGCCCGCCGCTTCCGCCTGGAGGGTTTCGTCGGCGTCTCCTTCTGCGTCGATGCTTCCGGCGCCCCGTCCTCCGTTCAGATCCGCCAGGGCTCCGGCCAACCGGTGCTCGATGACGCGACGCGCAATTGCGTCCTCCCTTCGGCGGCGCCCTTCCCCGCCGGTGCCCGAGGGCGCTGCTTCGAGGTCCCCATTCGGTTCACACTTCCTCGCTGATCAAGTCGACACCCCCCCGTCTCTGGGGGAGAGTCAGCCCTGCGTTTCCCGACCGCTTTCACGATCACGAGAAAGGTTGCACACGCCTTTGGCGCCTGGGGTCACCAGCAACGAGAGGGTCTCCGCCCTCTACCGGAAATACGGTCCGGTCATCTATTCGCGCTGCCGTCGCCTCTTGAAAGACGACGCCCTCGCGGAGGATGCGACCCAGGAGGTCTTCGTGCGTGTCATGCGTCACATCGAGTCGGCTCCCGATGACGCCCAGGCGCTCGCGTGGATTTACCGCATCTCCACCAACTTCTGCCTGAACCAGATTCGCGACCGTAGCCGCCAGGCGGAGCCGACCGACACCATCCCCGAGACGCCCTCCGCGCACCCGGAAGGCGCCCTGCTCGACCGGGACACCGCGATGAAGCTCGTCTCCCGCGCGCCGGAGAAGATCCGCGCCGCGGTGCTCCTCTACTACGTCGACGGCCTCGAGCAGACGCAGGTCGCCGACACCCTGGGCATCTCCCGCCGCACCGTCATCAACTGGCTGCAGGACTTCGCCGATCGCTCCAAGAAATTCCTCGCCCGGGAAGGAGGTGCCGAATGAGCGCCCCCCACGGTCACCTCTCGCAGGAAACCCTCGACCTCTTGCAGCTCGAGGGCCTCGACGCCGCCAAGGCCGCCGACGCCCAGCAGCACCTGGGCGGCTGCGCCTCGTGCCAGGGGCGCTTCGCCGAGCTCCAGAAGGACGCGCAGCACTTCGAGCAGTTCGTCTTCGCCCGCTCGCTGCCCAAGGTCGAGGCGAAGCTCGAGAAGCGCCCCCTCTTCGCCTTCGCCGGCGCGCGGTGGCTCGTCCCCGCCCTGGGCCTCGCGTCGGCCGCCGCCCTGGTGGCGGTCTTCTCGGTGACCGGCGGAGGCACCGAGACCGAGGACGAGGTCTACATCGGCGTGAAGGGCATGGAGCCCCCCGGGCTCGCCGTGGTGGCCCTGCGCGGTGGCTCGCAGCGCTTCGAGGTGAGGAAGGGCTCGACCATGAAGCCCGGCGACAAGCTGCGCTTCGTCGTCAACCCGGGCAAGGACCAGTACGTGATGATCGCCTCGCGCGACGGCGCCGGCGCCTTCACCGTCTACTACCCCTTCAACGGCCAGACCTCGGCCCCGGTGAGCGGCCTGCCCGGCGGCAACCGGCTCGAGCTGCCCGGCGCGGTGGAGCTCGACGACACCTTGGGCGAGGAGCGCCTGGTCGCCATCTTCTCGGAGAAGCCGGTGCAGGCCAGCGACGTCGACGCCGCCCTGCGCGCCAGCCCGAGCGATCCGAAGGTCTCCGGAGCGCGGGCGGTGCTGCTGACCTTCACCAAGGCCGCGAAGTAGTCCTCCGCTCGGCCCGAGCGGAGTCGAAGGGTGCCGAACTCCGCGGGCGGTTTGGCGTAACGTCCAGCGCATGCCGCGCCTCGCCGCGATTCCCTTCGCTCTCCTCCTCGCCGCCGGCTGCACCACCGGCCTCAAGTCCAAGCTCTGCGGCGCGCCCGGCCAGCCCTGCTGCGCCGAGCAGCTCTGCGACGACGGCGCCCGCTGCAGCCCCAGCGCGGTCTGCGAGGCCTGCGGCGCGAAGGACCAGGCCTGCTGCCCCCAGGACGCGTGCCAGGCCGGCCTCACCTGCCAGGCGCACCTGTGCTCCGAGGCCATCACCTGCCCCGACCCGTGCACCCTGGGCGCCCTGCGCTGCACCGCGATGAACGGGGTCGAGGCCTGCCAGCAGGGCGGGGTGTGCCCGGCGTGGAAGTCCCTCGTCGCCACCTGCCCCACCGGCACGGTATGCGAGGGCGACGACGCCGGCATCGCCAACTGCGCCGACCGCTGCCTCACCACCTGCGCGCCCGCCTCGATGCTCTGCACGGTGAACGGGCTGACCCGCTGCGTGCAGGGCGCCGGTGAGGTGTGCCCGTCGCTCCAGGCCGCCCAGGACGATCCCGACGCGCCGGCCTGCGCGGGCGGCGCCATCGCCGGCACCGACGTCATCTGGGAGAGCCCGCTGCCGTTCCGCGCGCCGCTCATCTCCATTCAAGGCGAGCTCACCGGCAGCTACTGGCTCCTCGACTCCTACGGCAACATCGTGCACGACGACCTGGGGAGCTGGCTCTACGAGCTGCGCGCGCCCACCGGCGGCGTGCCCCTGGCCATCGCCAGCTGCGGCCTCGGCTCCAGGCTCTACGCGGTGGGACAGAGCGGCCGCGCCTGGAAGCGCAACGGCGTCGACCAGAGCTGGTCCATCGAGGCCACCGGCACCACCAGCGCCTTGCGCGCCGCGGTCTGCGACTCGAACCTCACCGTCTACGCCGCCGGGGACTCGTCGAAGCTCTTCATCCGCAAGAGCGGCGTCTGGTCGAGCGTCGACACCGGCATCGCCGGGCCCTACTCCGGCATCGGCTTCCTCTACAGCCTGGGCAAGGCGTGGCTGGTGGGACCCGCGGGGAAGGTGACCCGCTGCGACGGGCTCGACACCGGCGTCATCAGCTGCCACGCCGACAACCCGCCCGGCGTGACGGCGGACCTCCTCGCGGCCTGGGGCGACGAGAACACGGGCAAGGTCTACGTCGTCGGCGCGGGCGGAAAGATTCTGGAGAGAGGCGCGGTCTGGCTCGACCAGTCCATCGCTGGCGTCACCACCCCCTTCACCACCATCCACGGGCTGATGTCGTCGGGCGCCACGCCGCCCATCGTCGTCATCGGCGGAGTGGACGGGACGGTGGCCATGCTCCAGTCCTCGGGGCGCTTCCAGGCCTTCACCCCGGGCGCGGGGGCCGTCGGCGCGGTGCACGCCTTCGACTCCACTCACCTCCTCGTGGGGACGATGGACGGCCTCCTGCTCGGGGCGAGCTCCAACCGGCCCACGACGTGGCTTCCCCGCGGCGGCCAGGGGCCCATCACCACCAGGCTCACCGGCATCACCGGCACCGGCCAGGGACGGCTGTTCGCGGTGGGCGAGCTCGGCGCGCGCTACCGAAGGGAGAACGAGGCCTGGGTGCCCGACCTCTCCGGCGTCGCCACCACCGCGAGGCTCAACGACGTCACCGCGCCCTGGGCCGGAGAGCTCTACGCCGTCGGCGCCTCGGGCCTCGTCCTGGCGCGGCGCTTCGGCACCTGGAACGACGACTCACCGGGGCTCACCACCGAGCCGCTCTGGGCCCTCGCGCACGACTCGAGCCGGCTGGTGGCGGTGGGCGGCGCCGGCACGTGGCTCGAGAAGGTGGGCTCCACCGGTGCCTGGACCCGCCTGCCGCAGGCCGCGCTCTCCGGGGCGCTCTTCGCGGTGGCGGTGCTGACCGACGCGCGCGGCGCGGCCACCGAGATCGCCGCCGGCGGCACGGACTGCCAGGTGCTCTCGAAGAAGGGCGCCACCTTCACCACCGCGGCGCTGCCCGGCTGCACCAGCGCCATCACCGCGCTCACCTTCACTCCGTCGGGCGAGCTCTTCGTCGGCGACCAGGACGGCTTCGTCTACCGGCGCACCGCCGGCGGCTTCCAGCAGGAGTTCCTCGGCCTGAGCGGCGGCGAGTCGGTGCTGGGCCTCACCTGGTCCGGCGGCGCGGTGTGGGCCTTCGCGCCCATGGGGCAGCTCTTCCGCCGCACCACCGGCTGGCAGCCCTGGGGCGAGCGGCTCACCAACCAGGACCTCGCCGACGGCTTCAACGACCCCGACCTCGGCCTCTTCCTGGTGGGCCAAGGCGGCCTCGTCTGGCACAAGCCCTGAAGCGGGCGCTCAGCCCAGCTCGGTGATGGTGGTGAGCGGGCCGGAGAGCGCGGGGTTCTTCCACTTCGGGTACGTCATCACCAGGCCCGGCGGGTCGGTGCGCACCGCGGCCTCCATCACCACGTTCGGCGGCGGCTTGGCCATCGGCGAGAAGTTCCCCGACCAGTCGCGCTGGTACCAGGTCGTCGCGCCGCCGGGCTGCACGGCCTTGTAGAAGACGCCGTTCATCGCGCCCACCAAGGACACCTGCGCCGGGGCGAGCGACTTCACGAACCGGTTGTTGGGCGTGTTGGGCGTGAAGACGTTGTTCATCGCCACGTTGAAGTCGCGGTGGGTGCGCTTCGCGGTGGTCTGCACCAGGTTCACGTTCTCGGCCGCGACCTTGGTGGTGCAGTTCTTCACCAGCTTCTTCACCGCGGCCTCCGGCGTCAGCCCGTCGAAGCCCTTGTGAATGATGAAGTCGGCGGCCGTCGGCCCCCGCCCCGGGTGAGGCCCCAGCTCGATGTTCGGCTTCGGGGTCGCGAACTTGAGGCTGGGCTGCGGGGTGACCGTGCCGCCCGCCTTCGGTGGGCCGAGGGGGTCGGTGACGATGGTGGGGAGCGTGGGCGTGCCGGTGGTCCGAATGGGCATGACCGGACTCTATGCAAAAGGCCGGGCGGATTAGAAGCGCACCGCGAGCCCGAGCGTGGCGGAGGGGCGGAAGAGCGCGGTGAGCCGGCCTTCGACGACGGTGAAGGCGAGCGCGGTCTCCCCGTCGAGCTGCAGCGCGAAGGGGCCGCCGAAGGACAGCCGCGCCGACGCCCGGGGCGCGAGCACGGCCGCGAAGGCCGAGCCGGTGCCGGTGGGGTCGGTCTGCCAGATGAGCCCGGGGCCGGCCTCGGCGCCGAGGGCGAAGAAGAAGGGGCCCACGCTCCACACCCAGCGCCAGCCGCCGCGCGCCTCGAGCGCCGTCTCCGAGACGCTGGGCGCCTGCGCCCGCGCGCCCACCAGCGCGACCGAGAGCCCGCTCCCCGCGCGGGGCTCGAAGGCGGCGCGCAGAAGGCCCAGCAGGCCGATTTGAGAGACGGAGGGCGCGACGCCCACCGACGCGGCGAGCACCTGGCGCTCGTGCCAGTCGGGCTCGGGCGCGGCGCGAATGACCTCGGCGCCCTTGCGCGCCACCTGGGTGGAGGAGGCGATGGGGGCGAGCTCGTCCCAGGAGAGGGACTTCCGGGCGCCGTCGGAGAGGACGAAGCGGCCCCCGAAGCTCTGGCCGCCCCTGAAGAGCCGAACGCCGTACTGGCCGGGCGGGAGCGCCGCCTCGCGCGCCGCCGACGCGCCGACCTCGACCACCACCTGATCGCGCAAGACGTCGGTGATGACGCTGCGCTCGGCGCCCTCGGGCAGCACCAGCAGCGCGGAGGGCTTCTGCAGCGAGGTGAGCACCAGCTCGCCCTGGCCGGCGAGGCGGTAGTCGTAGGACGGGTGCTGCGCGCCGGCGGTGAGGAGCGCGGTGCGGGCCACGGTCTGGTCGTAGGCGTAGCGGTAGGCCTCGCCCAGGGTGATGAGCTTGTCGCCCGAGGCGTCGGCGGCGCCGCGCAGACCCGAGACGAGGTTGTGGGTGAAGATGCTGCCCAGCACCTCGCCGGACTCGAGCGCGGCCTCGTCGTCGGCGCTGGAGGAGATGAACGCCTCGCCCGAGGTGTTGAGCGTGTCGGCGATGCGAATGGTGAAGGGGTCGGCGGGCCGGGCGCCCTTCTCCTTGGTGCCGCGGCCGCTGCGGCAGGCGTCGACGATGGTGACGCGCACGTCGGCGGCGGTGCCTCCGAGGAGCGTCTTCAAGCGCGAGTAGGAGAGCGCCTCGCGGCCGAGCTCGATGCCTTCGCCGTCGCTGTGGCCGGAGAAGTAGAACAGCACCACCGTGCGCGCCTCGGGGTTGGCCTTGGCCCTGGCGACGCGGGCCCTGAGCTCGTGAATGGCGTCCTCCACCTCGCCGACCTTCCGGCCCTGGAGCAGGACGAGGTTGTCGGGCGGAACGTCGCCCAGCTCGACCAGCACCCGCGCGACCTTGCCGGCGTCGGCCTCGGCGTAGCGCAAGGGCGGCAGGTCGGCCGAGCCGGCGTTCGAGCCCACCACCAGGGCGAAGCGGGCGGTCTCCGCGCTGGCGGCGGTGGCGAAGAGCAGCGCGAGGAGAGAGATCCGGAACGGCACGGGCGGGAGCATAGGGAAGAAACGAGGGCGGCGTCGCGTGTCCGGGCGGGTCGGTCCCCCGGCTCGGCCACCACGGTCAGTTCCTCGTCTTCCGGGGAGAGGCGAACACGCGGTGAGGGAGCCGCCAGCCGCCCGTCGCCTCGAGCTTTTCGAGCTTCCCGAGGCGACCCGGCCGCCACGCGAAAACGAAGCGACCGTCGGCGTCAGCCCAGACGAGCTCCGAGCGCGTTCTTCGCCGGGTCGAGCACCCGCACGCGAACCTTCCGCTTTGGAAGACGAGAGAGCGGCGATGCCCGCGAGTGGGGAACGGCGCCTGGGCGTCACGGCGAGGAGCGAGGCTGGGCGGTCAGCGTGAGCGGTGGATCGTCCAGGTGAACGAAGACCAGGTGGTCGAGCTTCCACGCGCCGAACAGCTCGACGCGATGGGGCCCCTCGCCTTCGGACGCCGGGAGCTCGAAGCGGAACTGGCCGTCCGCGCCGGTGACCGTCGTCCTCACCGCTCCCCGGGAGATCGGGGCCACCAGACGCTTGTCGAGCAGGTCGAAGAACGTCGCGAGACCGACCTCGACCCCGGCGAGCGTGCCGCCGTCGGGCCCAAGCACTACCCCGCGCACCGGTTGAACGTCGTGGACCCGAAGCTCGTGCTCGCTGCCCCGCGGCTCCGCAGCCAGGTCCAGCTCGAGGCGGCCGACCTTCAGGGGCGCGCCGTGCACGCACGCGCGCACCAGCACGTGTCCGCGCGGCAGCCTGAAGCCGTACGTCCGTCGCGAAGGGAATTGGAGGGTCGGCGCGATCGCCTGCTGGTCGCCGACGTCGGCGGAGATGCTGCCGAGTTCCCCGGGCGGGCCCACGATGCGGACGGTGATCGGCATCAACTGGGTCACCACGAGTCGCACCTCGCGCGCATCATCGTGCGTCACCCGAGCCACCGATCGCCGCCGGTCCACTTCGGCCGACAGCGCGCCGATGTGGCACTCGCCCACCTCCTCGCCGCCGAGAACGCCGCCGTCCCCGCGCTGACACCACCCGTGCGTCGGGAGAGTGACCGAGAACCGGCCGTCGGCACCGGTCGTGACCTCGCGGCGTCGCTCGTCCAGCTCGAGCCGCTGCCAGGGCTTCAACGAGCGATACGCCACCTTCGCCCCGGACACGGGCACGCCACGCTCGTCCACCACCATCCCCTCGAGCACCGGCGCCGGTCGCTGCGGCGGAAGCTCGACCTGAATCCACTCGTCGGGCTGCGAGACCCGCGGGTGGCGCGGCTCCACGCCGGAGGGCTCGGTGATGCGCCACGTGCCCGGGACGAGCTCGAGCGTGGCGACCCCCATCACGTCGGTCAGGCGACCCTCCGTCTGATGGCCCGGGCCTTCGAGGGCGAGCTTGAGTCCCGGAAGCCGCTGGCCGGCCTGGTTCAGCTGAAAGTGCACCGTCACGCGCGTGGGGAGCCCTGCGTCGGCGCCACTGCCAGCATCCCGACGGTCTCCGGCGTCGGCGACGACCGCTGGAGGGGGTGGACTCGACCGGCTCGGCTCGGGCATCGCCGGTCGGTGCCCCTCGGGCGCGGGCACGACGAGCGGCTCCTCACCGCACCCACGCCCTTCGCAGCTCACCGCCGCGAGGACGACGAAGGCGACGATGGCTCGCTGGCGCAGGTGCATGACCCCGAGGCCGACACGCTACGCGAGGAACGTCACGCCGGGGTCAGGGTCCCGGCGAAAGTTCGCGCTGGAGACTTCGGTACCCCTCGACCCAGCAGGGCGCGGCGACTTCGCGCGGAGTCAAGGGGCGCCGAACCGCCGTGAAGCGCCTCCCTCCACTCACCTCGTCTTCGGCGCGGGGGCCGGGGCCGGGGCCCCCTTCACCGGCACCTCGATCTTGTCGGCCTGCGGGGGCTTCACCTTCCTGACACCCTTGCCCTCGGCGGTGGCGGTGGTCGCGGCGCCACCGGCCGGAGGCGGCGCGCCTCCACCCGGCGCGGGGGCCGGAGCCGGAGCGGGCGCCGGCTCGGCCAGCACGGGAATCGCCAACAACGAGAGCAACAAGATGGTCTTCTTCATCGGGCTCCTCCAAAGGGGGGTACGGCTTCGACGGGGCGGCCGAAAACTCATTCACCCCGTCCGCTGGGGCTATGGTCTTGGAACCATGGCACAGCCGCTTCTCCCTCGCATCGACACCTGTGTGGCCGCCATCCGCGCGAAAGCGCCCACCTTCAACCCCAAGCTCGGCCTCATCCTCGGCAGCGGCCTGGGCGGCTTCGCCGACTCCCTCGAGGGCGCCGTCGTCATCCCCTACGGCGAGCTGCCCGACTTCCCCCGCTCCTCGGTGGTGGGCCACGCCGGACGCCTGGTCATGGGCACCAAGCACGGCGTTCCTCTGGTGTGCATGCAGGGCCGCGTGCACGCCTACGAGGGCTACGCCCCCTGGCAGGTGGGCTTCCCGGCGCGCGTCCTCTGCCGCCTGGGCATCAAGGCCCTGGTCGTCACCAACGCCGCCGGCGGCATCAACCTCTCCTTCCAGGAGGGCGACCTGATGGCCATCACCGACCATGTCAACCTTGCCGGCTTCAACCCGCTCATGGGCCCCAACGAGGAGGCCTTGGGCCCCCGGTTCCCCGACATGAGCAGCATCTATGACCCCGCGCTCCTCGGCGTGCTGAAGGAAGCCGCGAAGAAGGAGCGCGTCGACTTGAAGAGCGGCGTCTACGCCAGCCTGCTCGGCCCCAGCTACGAGACGCCGGCCGAGATTCGCATGCTCCGCACCCTGGGCGCCGACGCGGTCGGCATGTCCACCGTGCCCGAGGTCATCGTCGCCGCGCACATGGGCGTGAAGGTCGCCGGGGTCTCCTGCATCACCAACCTCGCCGCGGGCATCTCCAAGCAGAAGCTCTCGCACGAAGAGGTCTCGCACACCGCCGACCGCGTGAAGGACGTCTTCACCCGCCTCCTGGCGCGCTTCCTTGACGACGCGTCCAAACTTTTGTGAGGAGTGCCCATGGCTGAGAAGAAGAACAAGAAGGGTCACGACGACCGGCGCGACTCACCGCGCATTCCGATGACGTTCCTGTTGCGCGACGTCGCCGACAGCAGCGCCGAGTGGGTGGAGCGCCAGGGCGACCTCTCGCTGGGCGGCATCTACTGGCGCGGCAAGACCCCGCCCCGCGGCGTCGACGTCGACGTGCGCTTCCGCCTCCCCGGCGTGCCCAAGGAGATCAAGGCCCGCGGCGAGATCTTGCGCGTGAAGGACCAGGGCGGCGTGGCCATCGACTTCCACGTCCGCTTCACCGAGCTCGACGTGCAGAGCGAGCTCGCCATCGCGCGCCGCCTCGACGAGTGGCTCGCGAGCGACGAGGACGACTGAGCCCGAACGTTCGGCGCCGAGAACCGCGAGCGCCGGTGAGGTCGGTCGGAAGAAACGGGCTCCGCCCTCGAGAGGGAGCGGCCACGCCGCTCGTGCGCCGTGTGACGTGCGCCGTGTAACAGCGCCGCGTGAGGAGAGCCGCGCAACCGAGCCGCGACGGCGAGCGACGCCGGGCAGCCGACGCCGGTGCTCAGCGCCCTCCCGCCGACGGGGCGGTGAGCTCCCGGCCGGCGAAGGTTCGCCGGACGACGCGCACACGCGCGACTGAGCGCCGCGTGCACCGCGGCACGCCGCGCTCAGGGGCAGGTGCAGATCGCCGGAGTCGCCCCGCCGTTCCGCGGCAGGGGCGGCGCGGCCACGAAGTCCGAGCCATTCTGGAAGGTGTCCACGCACGCCGGGTCGGCCACCCCCGCGTCCGCGAGCTCCTTGCGCACGATGGCGTTGGCCGACGACGGCGCCGGCGCATTGAACGCGCCGATGGAGCAGTTCGCCGTGGTGCCGTAGCCCACGAAGTCGACGATGGTCGCGCCCGTCGGGCACACCGGCGTCGCGTTGGTGTCGAGGGAGGTGGTGGTCGAGGTGAGGGCGACCTTCCCCGCGGTCCCGCTGAGGTTCGTCGTCCCCGTCACCTGCGGCGTGGGGAGAGCGTTCCCGGTCGAGGCCTTGGTCAGCCCGACGAGGTAGAAGCCGCCCCCCGCCACCGAGCCCGTCAGGTTCGTCACGTTCCAGGTGGAGCCGGTGGCCGCCGCGTACTGAATGGCCCAGCCGGAGAGGTTGACCGTGTTCGCGGTGCGGTTGTGCAGCTCCACGAAGTCCTGGTTGAAGACCGCCGTCCCGCTGCTGCCGCCGTACACCTGGCTGATGACCACGTTGGGCGTGCACCCGCCGGCGCCGACGCCAGTGAACCCCTTGGAGGCATTCGCCGCGTCGATGAGCGTGCCCCGCGTGTCCTTCACCGTGCCGGCGACGGTCAGCACGTAGCTCTCCAGGTCCGTCTGGCTCGAGGTCTCGAGGGTGACGTCGCGCGCCGAGGTGAAGCCGGCGTCGGTGACCGTCAGGCCCGTGCCGCCATCGCCCAGCGTGATGGTGAAGGACGCCGCCGACACGGTGCTCTGGTCGAGGTTGCGGTCGAAGGAAGCCGTCACCGTCGTGGACGTCCGCGCCGCGGCGCTCACCAGCTTCGGCCCCGGGCAGGTCACCGAGGCGAGCTCGGTCACGTCGAACACCGAGGGCTGCGCGCCCGCGCCGAAGCGCCACATCGGCACGTTGCCGGTGGTGAGCACGCAGCCGGGGCCCAGGTCCTGCGCGGTGCCCAGCGCCGCCGGCAGGCGCAGCTTCAGGTTCCCGCCGTCCGGCGTGCCGGTGGTGGCGAGGATGTTGGAGACGTAGCCGTTGCCCGCGCCCAAAACGCCGCTGGCCACGGTGCCCTGCACGCTCACCAGCTCGCTCTCGAAGGACTCGGTGGTGCCAGGGGCGGTGAAGTCCGCGCCGCTCACCGACTGCGCGAGGCCGGAGACCGCGTTGCCGCCGCTGTTCTTCACCGCGCTCGAGACGCTGGAGACGGCGATGGGGTTCTGCGAGCTGCCCACGCGCGCCACGCCGGTGACCGTGAGGGTGACGTTGTCGCCCACCACGAAGGGGCCGCCGGAGATGGTCGAAGGATCCAACGCCACGAAGAGCGCCGGGCCGGTCGGATCCGCCTGCAGGAAGAAGCCCGCGGGGTCGCCGCTGCCCGCGTCCGCCACCAGCGGCTTCAGGTAGGTGACCAGCGCGCCCTCCACCGTCACCTCCTGCGGCAGGCCCGCGTCGACGAAGGCGCGGATGAAGGCGATCTGCTCCGAGGCCGTGGTGCCCGCGTCGAGGGGGTCAGCGCCGCCGCCGGTGCCGCCG
>JBBIOE010000235.1:0-11749 GCA_037443525.1 Archangiaceae bacterium | reverse complement strand
GACCTCGTCGGCGCCGACCGTGAGCTGGGTCAGCATGCGCACGTTGCGCTCGGGCCACTTGTAGATGATCTGATCCTTCGCTTCGTCGGCCCGCGCGATGAAGTTGCGCTGCGCCTCCTGCTTGAGGCTGTCGAAGATACCCATCTGTGCTCCTCCGCCGGGCCAGATCGCCCTGGACATGAAACGTCAAAGACGTCGAACGAACGACGGCGCGCACGATTGCACGTTCGCCCCAGGGGCACCACGAGATCGGCCTCGAAACGGGCGGTTACGTGGCACTAACCCCAGCGGGTCATCAGCCGCTCGCGATCGAAGAGCCGCCGGGCCGCGAGCACCACCGCCACGTCGAGCACCAGCACCACGGCGCCGATCAGCGCGTAGTACTCGGGGCCCGAGCGCAAGAAGCCGCCGAACTGCCCCGCCGCCAAGCCCACCAGCGGCATCACCAACAAGCCCGAGAGCTGCTGCGCCAGCCGCGAGTCGCCCACCCGCGCCGAGATGAGCACCGCCACGCCGTTCCCGAAGAAGGCGAAGAGCGGCGAGATGAGGAAGACGCCGAAGAGCCACAAGGAGTTGGGCAGGACGAGCTCGTGAGCGAACGGCCACGCCACCACGTCGACGCCGATGCACAGCGCGGCGAAGGCGAGCAGGCACAGGGCGAAGCTCGGCACCAGCGACGCGAGCGACTTCCCCACCACCAGCTCCAGCGGCGTCACCGGCGAGGCGAGCAAGGGCTCCAGGGTGCGCTTCTCCTTCTCTCCCGCCACCGCGTGGGAAGAGATCAGGATGGGCACGAACACCGGCATCACCAGGTAGAGCGTGAACCAGTCGGCCAGCACCTTGTCGACGAGGAAGCGCACCGCGTGCTCGGGCGAGACGGTGGCGTCGTAGTACATCGCCATCAGCCTCAGGTTCGGGTCGTCGGGGCGGTGCACGTAGGTCGCCACCACGAAGATGGGCATGATGACGATGACCAAAGGCAGCGCGGCCATCGACCACAGCATGCCCTTGTTCTTCCTGAGGTCGACCGAGTCCTTCCAGAGCACGGCCAGGGCGCGGCGGGCGGAGAAGCTCACGGTCAGTCCTCCTCGCGGACGAGCTCGAGGTACGCCTCTTCGAGCGGGCGGGCGGCGCGGGTGGCCGTGTGGATGCGCGCGCCGGCTTGGACCAGCGCGGCGATGACCTCCGGCGCCTGGGCCGGCTCGCGGAAGGCCACCGTCAGCTTGCCGCCCTCGTGGGTGACGGACGGGGCGAAGGGGAGCGCCGCGACCGCGAGGGTGAAGCGGCCGGCGTCGCCCTCCACGTGCACGTCGAGCGCGGTGCCCTCGCGGCGGAGGTCGGTGAGCGCCGACACCGTGCGCAGCCGGTTCTTGATGACCGCCACCCGCGTGCAGAGCCGCTCCACCTCGGCGAGGTTGTGCGAGCAGAGCACCAGGGTGCGACCTTCCTTGGCCAGCTCGGCGATGGCGTCGCGCACCACCCGCGCCGATTGCGGATCGAGCCCCGAGGTCGGCTCGTCGAGGAAGATGACCAAGGGCTCGTGCAAGAGCGTGCGCACGATGGCCAGCTTCTGCCGCATGCCCTTGGAGAAGGCGCCCACCGGCTCGTCCTCTCGGCCGGCGAGGCCGAAGCGCTCCAGCGCCTTCTGGGCCCGCGCCCAGGCCACGCCGAGGTCGAGACCGTAGAGGCGGGCGAAGAAGCTCAGGTTCTCCTTGGCGGAGAGGCGGTCGTAGAGGCCGGGCTGCTCGGTGAGGAGCCCCACCCGCTGGCGCAACGCGATGCCCCGGTCCTGATTCGAAAGCGGCAGGGGCACGCCGCACACCACCGCCCGGCCCTCGCTCGGCGCGAGGAGCCCGGTCAGCATGCGCACGGTGGTCGTCTTCCCCGCGCCGTTGGGCCCGAGCAGGCCGAAGACCTCGCCGGGCTTCACCTCGAAGGAGAGCCCCGTGACGGCGGTGCGGGCGCCGAAGCGCCGCGCCAGGCCCTCGACGAGGATGCCGCTTGGGGCGCTCAATCGATGGTGACGAGGACGAACTTGTTGTTCAGGTCCTTGTCGATCTGCGTGACCGTGTGGCCCTGGCCCACCGCGCCCTTCAAGATGCCCAGGCGGTTGTGCTCGACCAGGGACCACTTCCGGCCCGGCTGCGCGGCGTAGTTGAACATCCCCACGTTCGCGTTGTCCTTGATCTGCTTGACCGTGTTCCGCGAGTAGAAGGTCTCGCCGCGCCAGTTCATCAGGAAGGCGGCGATGGGCTCGCCGGTCGACTGCCGCTGGCTGAAGTAGCGCCAGAACTGATCGCGCTGCGTCCAGTGGTGCGACAGGTCCACCCAGTGCGACCAGTTGAACCAGAGCGCGAAGATGAGCGCGCCGGTCAAGCCGGTGGCGAACATCTTGGTCTTCTCGCGGAACAGGGCGAAGAAGAAGGCGAGCCCGAGGGCCACGACGGCGGAGAGCTTGATCACGTCGCGGGTGGTGAGCGAGCCGACCACCACGCGCTGGGTGAGGAACTCCGGGTAGGGCCGGTCGTAGTTGTAGACGAACAGATCGGTGAAGTTCTTCGGGGTGGTCCACAGGTCGTGGCCCACGAGCAGGAAGAGCGGCACGCCGATGATGAGGGCGACGAAGTGCGCGTCGATGCCCTCCTCCCACAACCGGTCGATGAAGAGGCCGATGAGGATCGCCATCGGGGGCAGCATCGGGAAGACGTAGTGGTGGAACTTGGTGGCCGAGCCGCCCACGGCGTACCAGGAGACGAGCAGCCACAAGACCGCGATGACGCCGGTGGCGTCGGCCGAAGAGCCGCCGCGCACCTTGAAGCGCGACACCACCGACACCGCGCCCGGCACCAGGAGCACCCACGGCCAGATGGCGAAGCCGCCCTGCTCGATGAAGTACGCGAAGGTGCCGCCCGGGGTGGTGGTGTGCACGCCGGAGAAGAAGCGCGAGAGCTGATCGTGCACCACGAAGCGGAACCAGAAGAGCTTCGACTCGTCGTCCACCCGGGGGAAGGTGAACATCTCGTAGTACCAGGGGAACGAGAGCGCGATGAACAGCAGCACGCCGGTGCCGAGCCGCATCGACATCGCCGACTCGAAGAAGGCCGGCGGCTTCTCCTTGAGCTGCTTGAGCGCCGGGTGCAGCGAGATGGTGGTGGCGACCCACGCCGCGAGCCCACCCCAGGTGATGCCGAGCCAGCCGGCGGGGCCGATGAGGTCCTTCCCCTGCCCCGGCATCTCACCGGAGACGGACGGCGGCCCCGACATGAACATGGTGCCGCGCGAGAGGCCAACCTTGTAGGCGATGACGCCCACCACCACGCCCGCCGCGACCCCCACGCCGAGCGGCTGCACGAAGAACCTGCTGAACCACTTCACGTGCGAAGAGAGCGCCTTGCCCTCGAAGGGCATCACGCAGAGCACCCAGTAGCCGCAGAAGACCGCGCCCGGCACGAGGAAGCCCAGCCACTCCTTGGCCAGCGTGGCCATGGCGATGAAGGTGTACGAGGCGAACCACCACTCGTCGCGGCGCTTGCTCTCCTTGTCGAGGAGCGCCACCAGCCCGCAGG
Organism: Archangiaceae bacterium; assembly: GCA_037443525.1. Taxonomy (GTDB): domain Bacteria; phylum Myxococcota; class Myxococcia; order Myxococcales; family Myxococcaceae; genus JBBIOE01. The sequence goes on along the minus strand of JBBIOE010000235.1, from coordinate 8,183 downwards.
CGATGCCCGAGATGGTCGCCGACACCAACGGCGGGTCGGTCACCGCCTGCCGCGAGAGCAGGAAGTAGAGCGGCATGGTGACCATCACGAAGCTGGTGGCCAGCGCGGCGCGGGCGTTCACCGTGCGGGTGAGCGCGTAGGCCAACAGGCCCACCGCCAAGATGGAGAAGCCGGTGAAGGGCGCGCGGAAGCCCCACTCGGTGAAGAGCGGCAAGGCCCCGTCGCCCTCGGTGACGTGGGCGAACTTGTAGGGCAGCTTGAGGGAGAGGCCCCACAGCGCCAGCGCCGCCACCAGCGTGCCGACCGAGGCCGAGACGAGGCCCCAGAACTCCATCGGCACCGACTTGTCCTTCGGGCCCTTCGCCGTGAAGAGCCAGTAGCCCAGGCCGGCGAGGAGCCCGCCCAACAGGAGCGCGAAGATGGGCCCCGCGTCGGCGAGCTGCAGCCCGAGCGCCTGCATCCACATGGTGAAGGCCGGCTTGGAGAAGAACCACGCGCTCTCCCACCAGGGGTGCACGTAGTCGTTCCGCTGCATCATCTCGCGGGCCACTTCACCGTAGTGCGTCTCCCATGGGTCCCACAGGCCCACCGAGCCCAGGAAGGGCACGAAGACGAAGGCGGCGAAGAAGGCCGAGAGGAAAGAGACGCGGTACTCGGCGGGCCAGGCGGCGAGGCGCTTGAAGACGTTCGCCTGCAGCACTTCTTTGCCGAGCAGCTCTTCGGACAACGTGACGGGTGCGGGGTTGACGGCCTCGGCGGGCACTCGGCGCTCCTTCGAATGGGACGGGGCCTTGTAGCGACGCCGAAGGCCGAGGTCGAGAAAGGACTGCGGTCCTTCGCGCGCGGGGCGAGGTGCGGCTCGAGCGGGTGCTCCTGGCCATCAACGACCAGCCGGTGGCCCTCTTCGTGCGCGCCTCGGGCGCGCTTCAGGACGCCGGGGCCCGCGCCACGACGGAGTGGACGGGCATGGCCGGACTCCTCCTGCGGCTGTTCGCCGGCGGCTGATGGCCTGCGCCTCGACCTCGCGCGGCATAGGCTCTCGGCTGTCCGAGGACGAAGCCGCCCGTGAGCCAGCACTACCTCCTCCACCTCCAGGCCGCGCCGGAGCGACCGTTCGACGCCGGGGTCGCGATGGCTGCGCTCGACGCCCAGCGACCGGTGGCCTTCCTTCCGGAGCGGCGGTGGAAGCTCCCGGGCCTCGAGATCGCGGTGATCGTCCCCAGGAACAGCGACGACACCGTGTTGTCGTTTCGCCTCCCTCTCGGCTCGACGCCGGGGTGGATCGAGCTGTTGAGCTCCGAGCTCGAACCCGTCGCCTCGGCCGTTCGCGCTTCTCTCGCCGTCCGCGAGGGCGGCGTCGACCTCCTCTTCGAGGAGCGGCGCGCCGAGGGGCTCTTTCTGGTCGGCGAGGCGATGGAGCAGCTCGCGACGCGCCACCCCCTGGAGCCGCTCCCCGAGCGGGACTGGCGGCTCGAGGCAGGGACCGTGCGGGTGTGCCCGCCCGACACGAGGGGACGAGCGCGGGGGCTGGAGCTCCGCGTGCCGCTGGCCGATCGGCCGCGCCTGATCGAGGAGGCGCTGAGGCTCGCTGCGGCTGCCGCACATGAGGCGGGGCTGCTGCTGTGGGATCCGCAGCTTCGCAGGACCGTGGACGCGGGCGACACGCCGTCGGTGGTCAGAGAGTACCTCCGCCTCGCGCGCTTCAGCGGCGACGTGCATTGGACGCCGGGCCTCGCGGGCTTGACGAGGGAGCCGCCTCCGCGAAGCCCGCTGGCGCGCTGGCTCTGGCTCGTTCTGGGCGCGGCCGTGCTCCTGAGCGTGGTGAAGCAGTGGGTCCGCTCGGGCTAGCCACCGCCAGGGCCAGCCGCGGTGGACTGACGCCGTCGGGCGCGCGGGGAGTGCGCGACGACCCGCGGGCCGCAAGCCGCCGCAGCGAATCGTTGACGTCGCCCCGCCGGTTCGCCATGAGCCGCTCCATGCGAACGGTTCTCCTCCTCGTGGTGGTGGCAGTGAGCTTCGCCGGGCTGGCCGGCTGCGGTGTCCTCGACCCGCACTGCGTCCAGGGGCAGAGCACGGCCTGTACCTGCACCGACGGCAAGGCCGGCTCGCAGCTCTGCAACGCCCGCGGCACCTATGACCTGTGCGTGTGCTCGGGCGGCTCCGGGACCGGTGGCGGGAACGCGGGCACGGGTGGCGGCACCGGGACCGGCGGCGGGGCGGCGACCGGCGGCGGCAGCGGCTCGGGCCCCAAGCGGGTGTTCGTCTCCAGCATCGCGTACACCTCCACCGCGGCGCCCACGGTGTGCCAGTCGCTCGCCGACTCGCAGAGCCTCGGCGGCCAGTGGGTGGCCTGGTTGTCGGGCGGAGGCACCAGCGCGATCAGCAAGATCACCGGCATCGGCCCCTGGAAGCTGCTCGACGGCACCCAGATCTTCGCCAACCGGGGGCAGCTCGCGGTCGCGCCGTCGGCGCCCATCAAGATCACCGAGACGGGCGCGACGCTCTCGTCCACCACCAGCCAGCGCGTCTGGACCGGCACCTTCAACGGCGGCACCCCGAGCACGAACACCTGCAGCGACTGGTCCTCGGTCTCGGGCTCGATCTACGGCACCGTCGGCAACGCGAACTCGACCGCGTCCTGGACCGACAACGGCACGGACTACTGCTACGACTCGGCCCGGGTCTACTGCTTCGAGCTCTGACCGTGCGCTGCGCGATGATGCCCATTCAGGACCTGCTCCACCGCGTCCGGTGGGACTCGGAGTTCGGCAAGGGCAACTGGGTCCTCGGCTACTTCGATCGCGTGACCGGGGCCATCGTCCGCGTGCCCTTCCGCAGCGTCCGTTTCCCGGAAGGCGACAAGTTCTCCGTCGAGACCACCGAGGCCGATGGCACCGTCCACCGCGTGCCGCTCCACCGCATTCGCGAGATGTGGCACGACGACCGGCTCGTCTGGAGCCGCTGACCGCTCGCGCAGAGTCTGCGGGTGTCCTCCGGCGCGGCGCCGCGCGAGACTGAGGGCGTGAGCAGCGCACGCCTCCGGCTCCACGGCGACCTTCTGGACTTCACCCGGGCGCAGTCCGTGGAGCAGCGCTTCGACGGACATCCCTCGCTCAAGGACGTCATCGAAGCCGCTGGCGTGCCGCACCCGGAGATCGATCTCGTCCTCGTCGACGGCGTCGCCAGCGCCCTCGACGCCCCCTTGCGCGACGGCGCGGCGCTCGACGTCTTCCCCGCGGGCGAGGGGCCGGCCGGCCACGCGCGCCTGTTGCCGCCGCCGCAGGACGTCCCTCGCTTCGTGCTCGACGGGCACCTGGGCCGGCTCGCCTCGGTCCTCCGCATGCTGGGCTTCGACACGCTCTGGGAGCGCGATCCCACCGACGCGGCGCTGGCGGAGCTCTCGGCGCGGGAAGACCGGGTGCTGCTCACGCGCGACCTCGGGCTGCTCAAGCGCAGCCTCGTCCGCCGGGGCGCGTTCGTCCGCTCGACTCGGCACCTGACCCAGGCCCGAGAGGTCGTCGCCCGCTTCTCCTTGCGCGAGAAGGCGAGGCCCTTCACCCGCTGCCTCCGGTGCAACGGCGCGCTCCACGAGCTTCCGGCCGCCGAGGCCGCCCCCCGGGTGCCGCCCAAGGTGCGCGCGCGGCAAGAGCGCTTCGTCACCTGCGACGGGTGCGGAGGGGTGTACTGGCCCGGCACCCACCACGATCGCATGCAGGGCATCGTGGCCGAGCTGCTGCGGTGAAGACGATCGCGCACGCACCTCGTGCGCGGTGGCTGGCGGCCCCTCGCCTGCATCGATCTTCAGGCAGCCATGGCCCGATCCGTGAAGAAGCGAGGCCAGACGAGGGACGGGTTCCAGCATCCGCCCGTCAGGCGGTTGATCGCCGTAGCCCTGGCTGGAACCGCGCTGGTCTGTTCCCTGTCCATCGGAAGCGTTGGGTTCTCCGCCGCGTACGACTCGGCTCGCGACGAGGCGATCAAGACCACGGGGCTGATCGCGGATCAGAAGCACAAGGAGCTCAGCCTCTATCTGTTGCTCCGAAAGGAGCGCACGCACACCACGCTCGAACGCGTCGAACACGACTGCAAAGAGCTCGATGAGCTCTCACGGAGGCGCTGTGTCGAGCACATTCTCTCCGATGCCATCACCCTCGTGGGCGCGGAAGGAGCGTCGGCCACTCAGCTCGGCCACACCTTCCAGGTCGGCAAGCCGGCTCCCGCTCTGCCGTCCGGGGAGCGCCCAGTCATCCCCGGCTCGGGGTCGCTCGAGGCCCGGTTCTCCAGGGGTGAAGAGCGGTTTCTCCTCGTCACGGCGATCTCGAAAGACGGGGAGACGTCGCTCACGAATCGTTTCGACATGAAGGACGTCGACCGAATCTTCGAGAATCGCGATCACCTGGGGAGCTCCGGAGAGAGCTTCCTGGCCGACCCCAAGGGCTTCTTCATCACCCCCGGCCGATACCAAACCGCCGAAGGCAGCTCCCACCCCATTCACACGCGCCCCATGCTGACGTGCCTTTCGGGGAAGAGCGGAGAGACCCTCGATCTCGACTACCGCGACACGCCCATCATCCACGGCTACCGCTACGTCTCGGAGATCGGCGGTGGCTGCATCATGGCTCACATCGATCAGCAGGAGGCCTTCGCGCCGGCCCACGCCCTTCGCGCAAGGCTCGCCCTGTTCGGGGCGCTCCTGACCCTCTCGGCGATGGCGCTCTCGGTGGCGCTCTCGGGAGTGCTCGCGCGCCCCATCGACCGGCTGCTCGCGCAGCTCGAGCGCGCGGTGCGCGTTCGAGAGGACTTCCTGTCCATCGCGAGCCACGAGCTGAAGACGCCGCTCTCCGCCATCCGGCTGCGCGAGGGAGTGATTCGACACCGGCTCGAGCGGGGCCTCTCGCCGGAGAGGACGACCGCGGAGCTCAACGAGCTCTTGCGGCTGCTCGAGCGCCAGGTTCCCCGGCTGAACATGCTCATCGAAGACCTGCTCAACGTCGCCGCCATCGAGCAGGAGGCCCTGACCATCTCCCCCGTCCGATCGAACCTGACCCAGGCGGTTCAGGAGGCGGTCTCGAAGATGTCGCTCGCGCTGCACGACGCCGGCATCGAGGTCTCCCTGGCCCCATCGCCCGCGATTCTCTGCTCGTTCGATCCCCCGCGAATCGAGCAGGTGCTCTTCAACCTCTTGAACAACGCCGTCAAGTACGCCCCCGGCAAGCCGCTCGACGTTCTCGTCAGCTCCGACTCCGAGAAGGCCACCGTCGTCATTCGAGATCACGGCCCCGGCATCCCGCCCGACCTGCAGAAGGTCATCTTCGAGCGCTTCGAGCGCGGAGGCTCGCCAGGAAGCGCGGGTGGGCTGGGCCTGGGCCTCTACATCTCGAGACACCTCATCGAGGCGCACGGAGGCGCGCTGCGACTCGAGAGCACCCCTGGGCAGGGCGCTGCGTTCTTCATCGAGCTTCCGCTGTCGGGAACGTGAGGGGGCCTACGCCACCGGCGAAGCCAAGAGGTCCATCGCCTTGCGCACCGCGCCCGAGCTGCCCACGAAGTACACGATGTCGCCGGTCTCGAAGGGCACCGACGGGTCCGGGTGCTCGAGCAGCTTCTCCCCGCGCCGCACCGCCACCACCAGGGCGCCCGTCTTGGTGCGAATGCCCAGCGAGGCGATCGACCGCCCGATGGAGGACCAGCGCTCCTCCATGCGCACGCTGTCGACCTTGAGGTCGTCGAGGGCGCGGAACTCGGGGAGGCTGGGCCGGGGCAGGGTCAGCTTCCGCTCGCTCGACTGGGTCTCCACGCGCGCCTCGCGCACCCGCGACTCGATGTCGTTGCGCGGCACCTCGAGCCAGCGTAGCAGCCGCGCCATGATCTCCACCGCGCCCTCCACCTCCTCGGCCACCACGTCGCGCACGCCGGCCTCGAGCAGGCTCATGCGCTCGGCGAGGTAGCGCGCCCGCATCAGCACCGGCACGCCCGGCGCCACCCGCTTCGCCGTGTCCACCACCCGCGCCGCGCCCTGCGGATCGTTGATGAGCAGCACCATCGCCCGCGCCTGCTTTAGGTGCGCGTGCCCGAGCGCCTCCTGGGAGGTCGCGTCGGCGTAGAAGACCGGCAGGCCCTGCTCGCGCGCCTTCTTCACCGCCTCGGCGTTCAGCTCCAGCACCAGGTAGGGCACCTTGGAGGCCGCCAGGGCCCGCGCCGCCATGCGCCCGCCCACCCCGTAGCCCACCACCACCACGTGGCCCTGCTTGGGCAGCTCCTTCTCCTCCACCGCCATGGCGCGCACGCCGAGGAGCCGCTCCAGGGGCGCGAGCAGGCGCTCTCCCGCGTGCAGGCCCGGCGCGGCGCGCACCAGCATCGGCGTCACGAACATGCTGGCGATGCCCGCGGCGAGGATGGGCGCGTTCTCGGCGGGCTCCACCACGTGCGCCTTCTCCGCCAGCCGCGCCAGCACGAAGCCGAACTCGCCGAACTGCGCCAGCCCCACGCCCGCGAGCCACGCGCCCCGCGCCGGGAAGCGCATCGCCAGGGCCGAGGCCGTGGCCAGCCCACCCTTGAGGAAGAGGAAGGCGGCGAAGAGCCCCAGCACCAACCACGGGTGCCTGAGCACCACCTTCCCGTCGAAGAGCATGCCGAGCGAGACGAAGAAGAGGCTGACGAAGACGTCGCGCAAGGGCAAGACGTCGCTCATCGCCCGGTGGCCGAAGGGCGTGCCCGCCACCACCATGCCGCCGAGGAAGGCGCCGAGCGCCAGGGAGAGCCCCACCTGGGAGGTGAGCCAGGCGGTGCCGATGCACAGGCCCAAGATGGCGACCAGGAAGAGCTCGCGGCTGCCGCTCGCGTCCACCCAGCCCAAGAGCCGCGGAACCACCAGCTGCGAGAGCACCACCACCAGGACGACCACCGCCGCGGCGCGCACCAGCGCGAGGCTCACCGCCATCGTCACCGAGCCGCCGTGCCCGTCGCCGTTGAGCAGGGGCACGATGAGCACCATCGGCACCACCAGCAGGTCCTGGAAGATGAGGGTGCCGACGATGAAGCGGCCGTGGGGCGCGTCGAGCTCGCGGCGCTCGGTGAGCGCGCGCAGGACGATGGCGGTGCTGGAGAGCGCGAAGACGAAGCCGAAGTAGACCGCGCGGCCGGCCGGCTCGCCGAGCGCGACCGCCAGCCCCGCGATGGCCGCCGTGGTGAGGCCGACCTGTAAGAGGCCCCCCAGCGCCACCCGCCCGAAGATGTTCTTCAGCCGCTCGAGCGAGAACTCGAGGCCGATGGTGAACAGGAGCAGCACCACGCCCAGCTCGGCCAGCGACTCGATGGACTCCACCGAGTGCACCCAGCCGAGCGCGTTGGGGCCCACCAGCGCTCCGGCCGCGAGCAGGCCCGCCACCGCGGGGATCCGCAGACGCGACAGCACCAGGGTGACCCCCACGGCCAGGGCCGCGACGATGGCCAGCTCGTCCAGGAGAGGGAGGTGACCCATGGGGTGCTCAGCGCGGCAGCGGCAGGCACGCCGCCGGGATGCGGGTGCGGTCGCAGAACTGATCCGCCGGGCACAGCGGCGAGCCGCCGCAGAGACACTGGCCGGCGGCGCCGCAGCGGTCGGAGCGCAAGACGTCGCACGGCACGCACGGCCCGGCGATGGAGGCGGTGGAGCGGCAGGTGGGGAACTGGGTGTTGACGCAGGAGTCGGCGCTCTTGCAGGAGCCCGAGCCACACAGGGAGATGGCCGAGAGGCCGCCGCAGGCGCCGCCGGCCGCGCAGCTCTCGCCCGCGGCGCAGGCGACGCACTGGTTGCCCGCGTTGCCGCACACCGCGGTGCCGCTGCCGGTGGGCACGCAGACGTTGCTCTTGCAGCAGCCCGCGCAGTGGGAGGTGACGTCGCAGACGCAGTCGAAGGAGCCGCCGCCGCCGGCGACGCAGCGGGTGCCCGCGCCGCACACCTTCCCGCCGCAGCTGCAGACGTTGGCCGTGCAGGTCGCCGTGGTCATCGGGTCGCACGCGTAGCCGCACAGGCTCTGGGCCGGGCCGCAGGGCGCGACGGAGAAGACGATGCCCCCGCCGCCTCCGACCTTGAGCTGCGCCGGGGCCTCGCAGACGCCGGGGCTCGAGCAGCAGGTGGTGCCGCAGCCGCAGCCTGCGTCGGGCGCGCCGCCGGTGCCGCCGCCCGTGCCGCCACCGGCTCC
>JBBIOE010000234.1:0-11805 GCA_037443525.1 Archangiaceae bacterium | reverse complement strand
ATGTTCAACACTCCGCCCAACGGATCTTCCGCGTCCGGGGTAACCAACTCGACCTCGTAGCCCTTCTCGCGCAGTCGCTCGGCGACCTCACCCAGCTCCCGGAACGGGTTCGCGCAGGTGGCCAGATCGAAATCGTCCGTCGCGCGCGGGTACTTGTGCGCGGCGGGCGCCATCGCCCCGATGACGGCACATGCGATTCCGGCGCGTTCGCACTCGGCCGCGACGTCTTCGGCGACCTGGAGCGTCCGCTCGGCGAAGTCCGAGTCGCTCACGGCTTTCCGTGAGGCTCGAGATTGCGGAGTTGCCGACCGAGCTGAAGCGCCAGCTTCATCCGGTCGCGCAGCGGCATGGCGTTCACCCGCCGCAGCTTGGCCTCAAACTTCGCGCGCGCGGTCTTGCTCGACCTCTGGCCGAGGACGGCTTCAGCCGGCGTGGAAGGGCGCTCGCTCACGACGGTGATCTAACCGGAAGCTAGGTCCGCCGTCACCCCAACGACCAGCAACCTTCGGTCCAGCCCTGCGCTCGCAGGTCCCATCAAGTCACTCCGCGTGGTCGAACACGAAGGGCAGCTCCACGTCGGCTCTGGCCGCGAAGGGGAACACCCAGCCGCCCACGATGGTGCGCACGCAACTCGCGACCGCGTCGCTGCCCAGCCCCTCGTCGTCGACCTCCACCTCGCTCGGCCGGCCGGGCCCGTCCAAGTGCAGCCGCACCACCAGCTTCCCCTTGAGCGAACGGTTCCTCACCAGCTGCCGCTCGTAGCAACTCACCACCGCCTTCTTCCGCGCGTTGACGAAGCCGGCGAGCCCGCGCAGGTCCGGCGGCTGCGCCGGCAGGATGCAGGTGAAGTCCGTGGGTGGCTTGGGCGGCCGCGCTGGGCCAGGGTTCGTGTCGGGGAGGCGCACCGGCGGCGGCGGCGTGACGTCGATGAAGGTGCCGATCTTCTGCACCTCGGGACCGGTGCCCTCCCTGGGTCCGAGCTCCATGCCGGCCGTCGCCACCCGCCCGAGCTTCGCGTCCTTCAGGCTCTTGGCCAGCTGGTCCGCCGGGTCCTGGTCGCCGAGCACGTCGGCGAAGGCCCCGTTCTGCTCCGCGTACGAGCCGATGACGCCCAGGAGGCCGGCCTTGGCCAGCGCGGCCCGCGACACCGCCTTCGAGCCCACCCGCGGCGCGGGGGGCGCGCCCCTGTGCTGACTCGGGCCCGGGCCGGGCATGGGCGGCGGCGGCGGGCGCTTGGGGAACGGCAGGCGCGTCACCCCGCGCACCCAGCGCGCCTCCTGCACGGTCTGCTCGTCCGGCGGCGTCGGCTGCGCCCAGACGGTGGCGGCCACGGAGAAGTGCGCGGCGAGCGAGAACAGCAGCAGCTTCACGAAGGTCGGGTCCGCCGCGCGCAACGGCGAGCGCACGATGGCGTCGGCATCGGTGACGGGAGCGTTCATGTCCCAAGGGACACCGCGGTCCGTACGAGGTTCCCGAAACGGGCCGAGCGCTCGGAGCGATGCTACGATTCCCCACAGCGTGTCCAGCTCCACGGTCTCTTTCCAAGGCATCGGCGCCAGTCCGGGGGTGGCGGTCGGTCACGCCTTCGTCCTCGACAGCAAGCGAGTCCGCTCTCCCAAGATCAAGATTCGACCCGACGACGTCGACGCCGAGGTGATGCGGCTGAAGACGGCCATCGTCCTGTCCGACAAGCAGCTCGAGGAGCTCAAGACCAAGCTCACCATCGGCTCGGGCATGGATGGCGGCGAGCACACGCTCATCCTCGAAGCCCACCGCATGATGCTGCACGACCCCATGTTCATGGTGGAGGTCACCCGGCTGGTGCGCGAGGACGGCATCAACGCCGAGTGGGCGGTGCGGCGCGTCTGCCGGCGGCTGCGGCACCAGTTCGACAACATCGACGACGAGTACTTCCGCGAGCGGCGCAGCGACATCGAGTTCGTCGCCGACCGCGTGGTGCGCAACCTCCTCGGCGAGGTGGTGGACGCGGAGGTCGAGCTGCCGCCCGGCTCCATCGTGGTGGCCCACGACATCTCCCCGGCCGACGCGGCGATGCTGGTGAAGAGCGGCAAGGTGGCGGCCTTCGTCACCGACCTGGGCGGCCAGACCAGCCACACCGCCATCGTGGCCCGCGCCCGCGAGACGCCCGCGGTGCTGGGCCTGGGCAAGGCCTCGGAGGCCATTCGCAACGGCGACATGCTGGCGGTCGACGGCGCGCGCGGCCTGGTGCTGGTCAACCCCAACGACGAGCAGCTCGCGCTCTTCCGGGAGACGATGCGCCGGCAGCTGGTCAGCGAGCAGCTGGCGCTCAAGACCGCCGAGGTGCCGGCCGTCACCACCGACGGCACGCGCATCCGCCTGTTCGGCAACATCGAGTTCCCCGAGGAGTGCGACTCGCTGCTCGCCCACGGCGCCGAGGGCATCGGCCTGTACCGCACCGAGTTCCTCTTCTTGAACCGCGACCGCCCGCCCACCGAGGAGGAGCACTACCAGTCGTACAAGACGGTGCTCGAGCGCATGGGCGGCCGGCAGGTCACCATCCGCACGCTCGACCTGGGCGGCGACAAGATCCCGGGGAAGAAGGCGGACAAGGAGAACAACCCGGCGATGGGCCTGCGGGCCATTCGCTACTGCCTCGTGCACCGGGAGATGTTCCGGGTGCAGCTGCGGGCGCTCCTGCGCGCGTCGGTGCACGGGAACTTGAGGGTGATGATTCCGCTCGTGTCGGGCGCGTCGGAGCTGCGCGAGGCGCGAAGCGAGCTCGAGAACTGCCGGAGCGAGCTGTCGCGCCAGGGCCTGCCGATGGGGAAGCGCTTCCCGGTGGGCATCATGGTGGAGACGCCGTCCGCCGCGTGGATCGCCGACCGCCTCGCGCAGGAGGCCGACTTCTTCAGCATCGGTACCAACGACCTCATCCAGTACTCGCTGGCCATCGACCGGCAGAACCGCGAGGTCAGCTACCTCTACCGGCCGATGCACCTCGCCATCCTGCGGAGCCTGCAGGCCATCGCGCAGGCGGGCCGCGCGGCGGGGATTCCGGTGGCGATGTGCGGCGAGGTGGCGGGCGATCCGACGATGACCTTGTTGCTCCTCGCGCTCGGGCTCGACGAGCTGTCGATGACCGCGGGGCAGATCTCCCACGTGAAGAGCATCGTGCGCTCGGTGTCGCTGAGCGAGGCGAAGCTGTTGCTCGACGAGGCGATGAAGCTGACCACCGCCGAGGAGATCGAGCGCCACGTGCGCTCGGAGATGAACCGCCGCTTCGCCTCGCCGGAGTGAGCGTCGTCAGCGGCCCTCGACCGGGAACTGGAGCAGCGGCATCAGGTCCAGCCGCCACTGGAACACCTCGTCTGGGAAGCGGAACGTCCTCGCGCCGTCCTTGAGCCTCAGCGTGCGCTTGAGCACGAAGTCGAAGAGCAGGGGGTCGTGGCGGTCGATCTCGTTGAGCAGCGCGCGCTCGTCCTCGGTGATGAGGCCGGCGCTCACGATGGCCGAGGTCTGCACCAGCGCGTTGATGCCGGGCAGCGGGTAGTCGCTGGCGTTGATGAGGCGGTGGTGCCACTTCTCCTCGCGCAGCATGGTGGTGAGCGGGCGGCCGAGGCGGTTGAAGAGCGTGAGCGCGGAGATCTCCCCGAACAAGCGCCCTTCCCACTTCGGCTCGTTCATCAGCCGCAGGAAGAGATCGAAGTTGTCGGCGAGCGGCGTGCCCTCCGCGTCGAGGTCTGGGTTCTGCCCGAGCGAGGCGCAGTGGGCGACGACGACCTTCACCCCGTGCTCCAGGGCGCGGCGGAGGAGCAGCGGGTTGCCGAGCTTCTGCCGCTCCTCGCTGTGCACCGCCTTCTCCTCGCCGGAGTGCGTGATGAGCGGCAATTGCAGGCGGGCCATCGCCTCGTAGAACGCGTCGCAGCGCGGGCTCGAGGGGTCGATGTTCATCGCGTTGGGCAGCCACTTCACCGCCACCGCGCCGTCGAGGACCGCCTTGCGCAGCGCCTCCACCGCGTCCTTCCGGTAGGGGTGCACCGAGGCGCAGAAGGCGAAGTAGTCGGGGTTCCGCCGCGCGAGCCTGGCGACGTACTCGTTGGGGGTGAAGAACTCGGTGTCGGCCTCGAGCGGCGTGCCGTCCTCGTCGTGGGCCTTGTCGAAGGCGAGCAGCAAGAGCTTGCCGTGCGGGGCCTCGCCCTGGAGCAGCTGGGCCAGCCGCGCCACGTACTGCTGGTCCGCGCGCTCCACGTCGGTGATGCCCGAGGCCTCGAGGTAGAGCGTGAACTTGAAGTACTCGACCGGGTTGCTCATCGACTGCAGGCGCTCGCCGACGGCGCAGCCGGTGCCGCCCTTGCCCAGGCCCATCACGTGTACGTGGGCGTCGAGCACCCGGCGGGGATCGAGCCCGTCCCAGGCCTTGGCGATGAGCTTCTTCGCCTCCACGGACAAGGGGCCCTCGGGCTTGGGCTGCCGGGCGAGCCGCGCGTGACCGAAACGGAAGCCGCCGAAGAGCGCGCCGCCGGCGGTGAGAGCGATGAGGTGCCGTCGGGTGATGCGAGCCACGGGCGAGACGCTAGCGCACCTCGCCCCATTCGCCCGCGTGGAATGCCCGCCGGTCCGACAGGGTGTGCGGCGCGGCCGAGTCGCCGTTACCCAGACCGGGTCATGAGGAACTTCGGGGTCGTGGCGGCGCTGCTCCTCTGTGGGTGCCTCGCCGAGGACCAGTACCAGACGATGGTGAAGAACGCGGCGGTGTGCACCGAGGCCGACACCTGCGTGGTGACGGACCTGCTGCCGAACAGCTGCACCTGCTCCGAAGTGGTCCGAAAGAACGCGGCTCCCGACATCGAGAACGCCGCCAAGCGAGTCTCCTGCGGCGGCCAGGCGGTCGCCCGCTGCGGGAGCTGGGTGAACCCCCGCTGCGAAGCCGGGGTGTGCGTCGCGGACGCCGGGACCTGACGGCCGGCGGAAGACGGTGTACGTCCGGCCGGGTTCCTCTTCATGAAGCTCTCCATCGACACCCTCAGCGCCCCGGGGGCGCACCCCGTCAAGGCGATGGCCTTCCTCCACGGCATCCTCGGCACGCGGGTGAACCTGCGGGCGGTGGCGCGCCGCTTCGTCGAGGCGAGGCCCGCCTGGAGCGCGGTGCTCGTCGACCTGCGCGCCCACGGCCAGTCGCTCGGCCGCGAGGGGGCGGACACCCTCGACGCCTGCGCTCGTGACCTCGAGGAGACCTTCGCCGCCCTCGCCCCGCCGGTGCGCGGCCTCTTCGGGCACTCCTTCGGTGGGAAGGTGGCGCTGCGCTTCGCCGAGCGCGCGACGCTCGACGAGCTGGTGCTGGTCGACTCTGGCCCGGGCCTCAGGCTCGACCACGCCGGCTCCGAGGCGACGATGGGCGTGGTGGCGCTGCTGGCGACGCTCCCCAAGGAATGGCCCTCGCGCGAGGCCTTCGTGCGCGCCGTCGAGGCGCAGGGTCAGCAGAGGGGCGTGGCGCAGTGGCTGGCCATGAACCTGCGGCACGAGGGCGGCACCTTCCGCTTCGTCCTCGAGCTCGACCGCGTTCAGGCGCTGCTCGACTCCTACTTCCAGGCGGACCTGTGGCCGGTGCTGGAGGCCTCGGCCCGCGGCGAGGGCCCAAGGGTGCACGTCGTCATCGGCGAGCGCTCGCGCGTCTTCGACCACGACGACCGCGTGCGCGTCTCGGCGCTGGAGACGTCGTCGCGCGGCCGGGTGTCGCTCGATCTCCTCCCCGCGGGCCACTGGGTGCACGTCGACGACTTCGAGGGCCTGGTGCGCTGCCTCCTCGACCGCGTGGCGGTGTGATGGTGGACGCTGAGGTCGCACCTCGGGTCGTGGCCAGGCGCCCCGCCAGCGGGTCCGGGTTCAGTCGTCGCGCGCGGTTCTGATCACCCGAGGTTTCCGTTGAGGCTTCACTCATTCTCACCGCCCGAACGAGGGGCGGCTCGTGGCATCATCGGCGGTCTCGTGCCTCCCCCGCCCCCGGCTCCCCGCACCCCGCGAACGCACCTCGACGACTCTCGCCGCCGCGGCGCTCGCTCGACCTCGAGCACGCTGACCCTCTGCCTCCTCGCGCTCGCCGCCTGCGGCAGACCGGGCTCCAACAAGGAGCCGCCCGACGGTGTCACGCCGGGCAACCACCGGTGGTTCCCCATCGACGGCGGCGTGCACGGCGTCGGCGCGACGTTGTCCGACGGCACCATGGCCTGCGAGTCCTGCCACCCGACGAAGGACAACTACCTGGAGTTCACCTGCGTGAGCTGCCACGGGCACGAGCCGCTCAGCACCACGCTCCTGCACACCAGCGTCGCCGGCTTCGCCTACTCGAGTAAGGCCTGCTACGCGTGCCACCCCGACGGCGCGCACCTGGTCTTCGACCACGCGGGCATCGTCGGCAACTGCGCCACCTGCCACGACGTCGGCGCGCCCTTCGCCGCCTTGCCCAAGGCCAGCTTCACCCACCCCAGCCGGGCCGGCCTCGACTGCGGCTCCTGCCACGTCACCAGCACCTGGGGGGGCGGCACGGTGGCGCCCGTGGGCGTCTTCGACCCGGCGCACGACCTCGTCCTCGACGGGCTCGTCCCCACCTGGTCGGCCACCACCATCGTCAGCGTGAGCGCGCAGCGCCAGACCCTGACCATGCCGATGAACCACGGCGCCACCGCGGTGGACCGGGCGACGATGGCCGCCTGCGCAAGCTGCCACCCCGACTCCAGCGCGGGCGTCTACTTCCCGGGGCTGTTGCACTCCTCCCTCGTGCACCTCGACGCCGGCCAGCCCACCACCTGCGGCGAGTGCCACGGCCCCACCCGGCCGGTGGGCTTCGTCGGCTCCCTGGCCACGGCGCGCGCGCCGCCCACGCCCGAGATGCGGCACGAGGCGGTGGCCTGGGACGGCGGGAGGCCGACCAGCGCGGCGCTGGTGACGGCCGACTGCGCCGTCTGCCACGTCAGCCCCTCGAAGGACTTCGCCGCGACCTGGGCGCTCATCCCCGACGGAGGCGTGCCGCGCTTCCACGCGTCGCTCGCCGCCGCGGGCCAGCCGCAGCCGGCCTCCTGCCTCGACTGCCACGCCAACTCGCGCGCCGCGAAGGTGCTCACCTCGCTGAACTCGTCCTTGCCCCCGACGCTGCAGTTCGACCACTCGGTGGCGGAGACCCTCGGCGACTGCGCCGGCTGCCACGCCCAGAGCGGGGCGGCGCCGTTCGCCTCCTGGGCCGGCGGGCGCTTCCACCAGCCGGGGAGCGCGACGCCGTCCACCTGCCTGCCCTGTCACGCCGGCGGCCGGCCGCTGAGCGCCGCGGGCTGGGCGAGCACCAGCTACGCGAGTTCGCCCTTCGACTACGGCACCAACGACGCCGGCGTCACCCACGGCGACGGCCAGGACTGCGTGCTCTGCCACGGCGGCCCCGGCACCGGCGGCGCCTGGGGCAGCGCCCAGAGCTGGGTGGGCGGGCACTACGGCCACGACGCCGGCACGCCCGCGGAGCTCACCTGCCTCGCCTGCCACTCCACCCAGCGGCCCGACGTGCAGCCCGGCGCCACCGCCGCCTCGATGAAGGCCCTCATCGGCTTCGACCACGCGCAGGACGGCATCGGCGACTGCGTCGGCTGCCACCAGGCCACCGTGCAGGCGGGCACCTACGTCCACTACGTCGACCCGGCCACCGGCAGCCTGCCCAACGGCGACTGGAAGGGCGGCATCGGCTACCCGGGCTCGACCCTGGTGAGCGCGCCGGGTCAGCAGCTCACCCTGTCCACGCTGAGGCTGAACCGCGCGGCGGCGAGCGGCCTCGTCACCGGCATGACCGCCGTGTCGACGACGCTCTCCAACGCGATGCTGCACGCCTCGGCGGCCGTCCCCGCGCAGGTGAACGCCGGCTCCACCGCGGCCCCCGACTACACCAAGTGCTGGCACTGCCACACCAACACCGCGGGCACGGTGACCAGCCTCGCCAACGGCAAGTTCCACGCGGCGCTGACCGCCTACGCCGCGACGCCCGGCGCCACGCCGACGCCCCTGCCGCAGCCGACCTCCGGCTGTAAGGACTGCCACGCGCAGATGCGCCCGCCGAACATCGTGGAGAAGGCCGCGTCGAGCCTCTTGCCGATGGACCACACCGCGACCTTCCAGAGCCCGGTCACCATCGGCGGCGTCACCGCCAGCGGCGTGGCGGACCTCGACTGCTCGCTCTGCCACAAGAACGCGGGGAGCGGCTGGGCCGACGGCCTCTTCCACGCCCCCATCGGCGCGGCGGTGCCGGCGGACTGCGTCACCTGCCACTACCCCTTGATGGCCGACGCGGCGAAGGCCGACGTGACGGTGGCGAAGGACTACACGATGGCCCACCGCTCGACCGAGCTCACCTCGCAAGCCTGCCAGAGCTGCCACGCCACCGCGCTCGGCGCGGCCAAGACCACCCCGGCCACGGCGCTCTTGTGGAAGACCGGCGCCTACCACCCCAAGGTGACCGCGCAGCCGACCGCCTGCGTCGACTGCCACGCCGTGTCGATGCCCGCCGCCGGCACGCCGACGCAGAGCTCGTGGACCTACTCGCTGGCCAAGGGCTCCACGCCCACCAACCAGGGCCAGTGGATGAACCACGGCTCCCTCGCGGCGGTGGGGAAGGACTGCGCCGCCTGCCACCTCGCCGACGCCAAGCCGGTGGGAAGCGCGTGGCTGACCTCGGACCTGTTGCACGGGCCGGTGCCGAAGCCGGCCACCTGCCAGGAGTGCCACGGCCTCAAGAACGGCGGCGGCGCGGTGGCGGGCACCAAGAACAACCTGCCCTCGGGGCTCACCGACACCCCCACCGTCTCCAGCGCCTCGTACGACGGGGGCACCGGGCTCGCGCCGGGCACGCTCGTGCAACTCTCCCACCTCGACGGGACGGTGGCGAACCGCGAGTGCTCCTTCTGTCACACCCAGTCGGGCATCGCGGCCACCGCCCCGGCCGCGGGGAAGGAGTGGGCCCAGGCCCGCTTCCACCTGAGCTTCACCGCGGCGAGCCCGCTGGTGACCAACGGCACCACCGCCCGCTGCAGCACCTGCCACCTGAACGTGAAGCCGACCGCCATCTACATGCTGCAGGACCACTCGAGCTTCACGGCGGCGCCGGGCACGGTGGACTGCGGCGCGTGTCACTCCTGGCCGGGCACGGGCACCACGCTCACCCCGAACTGGCTCGGCGGCGCCGCGATGCCGCCGTACATCTCGGTGGGCGGCTTCGTCATCCCCGCGCCGCCGGCCGCCACGCCGGTGAGCCAGACGGGCATCGCCAACCTGCCGCACCCCGCGGTGGCCACGGGCACGCCGTGCACCACCTGCCACCAGACCTCGGCGGGCGGGCGCCGCGCCACCGGCTACGACCACGCGTCCGCGCTCATCAACGCGAGGTGCAACGCCTGCCACGAGGCGGGGAGCGACCTGGTCGGCACGGCGTGGAACCAAGCGGCCAGCGTCGCGACTGGCGCCGGCGACACGCGGCCCTTCACGCTCGCCAGCGTGACCGCGAGCTACAAGGGCAACTCGCTGACGGTGACCTACCCCAAGCACTTCTACCCGGTGGACTGCGCCCAGTGTCACGTGGTGCCGGCGGGCACCGGCGCCGTCACCACCGGCACGGCGTGGACGACGGCGTGGAGGTTCCCGCACATCGCGGCGCGGATGACCGACCCGTCGACCTGCGCGATGTGCCACGGCAACAACATCCCTCGCTGAGGGCCGTGGGCGCAGCGGGGCGGTGCATACCGAAGACTCCATTCACGGCGCCGAGAGCATGAGCTCCGGAGCGTCGAGCCGCGCGGTCCGGCTTCTCGCTCGGGGTCGGTGTCACAGCGGGGATCGGTGCGGCGTTCCTGGTTTCGGGCGTGTCACCCCCTGGCAGTAGACGCATCACCCGGTGGGTGGCGTCGGGGGAGTCGGCACATACCGGCCTCGGGCCGGGCGGGCGTCGGCGCTGCGTCAAGCGACGCGGGAGGGCCTCGTGCAGCTCGCCGACGACGACGCGCCGCGGCCGGCCTCCCTCGCCCGCGACGTGCGCGCGTACCTGCGCTGCGGAGACCTGCGCCTGGGCTTCGTCCGCGTCCGCTGCGACGCCTGCGGTGACGAGCTCCTCGTCCCCGTCTCCTGCAAGGGCCGCGGCTTCTGCCCCTCCTGCGCCGCGAGGAAGGCGTCGCCGGGCGTCGACCTACCCCGACTTCCCATCTCCTCGGATGTGGGACTTCAAGGCGGTCACGGCGGAGTCGAGCCGCATCAATCGCTTCATCCGGAAGCTGGCCACCTCGAAGCGCGGCTCCCGCGTTGTTCTCCCCGGCGCTGCCGCGGCGTTCTCCGACGGCATCGAAGCACGGCTGAGTTGAGGACCACCGTCGGGTCCCGGACTCCGTTGCCGCCACGAGCTCCCGAAGCCGTCGTGGTCGGCCGCCGGAACCCTTGAACGCATGCCTTGGGGTCGGAACCTGCAGCGCCGGCGAGTCGCCGTGCGCTCCTGATCAGGCCTGGCTCGACCGGGTGCGGCTGGCCTCGGTGCGGCTGGCCGGCGGCTGCTCCGCCTCGCTCGTCAACAAGGACGGCCTGGTGATGACCAACCACCACTGGGTGCGCAACTGCGTGCAGGAGCTGTCGGGGGTGAAGAAGACCGACCTGGTGAAGAACGGCTTCCTCGCCAAGGCGCCCAAGGACGAGCTGCGCTGCGAGGTGGTGTCGCTGTGGCACGGCGGCCGGTACGACCTCTACCGCTACCGGCGCTACCAGGACGTGCGCCTGGTCTTCGCCCCCGAGGACGCGGCGGCCTTCTTCGGCGGCGACCCCGACACCTTCATGTTCCCCCGCTACGACCTCGATGTCGGCTTCCTGACTTGGGCCGTTACGCCGGTCACGCGGACTGAAGCGACCGGGCGCATTGGCGGCGCGGGAGAGAGTCAGGTCTCGCTGGCCGAGCTGAAGGCCTCAGGTACCATCTCCTCGCGTTCCTGCGCGTGCTCTTGAATCGTGAGGGTCGGTCCTCCGCATTCCGCGCACGATGACCGCGGGACGAGGACCTCGCACCCTCAACCACCTCGCCCATGGCCTACGTCGCGCTGGCCTCGCTTTTGTCGACGGCATCTGCCGCGCAGCCGACGTCGCGCTCACCGACGTCGAGATCCACGTCATCACCGCGCCCACCGTCCGCCTGGACGTCGAGGCCGACCGAAGGAGTCTCGAGGAGAAGACGGCGCGCCGAAAGGTCGCGACCTATTTCTCGAAGCAGAGGAGGTGGTTCGCGTTCGCGCAGGAGCTGGCGTGGTCGTAGGTCCAGGTGCTCGTGCTCGAACCCACCAGGCCCACGACGCCGACTCCTCCGGTCGTGGACCAATCGGAGCAGGTCGACGCGGCCGGGCTGCCGTTCGCCCGCGTGCCGGTCCAGACGCTCCAAGCAAAGGCCGCGACCTCGTTTCCTCGCTCGTCCAGGCTGACGGAGGTCTGGGGGCTCGTTTGCAGGTTCGCCTTGTTGTTGAACGCGAGAAACTGTTGGCCGTGCGAGTCAACGACGTACCAGGGGCCCACTTCGGGGATCCGCGAGAGGGCGGCGACCGTCGAACTGGAGAGCCACGCGACCCAGATCCCTCCCATGTTCTGCGCCTGCGCAGCGAGGTTGCAGAGCGCGTCAGCGCCAGCGAGACCGTCGCTTGCGCTCCCGGCCTGCGCGAGGTCGCTGGGGTAGGCGGTGTTGGTCACGAAGACGCGCTTTGCGGCAGCGGCGCCCCCGCCCGTGCCCGCGCCGCCCCCTGCGCCGCCGCCCGTCCCAGCGCCGCCGTCCGCGCC
>JBBIOE010000233.1:0-11844 GCA_037443525.1 Archangiaceae bacterium | reverse complement strand
GAGGCGCTGGCCGCGCCCAGGTTGGCGGCCACCGCGCCCGCCACCGCGCGAGAGAGCCCGCCCCGGCCGGCGGCGCGCAGCTGCTTCACGTACTGGCCGGTGTCGATGCCCACCGGGCAGGCGGTGGCACAGAGTCCGTCGGTGGCGCAGGTGGCCTCGCCCCAGTAGGCGAAGTCGGCGGTCAGCCGGTGCAGGCGCGGGGCGTCGTCGCCGGCGCGGCGCAGCCGGGACAGCTCGCGCGCCACGGTGATGCGCTGGCGCGGCGTGGCGGTGAGCGCCCGCGACGGGCACTTCGGCTCGCAGAAGCCGCACTCGATGCAGCGGTCGATGACGTCGTCGGCCTGGGGCAGCGGCTTGAGATCCTTGAGGTGGGCCTGCGGGTCCGGGTTGAGGATGACGCCCGGGTTGAGCAGGCCGTGCGGATCGAAGAGCGCCTTCACCCGCCGCATCACGGCGGTGGCGGCCGGTCCCCACTCCAGCTCCACGAAGGGCGCCATGTTGCGCCCGGTGCCGTGCTCGGCCTTGAGCGAGCCGTCGAAGCGGCCGGCCACCAGCTGGCAGACGTCGTCGAGGAAGCGCTGGTAGCGCGCCACCTCGGCGGGATCGCCGAAGTCCTGGGTGAAGGTGAAGTGGAGGTTCCCGTCGAGGGCGTGGCCGAAGATGATCCCCTCGGCGTAGCCGTGGCGCGCGAAGGCCCGCTGCAGCTCGACGGTGCCGGCCGCCAGGTGCTCCATGGGGAAGGCGACGTCCTCGATGATCACGGTGGTGCCGATGCGCCGGGCCGCGCCCACGGCGGGGAAGAGGCCGCGGCGCACGTCCCAGAGCCGGTCGGCGGCGGCCCGGTCGGCGGTGAAGGCCACCGGCGCGAGCGTCGGGACTCCCTCCAGGCGCTCCACGGCCGCGTCGACGGCGGCGGGGAGCGCCTCCGCCGACGAGGCCCGGACCTCCACCAGCAGGGCGCAGGCCTCGGGGCCCAGGCCGGCCAACCCCGGCGGCATGCCCGGCTTCCCCTCCACGCTGCGGAGCGAGGCCCGGTCCATGATCTCGGCGGCCGCCACCACCTGCCGGTCGAGCCGCTGCACGGCGCGGGCCCCCTGCTCGATGTCGGGGTAGAGCACCAGCGCGCTGGCCTTGTGGGGCTGCTCCTCCACGGTGCGGAAGGTGACCTCGGAGACGAAGGCCAGCGTCCCCTCCGAGCCGACCACCAGGTGGACCAGGATGTCGACCGGATCGTCGAAGTCGACGAAGGCGTTGAGCGCGTAGCCGGTGGTGTTCTTTATCCGGTACTTGTGGCGGATGCGGGCCGCCAGCGCCGCGTCGGCGCGCACCTCGTCGCGCAGCGCGGCCAGCCCGTCGAGCAGGGCGCCGTGGCTGGCGCGCAGGGCGGCGCGCGAGGCCGGGTCGGCGCTGTCGAGCGGCGTGCCGTCGGAGAGGAGCAGCTTCATGGACGCGACCGTCTGGTAGCTGTTCTGCGCGGTGCCGCAGCACATGCCGCTGGCGTTGTTGGCGACGATGCCGCCCACCATGCAGGCGCCGATCGAGGCCGGATCCGGGCCGAGCTTGCGCCCCAGCGGCGCCAGCAGGGCGTTGGCCTCGGCCCCGATCACCCCCGGCCCGAGCCGGACCCGGCTCCCGCCGTCGAGCACCTCGCGCTCGCCGAAGCCGCCGGAGAGGAGCACCAGCACCGAGTCGCTCTGCGCCTGGCCGGAGAGGCTGGTCCCGGCGGCGCGGAAGGTGACCGGCAGCCTTCGCCGCGAGGCGGCGGCCAGCACCCGCCGCACCTCGGCGGTCTCGCGCACCCGCACCGCCAGCTTCGGGGTGAGGCGGTAGAAGCTGGCGTCGGTCGCCAGCGCCAGCAGCCGCAGCGGGTCGGCGATCAGCCGCCCGGCCGGCAGGACACCGGCCAGCTCGTCGTGCAGGGCGCGGTAGGGGGCGGGCAGGGCCTCGAGATCCGGGTGGGTCATGATTGGCTCGCCCCGAAGTAAAGCACGGCCACCATGGAGCGGCGGGACGATCGGAGCCACCGGCCACATGGAGGTCGCGACCGGTGACCGGAGAACCCTAACCGGAGGTTCCGAGGCCCGCCACAGCGCGCCGCGGCACGGCGCTTGTGTTCGACGTGCCGCAGAGGCCGCTACTCGAACCGCCAGCCCAGGTGGACCGCGGGGAAGAACGTCCACCGGGAGACGCTGAAGGTCTCGCCGCCGAGCGTGACGTCGCGCGCGTTGAAGTCGTAGCTCACGCCCAGCCACGCGGTCGCGTAGAGCCGGTCGGTCAGCGCGAACCGGTAGCCGCCGTTGACGCCCGCGCCGAGCTGCGTCCGCATCGCGGAGAGCTCGGTGCCCGTGCGCCGCAGGCGCATCCGGTTGACGCCCGCGTCCACGCCCAGGAATGGCCCCGCCTGATCCTCGAGCAGGAAGCGCTGCACCTTCACGTCGTAGCCGTCGAACGACTGCTTGAAGGCGGCGTTGCTCTGGTAGAAGCCGGGCACGTCCATCGCGAACGCGCCCAGGTCGACGCGCCACCGCTCCTTCACGAAGCCGGCGTGGAGCGAGTAGCCGCCGAAGACATAGGCGGTGGGGTCCACCTCCACGTCGGCGCGCAGGGTCGGCGCGGCGGCGACGGGCGGGGCGGCACAGAGCAGGGCGGCGAGGGCCAGCAGCGACTTCTGGATGGGTGAGACCAGCGAGCGGTTCATCGGCGACCTCCGGGTTGGGGTGACGCACGGGAAGGTGCCGCGTCCGCGGCGCTGGCGCCGTGACCGGTGGCGCCGGATCGATTGACCGTTGGCGCCACCCCGTTATCATCCCGACGTGATAGAGGTATCTGCCGGCATCGGGCTGTTCATCACACACGCAGCCGGGGTTCCACTGGGGTTCGACGCGTCGCTCGCCCGCAGCCCCGACGCGCGCATCCCGCTCGCCGTGGAGACGCTCCTGTGGGACGAGGGGGCGCGGGCGACGGGCGACCAGGCCTTCGGCCTCCACGCCGCGGAGAAGATCCGGCCGGGGATCTTCGACGTGCTCGACTACGTGGTGCGGACCGCGCCGACGCTCCGCGAGTCGCTGCGGCGGCTCGCCCGCTACAACCGCCTCGTCCACGACGCCGCGATCTTCACCCTGCACGAGGGGCCCGCGGTGGTGCGGGTCGAGCACGCGCTGCGGGCAGGCGCGGTCCAGTCTCGCCACGCCGCCGAGTTCACGCTGGCATCGCTGCTGGTGTTCGGCAGCCAGATCTGCGGTGCGCCGCTCCTCCCGCTCGCCGTGGAGTTCCGCCACCCGGCGCCGCCCGACCTGCGCGAGCACGCGCGACTCTTCGGCCGGACGCCCCGCTTCTCGGCGGAGGTGAACGCCGTCGAGTTCGACGCCGCCACGCTCGATCAGCCCTCGCCCACCGCCGACCCTGCGCTCTCGCGCCTGGTGGAGCGGAACGCCGAGGCGCTGCTCGCCCTGCGGCCCGCGCCCGCCGTGACGCAGGAGGAGCGGGTGCGCCGCCTGCTGCCCGCGCTGCTCGGAGAGGGGCAGGCCACGCTCGCCCATACGGCGCAGCGCCTCAAGATGAGCGAGCGGAGCCTGCAGCGCAGGCTCGCCGGAGAGGGGCTCACCTTCGACGCGCTGCTCGAGGAGCTTCGCCGCGACCTCTCGCTGCGTTACCTGCAGGACCCCAAGGTGGCGATCGCCGAGGTGGCGTACCTGGTGGGCTACTCGGAGCCGAGCGCCTTCCACCGGGCCTTCAAGCGGTGGACCGGGCGGACTCCCGCCGAGGCGCGCGGGGCCGCCTGAGGAGTGCTGGCGCTCGCCGGGAACCGCGGTCTCTCGACGTGGCAGTCGGTGTGTCCGACGTGACGATGCCGGCAACCCGTACGGCCTGCCGGAGCCGGTTCTGGGACGAGATCAGGACTGAATGTGAGAGGATTCGACGCCATGCACCGCGTCCTCAGGCCAGGTCCCCGGCCGTTCATCGCGCTCGGAATCCTCTTCGGCGTGATCACCGTGCTCCTGCTGGGAGTCGCCCTCGCGCACGGGCGGGGTCTCCAGACACTCGAAGGAATCGTGGCGATTCCCGTGATCTACGCGGTGCTCACCGCCGGCGTCCTACGGGCCAGGATCGTGGTCAGCGATGATGCACTCGCGTGGCGGCCACCGTTCGGGCTCCTCGAGGAATCGGTCGCGTTCTCAGGCGTGACCGTGTCGAACGCGCTGGTCCTGGCCGAAGCGGAGCACCCGGTCACGCTCGAGATCTTCGCCGAAGGAAAGGTCCCGGCCCTGACGCTGCGCCTCAAGCTCTTCCGGCAGAAGGACGTGGCCTGGCTGATCTCGCTGCCCCAGCTGAAGGTCGATCGCTGACTGTCACCTTCCGTGTCACCAACCGCCGCGGCGTGCTTCAGGCGATGCCGGGTGTCGGGATTGGCCCCGAGCGGGTCGGACCGTTGCACGGGCGCGCGGAGCTTCACATGGAGAGCCAGGTCCATCCAGGCCAACCCAAGGAGCGCGCCATGGCCCGTTACGTCGATGGCTTCGTCATCCCCATCCAGAAGAAGAAGGTGAAGGCCTACCTTCGCCAGGCCAAGCTCGGTGCCAGGCTGTGGAAGGAGCACGGCGCGCTCGCCTACACCGAGTGCGTCGCCGAGGATCTCGAGGTGCCATACGGCGTGGGCTTCCGCAGGATGGCCAGGCTCAAGGCGGGCGAGACGGTGGTCTTCTCCTGGATCGTCTTCCGATCGCGCGCCCACCGCGACAAGGTCAACGCGGCGGTCATGAAGGACCCGCGCATGAACGACCCGGCCATCATGGGATCGATGGTGTTCGACCCGAAGCGCTTCGCCGTGGGCGGGTTCGAGGTGCTGGTCTCCTGGTGACGGGGCCTCTCTCAACTGGCGGTGAGACGGGTCGCCGGTCGCCCACCGCCGTCACGGCCCCGACCGGCTCACCGAGCAGCACCACCGCGGTCCTGCTGGTCGAGGGCGACACGCAGGTGCTGCGAGACGGCGCCGCTCGCCGGGCGGTGAAGTACCTCCCGCCCGGCTACACGGTCCTCAAGGAGACCAGCCACGTGCCGCTGGCGCTCTTCGTGCTGCTCCACGGCGCCGAGGGCCCGCTGGCGGACCCGACCAGGCAGGCGCTGGAGACCCTGGGCGCCGAGGTGCGACGGGCCAGGTCGTCGCTCGGCGCCGAGCCGTTCCCGAAGGACACGCTGGCGCGGCAGGAGCAGCTGCTCGACGCCTCGATCGCACTGATCGAGAACGTGACCAAGCGGGGCGCGGTGGCGGCGTGCTATCCGATGTCCGAGGCCAGCGAGGCGCTGGACGCCGCCAGGCGCGGCGGACAGTTCGGAAAGGTCACGGTGCGACATGAGGGATGACAGGCCGGCCGAGGCGCCGGACCGGACGGCGGTGCGGGTCGCGCTGTGGCGGGCCATGCACGTCCAGGTCGACCCGCCGCCGCACGTGCTCGAGGACGAGCTCGGCCTGCGGCTGGCGGCCCCGGACGACGGCTGGCGCCACCGTCCGGACATGGATCCGCAGGCTACCAGCCGCTCCCGGGCGTCGATCGTGGCCCGCGCCCGCTTCATCGAGGACCTGGTGGTGGAGCAGGCCGGCTGCGGCGTCGGCCAGTACGTCATCCTCGGCGCCGGCCTGGACACCTTCGCCCAGCGCCGGCCGGCGAACGCCCAAGGCCTCCGGATCTTCGAGGTCGACCAGCCCGGGCCGCAGGCCTGGAAGCGGCGGCGCCTGATCGAGCTCGGCCTGGGCGTCGCGGAGTCGCTGCGGCTGGTGCCGGTCGACTTCGAGGCCGGCTCGTCCTGGCTGGAGCGGCTGGTGGCGGCCGGCTTCGACGCCAGCCGGCCGGCGGTGGTGGCCTCCACCGGCGTCGCCATGTACCTCACCCGGGACGCCAACGCGGCCACGCTGCGCCAGCTCGCGGCGCTCGCCCCGGGCTCCACCCTGGCCATGAGCTTCATGGTCCCGCTGGAGCTGGTCGAGGAGGAGGAGCGCCCCGCGCGCCAGGCGACCGAGCACTTCGCGCGAATGGCCGGGACGCCGTTCTCGAGCCTCTTCACGCCGGCGGAGCTGCTGGCCATGGCCAGCGAGGCGGGGTTCAGGGAAACGCGCCACGTGTCGTCGGCCAGCCTGGCCCAGCGCTACTTCGCCGGCCGGACGGACGGCCTCCGGCCGTCGAGCTCGGAGGAGCTGGTGGTGGCGAGGACCTAGTGGTCGCGGCGCGGCGTAGGGGGTGAGTCACTCAACCCACCGTCCGGATCCGTCAAGTAGGCTCACGGTGACTCCGGTCTGCCGTTCCAGTCACGCGCCTGGGCCTTCCCCACCACCGACGGTCGTCTCCGCGAGTTCTCGCCCAGGAGCCGGCTCCGCTAGGGCTGGCGGAGGACGAGCGCCACTTCGAAGTCCGGGCTCCAGCTCATGGTCGCGTTGGCGTCGTCGATGTCCCAGCCCTTGGTGGAGAAGCCGGCCGGCAACGCGGCGCCCAGGCAGCGCACCTGGCGCGGGGGCGTGCCCACGCCATCGCCGTCCAGGTCCGGGTAGAGCACGGTCCAGGCCCACCGGCTGGGGTCGAGGTCGTCGCAGTCGTTGCCACGCGCCTCCGCCCGGTACGGTTCGGGAAGGGCCGCGCCCGAGCAGGTGGTGCCGGCTGGCCCGACCGTCTGGCCGTCGCCGTCCCGGTCGACGCCCGCGTAGGCCAGGACCCGCCAGCGGGCCGGGTCGGCGTCGTCGCAGTCGTCCCCGGTGGCGACGAAGCCGGGAGGAAGCCTGGTCGCGCAGAAGCGCTGGGCCAGGCCCGCTCCGACGCCGTCGCCGTCCGCATCGGCGAAGCCGACCAGGAGCGCCGACACCGTAGGATCCGCGTCGTCGCAGTCGTCGCCGTTCGGGCTGGTCGAGTAGCCGACCGGCAGGCCCGCCCCGACGCAGAGCGCCCCGGCCTGGGCCACGGTGGCGCCGTCCCCGTCGGCATCGCGGAAGCCATAGGCCAGGAGGCGCCACCTGAGCGGGTCATCCGGGGCGCAGTCGTCGCCAGTGGCCTGGTAGCCGGCTGGCAGCCTGGCGCCGGAACAGACCTGGACGGCCGGCCCCGCGCCGCGGCCGTCGCCGTCGACGTCGGCGTAGCCGGTGATGAACTGCCAGCGGGCCGGATCGGCGTCGTCGCAGTCGTCGCCGCTCGGGCTGGTCGAGTAGCCGACCGGCAGGCTCACCCCGACGCAGAGCTCCCCGGCCTGGGCCACGGTGGCGCCGTCCCCGTCGGCATCGCGGAAACCGTAGGCCAGGAGGCGCCACCTGGCCGGATCGTCCGGGGCACAGTCGTCGCCAGTGGCCTGGTAGCTGGTCGCCAGCCTGGCGCCGGAGCAGACCTGGACGGCCGGGCCCGCGCCGCGGCCGTCGCCGTCGACGTCGGCGTAGCCGGTCAAGAACTGCCAGCGGGTCGTGTCGGCGTCGTCGCAGTCGAGCCCGCTGGCCTCCATGGAGTAGCCAACCGGCAGCTCGGCGCCCGAGCAGACCACGCCGGCCGCGGCCACGGTCGCGCCGTCGCCGTCCTCGTCACGGTACAGGTAGCCGAGCTCCTGCCAGGCGGCCGGATCGTCCGGGGCGCAGTCGCCGTCGGTTTGGGCGTAGCCGAGCGGCACGGAAGCGCCGATGCACAGCGCCACCGGATCACCCGCCCCGCGACCATCACCGTCGGCATCGCGGTACAGGCTGGCCAGCCGCCACCTGGTCGAATCCGTGGGGGCGCAGTCATCCGCGTCGGGCACTCCATCCGCGTCCCGATCGGCGGAGGCCGGGGGTGGCGTCCGGTGCGGTGGTGGTCCGGGAGGCACCGAGGCGCCCTGGCCGCAGCCGGCCACGGCGAGCAGCAGCCCGAGCAAGGCGCAGGCTGGGATGCGCATGGCCGGAGTCAGGGCGTGACGCGGGTGAGCTTGCAGGTCGATGACGAGGTCCCCGAGCCCTGGCGGATCTCGAACAGGTACTGGCCAGGCTTGGCCATGGCGAGCAGCGCCTGCTGCTGGCAATTCTGGGCGAAGACGTTCGGCTCGCCGGTGGAGGGGTACTGTTGAACGTAGAAGGAGCTCGGTGCGGCCTCGCCCTGCACGACGCCGGTGATGTTCACCCGGTACGCCTCGACCTGGACGGCGTCGACCGTGACGAAGACCTTGGCCGGGTAGGCGGCCGGCACGACCTGTGCGGCGGCCGAGCCGGTGGCGAGGAGGAGGACGATGGCCGAGAGCGTAGCGGCGACCTGGACGCGCATGGGAACCCCCGGGAGCTGACATCTTGCCGGTGCCAGACATACTGCTGGTGAGAGGCATCCTCGACGCCTCGTCGGCGTCTGTCAACGACCGAGAGTCCGGCATGGTGCGGCGGCAAGGTGCTGGCCATGCTCCGGCGCCGGTAACGAATGGTCTCACACCGTGGCGAAGCTGGGCCCGCTCCGCCGGCGAGCCCGCGCCTTCCCGAGCAACCGCCGCCTTCGCGCATTATCCTGGGGTGATGACCACGTCCGCGCGGACGAGAGCGTGGCTCGGCCAACGGACGGTGGCCGTGCTCTACGGTCTCGTGGTGTTCACCTTCGCAATCCTGGAGCCCTGGGGCAACGTGGACACGCGCGACTTCTCGTACATGGGCAAGGTCCGGTTCTGGGAGTACAACGCGTACATTCTGTTCGTTCTGGCGGTCATGCTCGTGCTCGCTGGGCGGCTCTGGCGCGGCCGAGCGGGCCTCGCGGCCCTCGCCTGGATGGCCGCCGTCAACGCGATGTTCATCGTCATGTGCGTGTTCGACATGCTTCACTTCTTCCCGGACCCGGCGCAGTCCATGCCGTTCTGGGTCTGGGTGATCGAGGGCGCGGACTCCATGGTCATCTTCGCCATCACGCTCGCGGCTCCTTCGATCGCGCGCCGGGCGGAGCCGGGGCTCCTGTAGCCCGCTCGACCTCATCGACAGGTCGAACGTCCGCGCTGGTTCTTGGTGGCCAGTTCCCCCGTGAGGCGGCGCACCAACGCACGGGCGATCGCGACGTCCGCTTGAGACGACGCCGCGGTGGTCGTCGCCACGGCCTCCAGGGGACAAGTCATTCAACCCACCGTCCAGATCCGATGAGTAGGCTCACGGTGACTCCGGTCTACGGGTTCAGCCCGTAGAGCCCGGAGAGGCGCAGCAGGCAGGCCGGTGCGCCGCCCGAGCCCCAGAGGACCAGCCGCTCCGCCTCCACCAGCACCTCGGCGGACGGGCTGGCCGGGGTCGGGGGCGTGGCCTCGCTGACCACCTCGCCGCCGCGCTGCCCGAAGACCCCGGTCGACCCGGTGTAGACCATCTTCCTGGCGCCGTGGCGCGCCGCCGCCGCGAGCAGCGTCCGGCTGGCCTCGACGTAGGCCGCCCGGCAGGCCTCGGCCGTGTCGCCCCCCGCCGACTGGCAGGCCACCGCGGCGTCCCGCCCTGCTCGGATTGGCTGCGAGACTCCCCGGTGTGGTGGCGGTAGGCTCCTGGGCGACATGGCGACCGCATGGCTAGTCGGTGGAAGTGGCCTGGTGGGGGGCGTGATCGCCTCGGCGAAGGCGTCGGCTCCAGGCGCCCATGCGGTCGAGGCCGGCGAGATCTTCACGGGTTGAGAGCGGAGAGGTGGCCGGCGCAACCGCGCCGGTCGAGGAGGTGCCGGATGCTGGGCGTACACCTGTCGCGAGCCGACCTCGTCAGCGTCGTGGAGATCATCCACGCCAGCGTCTCGAGCCGCTCCGACGACCTCTTCCGTCCGCTGATCCGGAAGCTCCAGGATCTGATCGGTGCGAGGGCGGGGGTCACGGCCGTCACCTCCACGTGGGGAGCCGGCCAGGACCCGCTGGCGGGGCTGCGGCTGGTCAACATCGACTACCCGGCCGAGTACCTCACGGTGCTCGGCCAGCGCCAGCTGTTTGGGCACGATCCGGTCGTCCGCGAACACTTCCGGAGCTTCCAGCTTCAGCACTGGGCCGACACGTTCGCTCGAGAGCCGCCGTGCTCGACCGGTGCCGTCAACGAGCTCCTGTCGCTCGCCGAGGACTTCGGGATGAAGGGCACCCGGGCAGGGCTGGGGTACGCCGCCGGCGTGCGGGATCCGCGTGATGCGACCGCTTCCTTCTTCTGCTTCCAGGGGCTGGCGCGGAGCCCCCGGACCGAGGAGATCCTGGCGCTCGTCGTCCCCCACCTCCACGTCGCGCTCCGCGGCAGTACCAGCGCGTCGCCGGGCGCCTCGCCGCTCACCGCGCGCGAGACCGAGATCATGCGGTGGGTGGCGCAGGGCAAGACCACCTGGGCCATCTCCGAGATCCTCTCGATCAGCGAGCGCACCGTGAAGT
Source organism: Archangiaceae bacterium (assembly GCA_037443525.1). Taxonomy (GTDB): domain Bacteria; phylum Myxococcota; class Myxococcia; order Myxococcales; family Myxococcaceae; genus JBBIOE01. The sequence continues at coordinate 1,506 of JBBIOE010000233.1, read as the reverse complement.
TTCACGTCGGAAACGCCATTCGCAAGCTGGACGCGACCACGCGGACGCACGCGGTGGCCGTCGCGCTCGAGCGCCAGCTCATCCAGATCAACTGAGGACGCCACCTCCCCGCGTCAGGCTGGAGTCCGGCCCGGCGCGTGTGGTCCTCCCTTCGACCTGTCCCTTCGGACAGGCGACCGCACCCGCACGTGAGCTTACCGTCCGGGTGGCTGGCCTCTGAACCTGGAGACCCGAGTCACGGCAAGAGACATCGCCGCATCTGAACGATGAGTGGAATGACCTGCACTCTTCATCCAGGCGCTCGCCTCGCGAGCATTGGAGAAACATGACTATCAGACTCATCCTGATCTGCCTCGCCGTGGTGTTCTCCGCGTGTGGCAGCGGCGGCGGCGACGCACTGAAAGGCGGCGCCCTTTGCAGCGCCGACTCGCAGTGCGCCAGCCACCAGTGTCTCAACGGGACCTGCTACGCGTACTGCTCGTCAGCCGGCGATTGCGCGGAGGGGGCCATGTGCACAGACCTCGGCGTTGGGGGGACCACGAGGGTGTGCGCGCGAACCTGCGCCGCCGGCTGCATCCTTCCTACGGCCTGCCGCCCCGGCGGCTGGTGCCTGTGAGCCACTGCTCGAAGGATAGCGGCCACTCGGCGCGTTTCGCGGGCTTGATCCGTCTTGGTGGACACCGACGAAGAGAGGTCTACGGCGTGTAGACGCCGGCGAGCTCTGGCCTGCGTCACCGTGGCCGCACCCGATGGCGACACCCTGGAGTGAGCCTTGACGGGAGATCGCGCGGAGTCCCTGCTCGGGCGTGTCGCCCGATCCAGACGCGGGCGACGAGGCACGGAGAGGGGGCCATCATGGACCGGGCAGACACGAGCGGCGGGGGCGGCGGCCACTCGCGCGCCCACGGGCGGGTCGCGGCGGGCTTCGAGGAGGTGCGCGTCGAGTTCGAGCGCAACCTGACCGAGCGCGGCGAGATCGGCGCCGCGGTGTCGGCGTACTGGCGCGGCGAGCGCGTGGTCGATCGGGCGTAGGCTATCCAACCCACCGTCCAGATCCGATAGTGAGGCCTTCGGTGACGCCGGTCTACGGGTTCAAAGCTCGTCTCGGCCGCACGAGGACGTCGCCTCGCCGCCCGGACGCTCCGCAAGGGTGACCTCCCGCGGGTCTGGAGCGTCCGAAGGGCATGTCGCCTCACTCCCCGCCCCGGGGTCGCCCGCCGTCAGTCCTCGTAGGTCGGGTCGGCGCCGTCGCATTCCGGGCCGGAAGCAGCCGCTCATCCGACCAGCAACACGGTCAGGCTCCTGGCGCCGTGGGCGCCGATGACCAAGGCCTGCTCGATGTCGGCGGTCTTCGACGGCCCGGCCAGGAACAGCCCCCAGCGTGGCCGGCCGGCCAGGTCGAGGCGGGCGTAGGCGGCGTGCTGGTCGGGGACGATGGCGCCGGCCTCCACCACCACCGCCAGGTGCTCGGGGATGACCACCAGGGCGTGGTGGGGCAGGCTCGCC
>JBBIOE010000232.1:0-11888 GCA_037443525.1 Archangiaceae bacterium | reverse complement strand
ACCCAGGGCAAGAAGGACATCGCCCAGGTCGGCACCATCTCGGCCAACGGCGACACCACCATCGGCAACATCATCGCCGAGGCGATGGAGAAGGTCGGCAAGGAGGGCGTCATCACCGTCGAGGAGGCCAAGGGCCTCGAGACGACGCTCGACGTGGTCGAGGGCATGCAGTTCGACCGCGGCTTCCTGTCGGCGTACTTCGTCACCAACCCGGACCGCATGGAAGTCGAGATGCAGGACCCCTACATCCTCATCTACGAGAAGAAGATCTCGTCGATGAAGGACATGCTGCCCATGCTCGAGCAGGTCGCGCGCAGCGGGAAGCCCCTCATGATCATCGCGGAGGAGGTCGAGGGTGAGGCCCTCGCCACGCTCGTGGTGAACAAGATCCGCGGCGTGCTCAACGTCTGCGCGGTGAAGGCGCCCGGCTTCGGCGACCGCCGCAAGGCCATGCTCGAGGACATCGCGGTCCTCACCGGCGGCAAGCTGATCGCCGAGGACCTGGGCCTCAAGCTCGAGAACGTGACCCTGAACGATCTCGGCCGCGCCAAGCGGATCAAGGTCGACAAGGACAACACCACGATCATCGACGGCAACGGCAACCAGGCCGACATTCAGGCCCGCGTGAAGCAGCTGCGCGGCCAGGTCGGCGAGACCACCAGCGACTACGACCGCGAGAAGCTCCAGGAGCGCCTGGCGAAGCTCGTGGGCGGCGTGGCGGTGATCAACGTCGGCGCGGCCACCGAGACCGAGATGAAGGAGAAGAAGGCGCGCGTCGAGGACGCCCTCAACGCCACCCGCGCGGCCGTCGAGGAGGGCATCGTCCCTGGCGGCGGCATCGCCTACATCCGCTGCCTGCCGGTGCTCGAGAACGAGAAGTGGACGGCCGAGGAGAAGTTCGGCGCCGACATCATCCGCCGCTCGCTCGAGGAGCCCCTGCGCCAGATCGCCTCCAACGGCGGCTACGAGGCCTCGGTCATCGTGAACAAGGTGAAGGAGCAGAAGGGCGCGTTCGGCTACAACGCGGCCACCGGCGTCTTCGAGGACCTCCTCGTCGCCGGCGTCATCGACCCGGCCAAGGTCTCGCGCTGCGCCCTGCAGAACGCGGCCTCCGTGTCGTCGCTGATGCTCACCACCGAGGCCATGGTCGCCGAGAAGCCGAAGGAAGAGTCGGCGGCCCCGGCGCACGCCGGCGGCGGCATGGGCGGCATGGGCGGCATGGGGATGTAAGCAGTCCCCGGTTCCCCTGACGTCGACGCGGCCCTCTCGAGCGATCGGGAGGGCCGTCGTCTTTGCGGGGTCAAACCCCGCCGTCCGGAGCGTGTCCTTCGAAGGTCGACTTGAGCTGGAAAGTCGAATCGCGGCCCACCAGCGTGCAGTCGCTGAAGGTGCAGCCAAGCACCCCAGGGCTGGCCGACAGCTCGAGGGTGCCCGCGAACGAGCCTCGAAGGGACGCGCTGGCGTTCGCTGCGCTCCCAACACGAAACTGAACGGTCCCGGGCACCCGGGGTTGGACGTACGGGCCCAACTGAACACCACCGCCCTCGTCGAGATCGAAGCGCTTCACGCTCACGTTGAGCTCGGCCGGCGAGTACTCGAGCGCCGCGACCTCGTCTTGGCGGAGCACGCCATCGCTCGGAGACACCACCCGGACGCTGGAGAGCGCGCCCACGCGGAAGGTCAGCTCCCGCGTCTGAGTGTCGTCGGACAGCGAGAGCGTGTGGACTCCGTCGGCCGCGGCTCCGAACCCCGCGAACGCCGGCTGGAGGCAATCGGTGAGGTTCGGCGGGCTCAAGATCACCTCCTCGAGGGTGGGCTGCGCCCCCGGCGCCCAGGCGCTCTCGCCCGGGGAGAACCGCGCAAGGGCCACCCCGTCGATGGTGGCGCGAAGGCCCGGGAAGGTGAGGCACTCGCCCGGCGCGTGGCCGACCGACAGCTGAACGGCGTCGGGGCTGGCCGTCACCTCCACGAACTTGAGCTCCGCCAGCGTCGCCTGTCGAGCCGGCTCGGGGCCGCAGGCCGAGGTCATCAGTCCGAAGCCAAGGGCCACCGCCCGCCCCACCGTGCACGCCGTCGTCTTCACCATGAAGTCACCCTCCGAGGGACGCGCTCGCCCCTTCCGGCTCCCTTCGGTGCCGCAGGGCCGCCGCTGGATCCCCGCCGGCGTCGACTTCCCCACCCGACCATGTGGGACACGGTCCTGCCCGGCCCTCCACCGGCGCTGCTGGCCCACACCGATCGGCGCTGACCGAACGGGGCCGGGCTCACTCCTCAACCCGTTGAACTTCCAGACCAAACCGCGTCGAGGTGAGGCTCCCCGACGTGGCGAGTTGCCTCCACGGATCAGCGTGGTACTCAGAAGGTGAGTGCCGGCCCGTTTGCCGTCCTCCCGACACAAGATCCGAGGTGGCCGCGAGGCTCCCGGGGACGTGCTCGAAGAGAGGAATGGCTGAACAGGCCGGCACTCGCTTTTGAAGCGACGTTCGGTAGAACGCGTCCCCTGATGGGGTTCCTTCGCTCCGCGTACGTGTTTGCCGCCCTCCTCGTGGGCGGCTGCTCGTCGGGCCTGTCCGTGGTCAAGAAGCTCCCGCCGGGGCCCCCCGCCATCACCACGGTGTTCGTGTACCCGGTGCAGCTCACCGGGGTCGACGCGCCGTCGTGGCGGCAGAACGAGCTCGCCCAGCGGGCCCTCGACGTGGCGCTCCGGCACGAGTCGGAGCGCTTCGCCTTCTACGGACCCACCGAGTTCCAGGTGTCGCGACCGTCGGACGACGGGGCCTGGGTGACGTCGAGCGCCCTGCCCTTGCTCGTCGCGTCGGGCTCGAGGCCCGAGCAGGGCGTGGTGTTGCGGCTGGTGGTGGAGCGACGGCGCACGCACGCCACCAACGAGGCCGCCGACGCGAAGGGGCGCCGCAAGGGCGCGGCCCTGGAAGAGGAGACCACCTGGTTGGCCCGCGCGGAGGTGCTGCACCCTTCGACGTCGCAGGTCCTCATCGAGGTCTCGGGGCAGGTGCACGTCGATCCCTTCGCCGACCCGGAGCCGGACGACGACTTCGACGAGGCGACGCCGATGACGCGCCTGTTGGAGAAGCTCACCCGCCGGGCGCTCAAGGAGCTGAGGCCCCTCGCCGCCGATCGCGCTTCGGTGCCGATGCCCGACCTCCGGCTGGCGCTGACGCCCGCGTCGCTGGTGGGCTTCCGGGCGGACGATCCCTCGGGGCTCATCGCCGTGGCCCGCCTCGACGCCGCCCAGGCCGAGCTCTTCCTGCAGAACCGCGCGCGCATGCTGACGCCCTCGCTGTCCGACGCGCAGGTGCAGAAGCTCGCCCACGAGCGCACCGGCATGCTGGTGATCGGCTCGGCGGGGACGCCCTTCCTGTCGCCGGGCGACTTCGTGGAGACCATCGACGGCAAGCCCGCCCAGCCGCAGGCGCTCCACCGGGCGCGGTGGACGGAGGGAGGCGTCACCATTCGCGTGCGGCGCCCCGACGGCCAGGCCTTCGACTTGCCGTTCCCTTGATTGGTCCGTGGGGTAGTCTCGCGCGTCATGGTCGAGACGACGGAATCGGTCACCATCCCCGGAGACAACCTGTCGCGGGTGCCCGTCCGTGAGTGGACGGTGGAGGTCTCCGCCGGTCCCGACAAGGGCAAGAAGGTGACGACGCTCGAGAGCCTGGTGCGGGTGGGCAGCGACGCCACCAACGATCTCGTGCTCACCGACACCACCGTCAGCCGCCGGCACCTGGAGATCGAGCGCACCAGCCGGGGCCTGGTCCTGCGCGATCTGCAGAGCCGCAACGGCACCTACCTCGACAACCGGCAGGTGTTGCAGGCCATCGTCGAGCCGGGCGATCGCATCTCCCTCGGCAAGACCAAGCTCACCCTCAAGCAGAAGGAGAGGAACACCGAGCTCGAACTCTTGGGCGGAGAGAGCTTCGGTGATCTGGTCGGCGCCTCGGAGGCCATGCGCATCGCGTTCGCGGAGCTGCGGCGCGTGTCGCGGGACGAGTCGACGCTGCTCATCGAGGGCGAGACCGGCACCGGCAAGGAGCTCGCCGCGCGGGCGGTGCACGCGCACTCCGGCCGGCGCTACGGCCCCTTCCGGGTGGTCGACTGCGCGATGCTCACCAAGGAGAACGCCGATCGCGATCTCTTCAGCGGCGACGGCGCCTTCGCCTCGGCCCAGGGCGGCACGGTGTTCTTCGACGAGGTGTCGGAGCTGCCGATCTCGGTGCAGCCGAAGCTGTTGCGAGTGCTCGAGACCAAGGAGGTGCCGGCGGTCGGTGGCCTGCCCGCGCGGCGACTCGACGCCCGAATCATCGCCGCCACGCACAAGAACCTCGCCGAGGAGGTGCAGCAGGAGCGCTTCCGGCAAGACCTCTTCTACCGCCTCGCGGTGGTGCGGGTGCGCCTGCCTCCCCTGCGGACGCGCAAGCTCGACATCCCCGTGCTGGCGAAGCACCTGATGAGGAACCTGTCGGCGCCCTTCGAGCTCTCACCCCAGACCCTGAGCCTGCTGGAGGGCTACGACTGGCCGGGCAACGTGCGGGAGCTGCGGAACGTGCTCGAGCGCGGGGCGCTGATGCAGGCCACCGGGAACTCCAGCTGGCTCGACTTCATCGTCACCGGGGAGAAGCGCGAGCGGCAGAGCCTGCTCGACGTGGTGTCCTCGCTCCCGTACCACGAGGCCAAGGACCGCATTCAGGGCGACTTCGAGCGGAACTACTTCGCCGAGGTGATGAAGGCCGCGAACTTCGACATGAAGATCGCCGAGGAGAAGACCGGCCTGTCGATGCAGAGCCTGTACCGGCTGCTCAAGAAGAACGGCCTCAGGCTCAAGGACCTGAAGAACGCGGAAGGGTTGAGCTGAAGGGTCTCGACTCTGCTCGACCTGAACGGGCTTGCCGGGCTCGAAGCCGCTCAGCCCGAGCGCAGTCGAGGGCCCGCTACCCCACTCGCTTGTCCCCGCCCCACACCGGCAGCAGCGTCTGCGCCATGCGCTGGGGATCGTCGATCCCCTGCGCGCGCATCCACGCCAGCGCCTCCTCCCCCTCGGCGGCGAGCGACGGGTCGGCCTTGGCCCGCCGGTAGCGCGCCACCTTCGCGAACAGGGCCAGATCGGCGGCCTCCAGGCGCGCGACCGACTCGCGGTGGTGCTCCGCCTGGGCGCCCGGGAGCTGGCTTCTGAACCCCGCCGCGAAAGCCCGCGCCCAGCCGACCTTCTCCGCCTCGAGGCGATCGATGACCTCCTGCACCTGGGCGCGGCGGCCGGTCGCCATGGCCACGCGGCCCTTGAGCGCCAAGACCTCGACGCGCACGTTCTGGATCATCAGGAGCTTGGTGTTCGACAGGTGGGGCCAGGCGTCCTCGAGGCGGCGCCAGGCGTCCTCGGGCGTGCCGTCGTAGAGATCGATGAAGGTCTCGGAGAGCAGCGCCCAGTAGTGCTGGAACTGGAAGCTCCGCGCCGACCAGGCGCCCATGGCGTCGCGCACCACCGCCCGCGCCTGCCGGGTGTCGCCCTTCGCGAGGTAGAGCACGTTGGCGAGGCCCACCTGCAGCGAGGTCGCCGCGTAGAGATCGCCGCGCACCTTCGCCTCGCGCAAGAGCACCGGCACGCGCTTCGCCAGCTCGCCCAACTCGCCCAGGAAGAAGTGGTTCCACACCAGGGTGAGCCGCGCGGTGGCCGCCTCCCAGATCACCGCCGAGCCCATGTCGGCGTAGCGCTGCTCCGCCTGCGCCGAGAGCGCCCGCGCCTCCCGCCACTGGCCGACCAGGAAGCGGGAGAGCCCGCCGCAGATCGCCACCAGGCCGTGCAGCCAGGGGTCGCCGATCTCGTCGGCCATGCGCCGCGCCCGCTCGAGCAGCCGCGTCACCCGCTTCTCGGCCGGCAACCCGAAGGTGGCCAGGTAGCCTGCCTCGACCGCGAGCGCGCGGGCCACCCGGGTCGGCTCCCCGGCGGAGAGCGCCAGGAGCAGGTGCCGGGACTGGAACGTGGCGCCGCGCACCACGTCGACCATCGACAGGCCCATCCCCAGCGACCAGCAGACGTCGATCTTCCGCAAGGTCAGCTCGGGGAGCTCCTCGGCGCGCCGGGCACGGAAGTCGAGGCCGCGGAAGCGGGTCTGGGTGCGGCGCAGGAACCAGGTGAAGACCGCGCCCGCCGGAGTCTTCGGCAGCGCCATGCCGACCTCCTCGAGCACGGTGCGAATGGCGTCGAGGCCCTCGTCCACCCGGCCGCTGCGGAGGAGCTGCTCGGCGGCGCGGCGCTTGAGCTCGAGCACCTCTCCCTCTGCGGCCGCCTGCTCACCGGCCTCCTCGACGGCCGAGAGGTACTGCTGCGCCGCCTCGACGCCTCGCCCGGCGTCCGCCAGGCAGTGGGCGCAGCTCACCGCGATGTTCCGCCGGCGGCGATCGCTGCGCGGCAACAGCTCGAGCACGCGCCGGAAGAGCACCCCCGCGCGCTCGAAGGCGAGCTGGCCGGCGGCCTTCTTGGCGGCGGTGAGCATGGCCTCGGTGGCCTGCTCGACCTTCCCCGCGGCCGAGAGGTGCCAGGCCAGCGTGTCGACGTCGACGTCGGGCACGGTGAAGAGCTGGTCCGCCAGCGCCGCGTGAATCTCCTGCACCCGCGCCGACTCGAGCAGGCTCGTCACCGTCTCGCGGATGCGGTCGTGCCAACTCTCCAGGCGGCTCGCGTCGCCCGCGCGCACCAGGTGGCTCGCCTTGAGCGTGTGCACGGCGTCGAGGTCGCCCGGCTCCAGCTTCGCGACCGCCAGCGCCACCTTCTCCAGCACCGGGGAGCCGGCCACGGCGATCACGTCGAGCAGCCGCCGCGCCGGGGGAGGAAGCGCCGCCAACCGGGCCGAGACGACGTCCTCGAGCCGCGCGCCGCCCTTGGCCCCGTGCTCCGCGAGCTGCAGCAGGAGGAAGGGGTTGCCGGCCGACTCCTCGACCGCGACCGAGGCCCGCGCCTCGTCGCCGTGGGTGGCCTCCAGCGCGAGGGCGCGCATCTCCTCGCGGGAGAGGGGCGCGAGCCTCAGGTCCACCGGCGTGAGCTGGAGCTCGGACAGAGGCGACTCGTCGGACCGCGAGCCGACGATCACCATCACTCCGGGCGCGTCGGGAGGCCGGAGCAGCTCCTCGAGCACCAGCGCGCTGTCGCGATCGCCCCACTGCGCGTCGTCGACCACCACCACCACCGGGTGGCGATCGGTCATGCGCAACACGAGCTCGCGCAAGGCGGCGGTGGCGCGGCGGCGCTGCTCCTGGGGCTCGGCGATGGGGCGCGCGGGCGCGGCGCGGAAGGCCGGCACCCGCTGGAGCACGGGGAACATGCGCGCCAGGGCATGCGCGTCGCGCGGGAGCAGGACGTCGACCTTGTCCGGCGGCAGGGCGAGCAGGTGCCGCGCCAGGGCGTCGATGACCGCGTCGAGCGCCTTGTACGGCACCGTCTCGCGCTCGTAGCAGCGACCACAGAGCACCACCGCGCCGTCGCGCTCGGCGTCCGCCACGAAGCGCCGCACCAGGGCCGACTTGCCGATGCCCGAGCCGCCGATGACGCGCACCAGCACCGGGGCGCCCTCGCGCGAGCGGCCCAGCGCGGCGCGCAGGGCCAGGAGCTCGGCCTCCCGGCCGACGAAGCCGGTGTCGGCCTTGGCGACCGGGCGGACCACCCGCGTCGCGGCGCCGAAGATCTCGAGGATCTTCTCCGGCGGCGGGCGCTCCGACGGCTCGCGCCTCAAGAGCGCCACGCACAGCGCGTCGAGCTCCGGCGGCGTCGAGCTCGAAAGCTCCCGCGGAGACGGCGCGGGGCGGCGCTGCTTGTCGAGAATCACCTGCATCGCCGCGCCCTCGAAGGGCAGCCGGCCCGTGAGCGCCTGGAACAGCATCACGCCGAAGGCGTACCAGTCCGACGCCGCGGTGACCGGGCCCGACAGGCCCTGCTCCGGCGCCATGTACGAGGCCGTGCCGACGATGGCCTGGCCGGAGGCCTCCGAGACGCTCTCCGAGCCCGACACCTCGGCGACCAGGCCGAAGTCGAGGATCACCACGCGGCCCTGGGTGTCGACGAGCACGTTCGACGGCTTGAGATCGCGGTGCAGGCGCCCGTGCCCGTGAATGGCGTGCACGCCCAGCGCGAGCTGCGAGAAGGCGGCCTCGAGGCGCGCGGGCTCGACCGGCCCGTGGCGCGTGGAGGGCGTGATGGCCGTGGCGTCGAGGCCGGCGGTCGGCGTGTCGGCGAGCTTGGGCGCGTGCGGCCTGAGCCACGCGTGGAAGTCGACGCCGTCGATGAGCTCGAGGGTGAAGAAGCAGGTGTCGCCGTCGGCCACCAGCTCGTAGAGCGCGGCCAGGTTCGGGTGCCGGACGTCGGCGAGGCTCCTGAACTCGCGCTTGAGCCGCATGAGCGCCTGCGCGTCGTGGTCGCGGAGGATCTTGAGCGCGACGTGCCGGCCGTTCCGCTCGAGATCCTTCACCTCGTAGACGACCCCCATGCCGCCGCCGCCGAGGCGACGCACGACCTGATAGCGGGAGGTGCCGGCGAAGCTGTCCACTCAGGGCCTTTTCACGAGGGGAAGCCGGGACCCTAGCACTCCATCCCCCGCGCCGACCGGCCCAGTCGTTCAGCCTGCGGCGTGGACGCGGACGCGCCTGCTCGCCATGCCGTCAGTCCTCGTCCGCCTTCTTGCGCGGCTTGGTCATGCCGTACTCCTGCAGGCGGCTGACGAGGGTGCGGCGCGAGATGCCGAGCAGCTCCGCGGCCTTGGTCTGATTGCCGTCGGTCTTCTCCAGCGCCTCGAGGATGGTGCGCCGCTCGGCGGCGTCGCGCTCCTCGCGCAGGTTGGTGGCCCCCTCGCCGATCGGCGAAGAGCTCTTGGGCGCCTCTCCCACCACCTTGCCCGACAGCCCCAGCGCCTGCGGGGTGATGGGCCCCTCGCCCGAGAGCAGCACCGCGCGATCGAACACGTTGCGCAGCTCGCGGATGTTGCCCGGCCACGGGTAGGCGCGAATGGCGTCGAGCGCCTCGGGCGAGAGCTCCGGCGGCGCTCGCCCTTCCCGCTTGGCGGCCTCGGCGGCGAACTGGCGCGCGAGCGGCTCGAGCTCGGCGCGGCGGTCGCGCAGCGGAGGGATGACGATCGAGATGCCGTTGACGCGGTAGTAGAGGTCGCTGCGGAACGCCCCGCGCGCAACCTCGGCCTCGAGATCGCGGTTGGTGGCGAAGATGAAGCGCACGTCGATCGGCTCGGGGGTGACGGAGCCCACCCGCATCACCTTGCGCTCCTCGAGCACGCGCAACAGCTTGGCCTGAATGCCCTGCGGCAGCTCGCCCACCTCGTCGAGCAGCACCGTGCCGCCCTTCGCCGCCTCGAGCAGGCCGAGCTTCTGCTTGATGGCGCCGGTGAAGGAGCCCTTCTCGTGGCCGAACAGCTCGCTCTCCAGCAGGGACTCGGTGAGGGCCGCGCAGTTGAGGCGCAGGAAGGGGCCCTTCTCGCGCTTGGAGCGGCGGTGGATCTCGGCGGAGAGGATCTCCTTGCCCACGCCGGTCTCGCCGAGGAGCAGGACGTTGATGGAGCTCGGCGCCACGCGATCGATGAGGCGGTAGATGGCCTCCATCGCGTCGTCGCGCACCACGAAGCCGGGCGCCGGAGCGCTGGCCGGCCGCGCGCACGCGGCGATGAGCTCGTCCGGGGTGGCCCCGTCGTGAGGCGCCGCGGAGACCCCCGCCCGCACCCGCGCGCCGCCGGCGACGAGCCGCGACGAGAGCGTCTCCATCAGCTGGCGGCCCGACTCGGGGGTGCGCCCCGGCGCGAGCACCTCGAACTGCCCCGGCCCGAAGGACGCCACGGTGTCGTGGGGCGACAGCTCCGAGGAGAGCACCTCCTGCGCCACGCCCGGCGGCGCGATCACCTGAATGCGCACCACCGCGAAGGGCGGCTTGGTCTTGGCGATGGCCTCGACGAAGTGCGCGTGGGTGACCAGCGACCAGGGGTGCGACTCGCCCGAGAGCTCGTCGGGCTGCAGTACCCCGAGGCTCTGGCCGATCTCGATGGTGTCGCCCTCCTGGAGCGTGACGATCTCGTTCGCGGTGAGCTTGCGCCCGCGCACCGAGGTGCCGTTGGCGCTGCCGAGATCCTCGAGCCGCACCAAAGGCCCCATGTGCAGCACCGCGTGGCGCCGCGAGGCCGCCACGTCGTCGAGCCGCACCGTGGCGTCCTCCCCGCGGCCGAGCAGGGCGTCCCCGGTCACCGGCAGCGCGTGCGACGACGAGCCAGCCTCGGTGACGAGCACGAGCCGCCAGCGGCCGCTCGCGCGGGGCGGGGACTTCGAGTCGAGGCGGACGGTCTCGAGGTTCGCGGTCATGGGTCGCGCACCATAGACGAAGCGATCAGCGCTGACACCACCGCGAGAGCTCGTCGACGACCTGCCCCACCGACCGCCCCGAGGTGACGCAGGTGAGCGCGGCGCGCGAGTACAAGGGCTCGCGCTCCTCGAGCCGGCGCTTCAGCTCGGCCATGGCGTGGGGGCGGTTCTTCATCGGCCGGGTGTCGCCCTGCCGGAGCACGCGGTTCCAGTGCTCGGTCGGCGTGGCCTTGAGCCACACCGGGTGCGTGCGCGCGAGCACCAGCTCGAAGGCCTCGGGGTTGGTGACGATGCCACCGCCGGTGGCGATGACCGCGCGGCGGTGGCCGTCGAGCACCCGGGTGAGCGCCGCCACCTCGAGCTGCCGGAAGTAGGCCTCGCCGTGCATGGCGAACAGCTCGGGCAGCCGCAGGCCGGCCTCGCGCTCGACCAGCTTGTCGATCTCCAGAAACTCGCAATCGAGCCGTTGCGCCAGGGCCGCGCCCACCGTGCTCTTCCCCGCCCCGCGCAGGCCGAGCAGCGAGATGACGCCGGTGCCGCGGGTGCCTCGGGCGGGCTCACCTCCCAGGAGAGTCACCAGGGGCAGCTCGAGCGCGATCGCCACCTCGGCCAGGTTCCCCACCGAGATGTTCGCCTTGCCCGACTCGAGCGAGCCCACGAAGCGCTCCGAGAGGCCCGCGGCCTGGGCGAGCTGCTTGAGCGTCCACTCCTTCTCGTGGCGCCGCGCGCGGACCCGGCGGCCCACCTCGCTGAGCAGCTCCTGCGCCGGTCTGGTCATGGTCGGAGACATGCGATGCACTATACTTCCTGAAACGAAATGTTTCAGCACTCTACTGCTTGTCGACCATCAAGCCAGCGTGCGACAGTGTCCGCCGCATGGGACACCAGCCGGTCGACGAACAGGTTCAGAGCTTCGAGACGCACCCTTCGAGGTACAGGCACTGGAAGTTGAGCTTCGAGGGCGAGATCGCGCGCCTGTCGATGGACGTCCAGGAAGACGGCGGACTGCGCAAGGACGATTATGTCCTCAAGCAGAACAGCTACGACCTGGGCGTCGACATCGAGCTCAACGACGCGATCCAGCGCATCCGCTTCGAGCACCCCGAGGTGCGGGTGGTGGTGGTCGGTTCGATGAAGGATCGAATCTTCTGCGCCGGCGCCAACATCTTCATGCTCGGCTCGAGCTCGCACCCCTTCAAGGTGAACTTCTGCAAGTACACCAACGAGACGAGGCTGGCGCTGGAGGACGCGTCGCAGTGCTCGGGCCTCAAGTCCATCGCGGCGCTGAACGGCACCGCGGCGGGCGGCGGCTACGAGCTGGCGCTGGCCTGTGACGAGATCGTGCTCATCGACGACTCGAGCTCGGCGGTGTCGCTGCCCGAGGTGCCGCTGCTCGGCGTGCTCCCCGGCACCGGCGGCCTCACCCGGGTGGTCGACAAGCGCAAGGTGCGCCGCGATCACGCCGACTTCTTCAACACCACCGCCGAGGGCGTGCGCGGCAAGCGCGCGGTCGAGTGGCGGCTGGTCGACGC
>JBBIOE010000231.1:0-11919 GCA_037443525.1 Archangiaceae bacterium | reverse complement strand
CGAAGGGTTTTGGGTTCATCGTGCAGGACGGCGGTGGTGAGGATGTCTTCTGCCACCACTCCGCGATCGCGATGGACGGTTTCCGCACTCTGGCCGAGGGCCAGAAGGTGACGTTCGACGTCGCCCGTGGGCCGAAGGGTCTGCAGGCGCAGAACGTCAAGCCGGCCTGAGCCGACCCAATCGACGATGTCCGCGAGGGGCTCGGTGGCGACACCGGGCCCTTCGCCTTTTCAGCGCGAAGGAGCGCCGAGCCGCTCCTTGAACTCGAGCGCGATGCGCTCCCACAGCCGCTCCAGCACCACCGGCTCGGGCACCATGTGGGTGAAGTTGGTCAGCGGCAGGACGTCGTGGGGCTTCCCCGCCCGGAAGAGCGCGTCGGACAGCTTCAGCGAGTGCAGGAAGTAGACGTTGTCGTCGGCGGTGCCGTGCACCAAGAGCACGTGCCGCTCGCAACTCGAGACGTAGGTGAGCAGCGAGCTGGTCTCGTAGGCCTTCGGGTTCGCGTCGGGCAGCCCCAGGTAGCGCTCGGTGTAGTGCGTGTCGTAGTCCTTCCAGTCGACCACCGGCGCGCCGGCCACGGCGCAGCGCACCGCCTGGGGCTCCTTCAACGCCAAGAGCGCCGAGAGGTAGCCGCCGAAGCTCCAGCCGGTGACGCCGACGCGGGTGAGGTCGAGCTCCTTGAAGCGCGCGCCCAGCGCCTTCAGCCCGGCGAGCTGATCCGCCGCGATCAGGGTGGCGAAGTCGCCCTTGATGGCGCGCTCCCACTCGCGCCCGCGCCGGGGCGTGCCGCGCCCGTCGAGCTTCACCACCACGAAGCCCTGATCCGCGAGCCACTGGAGCAAGAGGTTCTCGCGCTTGACCTGGGTGACCTCCTGGTGCCCCGGGCCGCCGTACACCTGCAAGATGACCGGGTACTTCGTGCCCGGGACGAAGCCGTGCGGGCGAAGGACCGCCGCGTAGCTCTTGGGCTCGGCGTCGAGCTGCAAGGTCTCGAGCTCGAGCGTCAACATTGGCTCCACCGCGACCGACGGCAGCTCGGCCAGCACGGTGCCGTCGGGCCTCTGCACCACCGTCTTCGGCAGCTCGCGTGACGAGGTGGTCGTCACCACCAGCGTGGTGCCCTGCTCGGCCGAGGTGACCGTCTCGGTCGAGGGCCCCTTCGACGGCGTCGGCACGCGCACCGGCGCCCCACCCTCCTTCACCGCGTACAGCAGCGACTGCGTCGGGTCGGCCCCGCCGGTGAAGAAGAGCGTCTTCCCCGCCTCGTCCCAGCCCGCGAAGGCGTCGAAGCCGGCCTCGGCCTTCACCCAGCTCCTGTCGAGCGAGCCGTCGGCCTTCCGCAGCTCCACTTCCGGCCCGCCGTTGCGCTCGGTGCGCCAGAAGAAGCCCGAGCCGTCCTTGAGCCAGCGGGGAAACTCCTGCGAGAGCTTGAGCCACGCCGCGTCGTCCTCGGCCAACAGCCGCTTCGTCGCGCCCGTCTTCGCGTCGACGGCGAGCAGCTCCTCGTGGGTCTGCTCCCGGTTCTGCACCAGGAGGGTGAGCGGCGCGTTCTTCGACCAGCGCACCGTGGCGAGGTAGGGCAGCGCCTTCGCGTCCCAGCTCACCCAGGTGGTCGGCCCGCCCCGCACCGAGACGATGCCCAGCCGCACCGAAGCGTTGGCGTGACCGGGGCGCGGGTACGAGAAGCGCTCCGGCTCGGCCTCGGGCTTCATCGGGTCCGCCACGCCGAAGCGCTCCACGCCGTGCAGATCGGTCGCCTGGTACGCCAGCGACGCGCCGTCGGGGCTGAACCAGAAACCGGAGAAGCGGGACATCTCCTCCTGCGCGACGAACTCCGCGAGGCCGTTCGGGGTGAGCTCGCTGCCGCCGGTGGTGAGGCGGTGCTCGGTGTTGCTCGAAAGCTCCATCACCCACACGTCGTGCTCGCGCACGTACGCCACCCGCGCGCCGTCGGGCGAGAAGCGCGGGTCGAGGCAGCCTCCCCCGCCGGTCTTGAGCGCCGTGACCGTGCCGCTCGCGCGCTCCACCACGAAGAGCTTCCCCGAGAGCGCCACCAGCACGCGCTTGCCGTCACTCGAGAGCTGAAAGCTGGTGAAGCCGCGCGCCGACACCCGCTGCCGCTCGAGCCGCGCCTTCTCCGCCGCGCTCAAGACCTCCGCGCCGCCGGCCAGCACCAGCTCGGGCGTCAGCACCTCCTTCGTCTTTCGGGTGGCGAGGTCGAGCTCGAACAGGGTCTGCCGCGCGTCGCGCGGCGCGCTGCGCAGGAACAGCACCGCCTTCCCGTCGGGCGTCACCTTCGCGCCCACCGGCCGGCCGGCCATGAAGCGGCGCGTCTCGGCGTAGTCCTTCAGGAACGTCGCATGGGGGCTCTGGCTCATGGCGAGGACGGTCATGACGATCACGCTCATCGGAGCTTGGCCTTGTACCCACGAATGGGTCCGTTGCGCGAATCGAAGCGGCGCGGTTAGGTGAAGGCCCCCGCGGAGCCCACACATGACTCGCCTCGTCTCCCCCACCCTCGCCCTGGGACTGCTGTCCGCATGCGGCGCGTCCACCAAACCCGACGCCGGCCCGTCCGTCACCTGGAACAGGGACGTGCTGCCCATCGTGCAGGCGAGCTGCCTGACGTGCCACGCCGAGGGCCACATCGCGCCCCTCGCGCTCGACACCTACGCGAAGGCGAAGCCGCAGGCGCCGCTGATGGCCGAGGCCGTGCGCACGCGCCGCATGCCGGTGTGGATGCCCGACCCCACCTGCGGCGGCCCCTTCGTCGGCCAGCGCACCCTCTCGCAGGCGGACATCGACACCATCGTCAGCTGGGCTGTCCAGGGCGCGCCGGAGGGCGACCCGAAGGACGCGCCGCCGCCCTTCGACGCGGGCGTGGCGAGCCTGCCGCGCGTCGACGCGACCATCGCGATGCCCGAGGCCTACACGCCGAGCGCCACCCTGCGCGACGACTACCGCTGCTTCCTCATCGACCCCCAGCAGGGCCAGGACAAGTGGGTGACCGGCTACTCCATCGAGCCGGGCGTGCTCCAGGAGGTGCACCACGTCATCCTCTACGCGGTCGATCGCGCCAAGGCCGTCGCCAAGGACGCCTCGGAGAGCGGCCCGGGCTGGACCTGCTTCGGCGGCGCCGCCGTCAGCGGCGAGGTCGCCATCGGCGCCTGGGCGCCCGGCATGCCCTCGGTCATCTACCCGTCGGGCACCGGCATCCGGCTCCTCTCCACCCAGGTGCTGGCGATGCAGGTGCACTACAACATGGACGCGAAGGTGCGCTCGCCCGACGTCACCACCGCCAAGCTGATGTACGCCGAGCGCCCGGTGACGACCGCGTACCTCGTGCCGCTCATCGACGACGCCTTCGCCATCCCGCCCATGGCGACCCACTACACCCCGGCGAACCACCCGATCTCCTTCCCCAACACCCTCGGCTTCCCCATCAAGGTGTACGGGTTCTTGCCGCACCTGCACCAGCTCGGCGAGCGCATCACCGTGCGCGGGCCGGGCGACGAGTGCCTGGTCGACATTCCGCGCTGGGACTTCCACTGGCAGCAGCAGTACTTCCGGAAGATCCCCGTCACCATCAACGACGGCGAGGCCCTCACGCTGTCGTGCACCTGGACCAACACGACCAACCGCACGGTCGGCTGGGGCGAGGGCACCAGCGACGAGATGTGCCTGACCTTCATCTACGCGGCGCCGTGACGCCGCGACCCCGAAGCGCTACAAGCCCCCCACGATGAGCTACACGGTCCTCGCCCGGAAATATCGCCCGCAGGCCTTCGAAGAGATGACGGGCCAGGAGCACGTGGTCCGCACCATCGAGAACGCCATCACGCTCGATCGCGTCGCCCACGCCTACCTGTTCTCCGGGCCCCGCGGCACCGGGAAGACCACCGCCGCCCGCCTGCTCGCCCGCGCGCTGGAGTGCGAGAAGGGGCCGACCTCCAAGCCCTGCGGCGAGTGCCGGGCCTGCGTCGAGATCCGCGAGGGCAGCTCGGTCGACGTTTCGGAGATCGACGGCGCCTCGAACAACGGCGTCGAGAACGTGCGCGAGATTCGCGAGAACGCGAAGTACCTGCCGCAGCGCGATCGCTACAAGATCTACATCATCGACGAGGTGCACATGCTCTCGTCGGCGGCCTTCAACGCGCTCTTGAAGACGCTGGAGGAGCCGCCCGGGCACGTGAAGTTCATCTTCGCGACCACCGAGGCGCACAAGCTGCCCGACACCATCCTCTCGCGCTGCCAGCGCCACAACTTCCGCCGCATCCCCGCGGGCGCGATGCTCAAGCGCCTCAAGGAGATCGTGCAGAAGGAGCAGGTGGCGGTGTCCGACTCCTCGCTGTCGCTGTTGGTGCGGCAGTCCGAGGGCGGCATGCGCGACGCGCTCTCCCTGCTCGATCAGGTGCTCTCGGCCTGCGGCACCCAGCCCACCGACGAGGCGGTGGCCGAGACCCTGGGCGTCATCGATCGCACCGCGGTGCACGCGGTGGCGACGGCGCTGGTGAAGCGCGACGCCAAGGCGCTGCTCTTGAAGGTCGAGGAGATCTGGAGCCGCGGCCTCGAGCTCAAGCGGCTGGCCGAGGAGCTCTCCTGGTACCTGCGGCACGTGTTCGTGGCCAAGGCCACCGGCGCGGCGCCCGAGGAGCTGGCGGACTCCGATCGCGACGCGGTGCTCGCCCTCTCGCGCGACGCCGACGCGGCGCAGCTGGCGCGGCTGTTCGACATCGTCCACGGCGCCATCTGGGACGTGGCCAAGGCCGCGCAGCCCAAGCTCGCGCTGGAGATGGCGCTGCTCAAGGGCGTGCACCTGGCGCCCGCTGGCTCGCTGCCGGAGCTCGTCGCGCGGGTCGAGCGCCTCGCCGCGGGCACCTCGACGTCGGCCGGAGCGTCCGGAGGTCGCTCCGGTTCGGCCCCCTTTCGCGCCTGAGCGCGCCGCCCCGGCACCCGGCCCGGCCGCGCCCGCTCTCGCCTCGAGCGAAGATTCTTCCGTTCACCCTGAGCCCAGTCGAAGGGTGCCGAGTTCCTCCGGCGAAGCGGCGATGCCTCCGCTCGCCCCGAGCGGACCTCCTCCCGTTCACCTTGAGCCCAGTCGAAGGGTGCCGAATTCTGCCGGCGATGCCGCGATGCCTCCGTCCGTCGAGGGGCCGCGGGCGCCCTCCGGGTCGAGCGGCTCCCCCGCGCCCGCCCCCACCGTCACCCTCGTCAACCGCACCCTCCCCCCGAAGCCGGTACCGAGCGGAGTCGAAGGGCCCGCCTCGCCCGACGAGCGCCTCTTCCCCCAGGAGGCCGGCCCCGAGGGCTGCGCCAGCGGCGAGTGTCTGCCGGAGCCGGAGGACGACACGCCCGAGCCCCGGCCCGCCGCCGCGAAGGCCCTGCCCGCCTCCGACGAGACCCGCTGGCGCGCCGCCGTCGACGCCGTGCGCAAGGAGTCCCCTCGCCTGGGCGCCTCGCTCTCCCACGCGCGCTTCTTCGGCCTCACCGACGACGGCGTGCGCATCGCCTTTCCCACCGCCGCCGCCTTCCACCGCGCCACCGTCTTCGGCCTCTCCCGCGTGACGCTGGAGACCGCCATCGCCAAGGTCTTCGGGAAGAAGCTCAAGCTCATCGAGGAGACCAACGCCGCCGTCCTCGAGGCCGCGCCCTCCAAGAGCATCGCCGAGGAGGAGACGACCGTGCGCCAGACGCGCGAGCGCTCCATCGAGGCCAAGGTTCGCGAGCACCCGGCGGTGAAGAGCCTCACCAGGCTGCTCGGCGGCACCGTGGAGCACATTCAGGTGCTCGAGCCCGCCCAGAAGGAGCTGGCGCCGAAGGAAGGCGTCGAGGACGACGGCTGACCCACGCGCCCGTTTCCCCAAAGCTTCGAAATTCGCTAGACGGGCCTCTCACGAAACGGAGCCACGATCATGCCCGGAGTCGATCTCAACTACTTCATCCGCCAGGCCAACAAGCTCACCGAGAAGATCGAGAAGCGGAAAACCGAGCTCGCCACCGAGACCGTCGAAGGCAAGGCGGGCGACGGCCTCGTCACCGTGGTCGCGTCCGGCACGCAGGAGATCAAGAGCGTGAAGATCGACAAGAAGGCCATCGATCCGAACGATCCCGCCATGCTCGAGGACCTGGTGACCGCCGCCGTCAACGCCGCCATCACCGCCTCGAAGGAGCACGAGCGCGTCGAGCTGGGCAAGATCTCCGGCGGCATCAAGATCCCCGGCATCACCTGAGCCCCGTCGTGACCCCCGACGCCCTCAACCGCCTCGTCGCCCAGCTCGCGAAGCTGCCCGGCATCGGCGAGAAGACCGCGCAGCGGCTCGCCTTTCACCTGCTGCGATCGCCGCCCGAGTACACCCGCGGCCTCGCCGAGTCGCTGCTCGAGGTCGTCGACCGGGTGAAGCTCTGCTCGCGCTGCTTCTCCCTGCACGACGGCGGCGCCGACGCGGTCTGCGGCACCTGCACCGACGGCCGGCGCGACGATCGCGTGCTCTGCGTGGTCGAGGGCATCGCCGACGAGCTCGCCATCGAGCGCACCCGCGAGTTCAAGGGCCGCTACCACGTCCTCCACGGAGTGCTCTCCCCGCTCGAGGGCATCGGCCCCGACGCCCTACGCATTCGCGAGCTCCTCGCCCGCCTCGAGTCGTCGAGCGTCGAGGAGATCATCGTCGCCACCAACCCCGACATCGAGGGCGAGGCGACCGCGCTGTACCTGACCCGGCTCCTCAAGCCCATGGGGCTCAAGGTGTCGCGGCTCGCCCAGGGCATCCCCATGGGCGGCGACCTCGAGTACACCGATCAGGCCACCTTGGCCCGCGCCCTCTCCGCTCGGCGAGAGCTCTAAGCGCCCCCCGCCGCCTCGCCGCGCTTCCTAAGGCGCATCACGAATGTCAGGATGGCGCCTCATATGCTTTCGTAAAGCTCGGGCCCCGAGCCGAAGAAAGCGTGAAACGGAAGTAAGCCTCTGCTAGACCCTCGGTTTACCGACTGAAGGAGCGCCTCCCACTCATGGCCACGCAGCTGGTGATGTACGAAGAGGAGTTCCACCGGATCAACGCGGTGTGCGATCGCTTGACCAAGGACGCCAACGCGAAGGTGGTCTTCCTCGTCGACAAGAACGGGCAGCTCATCGCGGCTGCCGGGCAGACGAACAACATCGACACGACGTCGCTGGCATCGCTCACCGCCGGCAACGTGGCGGCCATGGGCGGCCTCGCCAAGCTGATCGGCGAGAACGAGTTCCCGAACCAGTTCCACGAGGGCGCGAGAGACTCGCTCTACATGACGCTGGTGGGTGGCCGCGTCGTGCTCGTCGTCATCTTCGACAACCGCACGTCCCTCGGTCTGGTGCGCCTGCGCATCAAGAAGGCGACCGACGAGATGGAGAAGATCTTCCAGGCGCTGGCAGCTCGTCAGTCCGCCCCCGGCGCCGGCTCTCCCTTCGCGGAGATCTCCGACTCCGACATCGACAACCTCTTCAGCGAGTAGCCAACCGCGCCATGTCCTTCATCAATTACTCGAGCCGAGAGATCAACTGCAAGGTCGTCTACTACGGCCCTGGTCTGTGCGGGAAGACGACCAACCTGCAGTACATCTACAACAAGACCAACCCCGAGACGAAGGGCAAGCTGATCTCGCTGTCCACCGAGACCGACCGCACCCTCTTCTTCGACTTCCTCCCGCTGGCCCTCGGTGAGATTCGCGGCTTCAAGACCCGCTTCCACCTCTACACGGTGCCCGGCCAGGTCTTCTATGACGCCAGCCGCAAGCTGATCTTGAAGGGCGTGGACGGCGTGGTCTTCGTGGCCGACTCCCAGGTCGAGCGCATGGAGGCGAACATCGAGTCGATGGAGAACCTGCGCGTCAACCTGGCCGAGCAGGGCTACGACCTGAACAAGATCCCCTTCGTGATCCAGTACAACAAGCGCGACCTGCCCAACGCCGTCCCGGTGGAGGAGCTGCGCAAGGTGCTGAACCCGAGGAACAACGTCGACTGGCAAGCCGTCGCCCCCACCGGCGTCGGCGTGTTCGACACCCTCAAGGCCGTCGCCAAGCTGGTGCTGACCGAGATGAAGAAGGGCGGTCAGTGATGCGTTCGGTGACGGGCGGCCTGTTGGCCGTCGTGGCGCTGTGGTCCGTTGGGGCCCAGGCGCAGACGGGCGGCAAGGGCACCTCGCCCAAGGCAGCGCCCGCCGCTGCGGCCGCTGCTCCCGCCGGGGCGCCCGCGACCACGCCCGCCGCGGGCGCGACCACCACCGTCACCGAGCCCGCCGCGACCCCCGCCACTCCGCCGGGAAACGCCCAGACCGCCGACGAGGCCTTCGCCACCCGCGTCAAGACGCTGGAGGAGCAGGTCGTCGACCTGAAGGAGAAGATCTTCCGCACCAAGGCGCGCCTGGTGCTGCTGCAGGAGACGGTGCTCGGCGGCAACGTGACCGAGAGCGCCCGCGCGATCCTCTACCACCGCAACGAGATGGGCTCGCAGTTCGTCCTCGAGTCGGTCGCCTACGCGCTCGACGGCGGCCCGATCTTCACCAAGGTCGACAACAACGGCGACTTGGACAAGCGAGAGGAGTTCGAGATCTTCGACGGCCGCATCGTGCCGGGCAACCACCAGATCGCGGTTCGCATGGTGTGGCGCGGCTCGGGCTTTGGAATGTTCAGCTACATGGAAGGCTACAAGTTCAAGTTGCAGTCGAGCACGACGTTCACCGCCGAGGCAGGCAAGGCCACCACGGTGAAGGTCGTCGGGTACGACAAGGGCAACATCACCACCGAGGTGAAGGATCGCCCTGGCATCCGTTACGACATCACCACCACCAAGGACTCGGGTCCCAAGCAGGGCGGCGACAAGGCCGGCGCGCCCAGCGGGAAGCCATAGGAGACACGGTGAAGGGGGCGATTGGCATGGGGGCGTGGACCCGGCGGGCCGCTGCATGGCTCGTCTGCGGGCTGCTCTCCACCGCCGCGCTCGCCGCGGACCCCAAGGCCCCCCCGGGGCCCGACGCCGCCTCGCTGCAACGGCAGCTCGAGGACATCGGCCGCCAGGTCGAGATCGCCCGCAACAACATCGACCTCGTGGAGAAGCAGTACACGCTTCGCGAGGAGCCCACCGAGGAGGCCGCGCGCAACCAGCGCTTCTCCGACGCCGAGATCCAGTACCTGCTCGGTGACTACGCGAACGCGGCGGTGCTCTGCTACGACCTGGTCGCCAACACCGAGTTCCGCACGAACTCGCACTACGACACCGCGCTCTTCTACCTCGCGGACTCGCTCTACCAGCAGAAGAACTACCTCGGCGCGCGCCTCTACCTGCGGCAGCTGCTCCAGCTCCGGAAGCGCTACTACAAGGAGGCGCTGGCCCGGTACCTGGAGATCGCCGGTCGCTTGAACGAGTTCACCGGCATCGATGAGTTCATCACCCAGGCCAAGGGCCTCTCGGGCGGCACCCTCCCTCCGGAGCTCACCTACGTCTACGCCAAGTGGCTCTTCCGCCGGGACGACATGGGCCTGGAGGAGCGCGTCGCCAAGGCCCAGACCATCTTCCAGACCCTGGCCGACGCGCCCGGTGGACCCTTTCGGGTCCAGGCGGCGTACTTCATCGGCGTGGGGTACGTGAAAGTCCACCAGTGGGAGAAGGCCCAGGCCCAGTTCGACCTCGTGAAGAAGATGGCGCCTCGCGACGACAAGGACAAGAAGGTCCTCGAGCTCGCCAACCTCTCGGAAGGGCGCGTGGCCTTCGAGATGGGCAAGTTCGACGAGGCCATCGATCGCTACGCCCAGGTCCCGCAGCAGTCCGACAACTTCCCCGACGCGCTCTACGAGGTCTCCTGGGCCTACGTGCGCAAGGGCGAGTACCAGAAGGCGAAGAACGCCACCGACATTCTCCTCCTCGTCGCCGAGGACTCGGTGCTCGCGCCCGAGGCGAAGATCCTCCAGGGCACGCTGCTCCAGAAGATGCAGAAGTACGACGACTCCGTCGACACCTACAATCAGGTCATCAACACCTACGCCCCGGTCCGCGACGAGATCGACGCCCTGCTCACGGTGAACAAGGACCCGGTGCAGTACTTCGACGAGCTGTTGCAGCGGAACGAGAAGTCGCTCGACGTGACCCGCTTGCTGCCGCCCATCGCGCTCAAGTGGGCGAGCACCGCCCGCGACGTGGCCGACGCCCAGGACATCGCCAACGCCCTCGACGCCAGCCGCAAGGGCCTCACCGAGTCGCGGCAGATCGCCGACCGCATCCTGGAGTCCCTCGACAAGCGCGGCCTGGAGAGCTTCCCCATGCTGCAGGAGGGCTTCACCCGCGCCGACGCCGTCGACACCGCCGTCACCCGCGCCGAGGAGAACCTCACCCGCCTCGAGGCCGACGTCAGCGACAGCGCGATGGGCCCCGAGAAGAAGCAGCGGCTCGCCGAGCTCCGGCAGAAGGCTCAGGCGCTGAAGGACCGCATCGACACCCTGCCCACCACCACCGACGAGCTCGAGGCGCGGCGCAAGCGCATGCAGGAGAAGATCGACGAGATCGACAAGCGCGCCTACCAGGCCGGCCTCGAGATTCAGGCCCAGCAGGCGCAGCTCACCGCCATTCGCAAGTACGTCGACGACACCCGCTCCCAGCGCCACAACACCGCCGAGGACGAGAAGGCCTTCCTGGAGAAGGTCACCAACGAGCAGCGCGCGCTCGACGGCATGCAGGCCGAGGTCGACGCGATGCGCGCCCGGCTCGCCGAGGAGCGCAACAACGCCAACGCGGCCGTCAGCGGTGAGGACGCCCTGCGCAAGGAGTACGCCGACCTCCTGAAGGAGGAGCGGTCGGTCGTCGAGGAGTCCCGCGGCCAGGTCTCGGGCGACCTGTCCCAGCTGCTGCTCAAGAGCGACGTGGTGCGCACCGACGCCCTGGCCGTGCGCGAGCGCGTGCAGAGGGCCAAGCAGGTCATCCGCGAGCGCGTTGGCGCCAAGGCCCAGAAGCTGCGCGACCAGGTGCTGGCCGAGCAGCGCCTCATCGAGACCTACTCGCAGGAGACCGACGCCGTCACCGGTGAGACGCGCAACCTCGTCGGCCGCATCGCCTTCGACAGCTTCCGCCGCGTGCGCCAGAGCTTCTACGACCTGGTGCTCAAGGCCGACGTCGGCGTGGTCGACGTGGCCTTCCAGCGCAAGCAGGACAAGACAGCGCAGATTCAGAAGCTCGCCGCCCAGAAGGACCACGAGCTCAAGCAGCTCGACGAAGAGTTCAAGGAAGTCTTGAAGGACGTGGAATGACGAAGGGCCTGTGGACAGCGTCGCTGGTGTTGGCCGTCCTGCTGGGCGCCCTGCCCTCGCGCGCGCTCGCGGCCGGCGCCGCCAAGGCCGCGGCGCCCGCCGCGAAGAAGGACGACAAGAAGGCTCCGAAGAAGGACGAGAAGAAGGCCGACGCCAAGGACGAGAAGAAGGCCGGGGCCGAGGAGGCCGCGAAGGCCGACGGCAAGAAGGACGCGGTGCCGCCCGCTCCGGCGCCCAAGACCCGCTACTTCGAGGGCATGGGCAAGACGCCCGAAGAGAAGGCGCAGCTCGAGGAGCTCTCGAAGGCCATCGAGCTCTACGAGGCGGAGTCGAAGGACTTCAAGCGCGAGATTCAGCTGTTGGTGGAGAAGAAGTACGAGGAGAAGCGGAACACGCTGGGCAACAGCTACGAGAAGGCGATTCGCGATCTCGAGGTGCTGGAGCGCCGCGAGCGCCTCGACGCCATCGCCGCCTTCGAGGAGTTCCTGCAGCGCTACCCCAACGACCCGCGCTACACGCCCGACGTGATGTTCCGCCTGGCGGAGCTCTACTACGAGCGCTCCACCGACGAGAACAACGTCGCGATGCGCGAGTACGAGGAGACGCTGAAGAAGCTCGACCCGGAGAAGAACCCCACCCCGCCGGCCGCGCCCA
>JBBIOE010000230.1:0-12038 GCA_037443525.1 Archangiaceae bacterium | reverse complement strand
GCTCGCGCACCTCGCCGCGCCCGATGGCCCGGAGCTCCAGCTGCGCCAGCGCGAAGGCCACCACACCCAACGGCACGCAGAACGTCACCAGCCCGAGGAGCCCCAGCGCCAGCGCCACCCGCGCCCGGCCCGGCCCGGCCCGCGCAGCGAGAGCTCCCGCCGCACGCACGCGGTGCAACGGGGCACCGGCGGCTCGTCCTTGGTGTACTCGAGGCAGGCCCCGCAGACGAAACTGCCGCAGCGGCTGCAGATCTCGACCGCGCTCACGTCGGGGTGATTCGCACAGCGGCGTGACACGGAGGGCATGCGCGAGGGAGTGATAGCCCGCGCGGGCGGAGTCGGCCATGCACGCGTCGTGGCGCGAACCGCCGGGCGACCCGGACGGCGCCGGCTCACTCGCTTGCGTGCCGACTCCAGCGGGGTGGCGGCCCCGCGCATCGGCGCCTGACGAGCTCAGCGCACCCCGGCGTCAGGGCGCGAACTGAATCACCTGCGCCGTGAAGTGCGCGTTGGCCGCCTCGTTCGTGGGGCCCCCCCAGCCGCGGTCAGCCTTGAGCTGCGTCGACGAGGGGAAGGTGAGCACGGCGTGAATCACGCCCAGGTTGTCGCCCTGCCCGGCCGTCACCGCCGAGCCGACCGCGACGTAGTCCGACTCTCCCGCCGCCTGGCCGCCGTAGGCCTGCCCCGGCAGGAGCGCGACGGTCCGGTGCAACGCGACCGGGGCGATGGTGCCGGTGGCCGAGAGCCCCCCCGACGCCATGCTGAGCTCCACCTGCTGCACGGTCGCGCCGGACGGCAGCTGCACCGCCTCCCAGTCGAGCTCCTCCACGTTGTTCGCCGCGCAGGCCGCCACCGCCGCGTCGCCGCCCCGGTGGAAGGAGAGGTGGGTCGCGTCGCTGACCCAGGACCTCAGCCGCCGCTGGCAGAGGTTGTCGTTGTCCGACGCCGGGTCGAGCCGCACGCTGTAGAGGGGGAACGTGCGCGAGGGGACGATGGCGGTGCCGAGCGTCGCCGAGAAGGAGCTGCCGGTCTGCGAGGCGAAGCTGCCGCGCTGCACCGAGGCGCCGGAGAGCTCGACCACCTGGAAGCCCACGGTCGCCTGCGTGGTGGAGAGGTTGGACGTGGGCGATAGCGTCACGGTGGTCGCCGACGAGAGCTTGAAGGAGGGCGTGTCGTCGTTCCCGATGTTGTTGCCGGCGGCGCCGTGGCTGCCGAGCACGAAGGTGCGGGTGGGGTCGACCGCGGAGATGGTCCACACCATCGGCGTGGCCGTGTTCCCCGCCCCAGAGATGGTCTGCACCGTCGCGCCGCCCGACGCCGCGTCCCTCCCGAAGGTCACCACCTGCCAGGTGGCCGTGATCGCCACCGCGTTGTTGGTGCCGGCCCGCGAGCACACCACCTGCGGCGTGGCGTCGAGGTGGCACTCCGTCTCGGCGTCGGTGGGCGTCCAGTAACTGGGCGCGGCCTGGAACACGAGGAACGAGCGCGGCTTGTCGGCCGCCGTCAGCGCCGGGGTGATGGGGCAGGTGGCCGTCGAGGCCGCCTGCAAGATCGTGCAGGTTCCACGGCGCACCAGCGGCAGCGCCACGGTGCTGGCGGTGCCCGGGGCGTAGTCGTTCAAGGCGTCGCTGGCGGTGAGCGTCGTCGCCACCGAGTCGGCGGAGCGCCCGCGCACGTAGACGGTCCCCGACGAGGCGCCGGCGTTCAGGCGCACCACCGCCGGGCTCGCCGAGCTGCACGCCGCGTCGGTGTGGGTGGTGAGGCCCGCTCCGCCGGAGCTGACCGTCACGTCGACCGCCTGGAAGGTCACCGCCCCGAGCGAAGCGCTCCGCCGCGAAACCGCCACCGCGTCGCAGCCACCCGCCGCCTCGCTCGCCGGCGCCGTCAGCGCGTAGGAGCCCGCCCCGTCGCTCAAGGCCACCGGCGCCGACACCTGCCCGTAGCTGGCGCTCGACACCTGAACCGTCGCGGGCGTCGTGGCGGCCCCGAAGGCCGCGAGAGCGAAGGCGACCTGCGACTGGCCCAAGAGGAGCGTGACGGCGGTGACGGGAGCGGTTCCGCAGCCGGGCGTCCCCACGGCGAAGAAGCGCATGCCCGGGCCGGCTCCCAGCGTCAGCGTGGTGTCCGCGGGCGCCGGCACCGGGTTCCCCGAGCCGTCGCGGAGCTCGACCACCACCGGAGTGCTCGTGCAGGTGTACCGCGCCAGGGCCGCGGGGGGCGGCGTCTTGAAGGCGATGGCCGCGGGCGCGCCCGTGGCGACCGTGTACGCCTTGGAGCCAGTGAGCGCGCCGGCGGTGCCGGTCACCGTCAGCGGTCCCGGCGCGGAGACCGGCGAGAACCCGAAGGGCACGGTCGCGGCCCTGGCGGGCACGACCACCGTCGCCGCCGTGGTGTTGCAGGAGTCGGAGAAGAAGCGCGGCGGCCTGGCGGCCTGCAAGGAGCCGAGCGTCACCGTGAGGTCCGACGACACCGGCGAGGCGTTGTCGAAGGCGTCGCGCACCTCGATGGTGACCGGGCTCTCGCAGGCGCCCGCCACCACGGTGGACGCCGCGTCGAGGAGCGCGAGCTTGGCGGGCACGCCCGGGCCGAAGGTGGTGTCCGCCCGCGCCCCCTGCCCGGAGTCGCTCGCCACCAGACTGGCGGCCCCCACCAGCGTCCCCGAGAAGGAGAGCGTGAGGGTGGAGCTGCCCGCCGGCACCGAGGCGGCGAGCGTGGTCAGGGGCGCGCCGCTGCAGTCGCCCGAGGCGAAGAACGAGACCTTCGCCCCGGCCACGCCCTGCGCCGCGACCGCCACCGCCTCGGCGGCGGCGTGCACCCAGGGCTGGTTCTTGCCGTCGACCAGGCTCACCGTCACCGCGCCGGAGCACGAACCGGCCAAGAGCTGCGCCGGCACGCCGGTCAAGGTGAGCGCGTGGGAAGCGGCCGCCACCGTCGCCGTCGCCGAGCCGAGCGGGCGGTCCGTGTCGGAGTCGCTGGCGGTGAGGGTGGCGGTGCCCGCGCCCTTCAGCACGAAGTGGAGCGCCGCCGTGCTGGCGCCGAAGTCGAGCGGCGCGGTGGTCGTCGCGGTGGCGCACTGGGCGTCGGAGAAGAAGTCCACCGGCACGCCGCTGGCCGTCAGCGCGATGAAGCGGGGGCGGTCGACCGGCGCCACGCCGCCGTCGCGCCGCGCCTCCAGAGTCAGCGCGTCGATGCAGGCGCCCTGCAGCACGGCCAGCGACTCCGGGGTGAGCGCGAGGCCGGTGGCGGGCGCCTGGCACGCCACCTCGCCCGCGCAGCCGGGGTCGTCGCAGAAGAGCTTCCCGTCGCAGTCGCCGTCGATGCTCGAGCCGCACGCTTGCACGCCCTTGGGGTTCACCAGCGGATCCGAGTCCAGGCAGTCGGCCCCGCCCTTCGCCGCGGCCACGAAGCCGTCGCCGTCGGCGTCGAGGGTGGCGTCGGGCTTCCCCACGACGAGCCGCACCTCCTGGACGCCGGACCGGGGGAAGCGGGCGGTGACGTTGGCGGAGCGGGCGCTCAAGCGCCGCTCGGTGGTCTTCGCGCACTCGCCGGTGAAGGCGTCGACGCGCAGCACCACGTCGCCGGGCAGGGCGCCCTGCTTGGCGCCGACGATCTGCTCCGTCGTGCCGCTCGAGAGCGCGAAGTCGACGAAGGCGAGGCGCGAGTCGCCCGCCGAGACGACCAGCTCTCCGCAATCGGCCCGCACGGCAGGGTCGAGCTCCACCACGATGCGCAGGGCGCCGTCGGTGTTCGGGCGGCAGGCCCAAGACCCAGCGAGCGCGAGCATCAGTCCAAGTCGAGCGAGCGACGCGAATCGAGTCACGGGGCCTTTCAAGAGGAGCGACGGCGCGAGTGTACCGGCCGGGCCCGGGCGAGGGCGCATCGGGCGAGTGGACGCGTCACCCCGGCGCAGGCCCGCGATCCCGGGTGCTTGGCGCGCGTCACTGCGAGCTCGGCGACTCCTTGAGCCGCAGCGGCACGACGTCGACCTTCATCAGGTAGCGCGCCCGCGCGTCGGAGATCACCTCCAGCAGGTGGTCGCCGATGCCCGACAGGTCCGTCTCCCGGTGCACGAGGCCCACCTGCTGCGCCTCGCCCACGAAGGTGCGGCCGGGCACCGCGGTGCGCACGCGCGAGCGGCACTGGTCTTCGTAGAAGTGAATGGTGGTCTCGTCGCCCGAGCCGGCGATCTCCGAGAGCAGGAAGGACACGGTCACCGTCGACGGCTCGAAGAGCTGGTACGCCACGCGGGCAGTGCCGGGGAAGCGGCCCTGGACGTAGCTGCGATCACCCACCATGCAGCCGACGGTGGTGTCGCAGACCGGCCAGTTGCCATTGCAGGCGTCAAGCACCCGCACGCCGATGAACTCCTCCTGGAGGCTGCCGCACGACGAGGCCAGCATGAGGCTCGCGACGAGGGTCAGGCTTTGGGCTAAATCCTTTCCGTTCGCTCTCCGCCCAGGACTGCCCATGACCCGCTCCCTCCTCATCGCCGGCTGCATTGTGGTGGCTTTCGCGGCCTGTGGGAATACCCCGAAGGAGTGCGATCCCGACGCGCTGATGCAGAAGGCGCAGATCTGCCCCGACCGCACCGCCCTCGGCTTCGACATGGAGTACGGCTCGGCGACGTGGATCGGCGTCACGAAGACCGACACCTTCATCCTGCGCAACGGCGGCGTGGAGGACCTCACGATTCAGAGCGTCGGCACCAGCGGAGACTCGGCGTTCAAGTTCCGCGCGAGCTGGGACACCGACACCACCGACGCCGTCATCCCCGGCGACGTCAAGGTGAGGGGCAACAAGTCGGTCGCCATTCAGATCGAGTTCACCCCCACCCAGGCCCGCCTCTACCAGGCGAGCCTCACCGTCGAGAGCAACGCGCAGAACGACGGCACGCTCATCTTGAAGGTCTCGGGCTGCGGCGTGCCGACCGACGGCGGCGTCTCGTCGTGCTACCGCGACGGCGGCCTGGCGCCCTGACCACGTCCCGTTCACCCTGAGCTCGTCGAAGGGTGCCGAGCTTTCTTACAACCCGAAGCCGCACCCCGCGTCCGCGCTCGACGGGCAGGAGATCGTCACTCCGCCGTCGCCGGTGTAGCTGGTGGGGTACGCCGAGAGGGCCTGGCGCAGGTGGTAGGTGAGCGGATCGTTGGTGAGGCGGTTCACCGCCCCCACGTTGACGCCGAAGGAGCCCGAGGCGGCGAAGGCCGCCGGCACGCACCAGCACCCGATGGGCTGGGCAGTGACGGTGACCTGGCCGGGACTCGCGGTGCGGGTGAAGAGCGTCGACGCGTTGGCGAAGCTCTGCGGCAGGTACCAGGGCGTCAGCGGATCGGCGGAGTACGCCATCACCCGCTTGATGGTGGTGCAGCTGCCCGGCGCGCCGTTGCAGAAGGCGAGCTCCAGGGTGACGTCGGCCGGCGGGGTGGTGCCGCCGTCGGGCACGTCGAGGGCCCAGGAGACGCTCCAGCCCTGGTCGCCGGTGCCGGGCAGGTCGAAGGTCCACGGATCGGTCTCGGTCTGCACCGCGTCGTAGTCGTCCGGCCCGCGCACGCCGGTGCCGGAGTTCACGTCGAAGGGCTCGAGCAGGCGCCCGTGGCCGTAGGAGAGGTGGCCCGTGACCTCGGCGGTGGACGCGCCCAGCGAGACCGGCGAGGCGGTGGCGTCGGCGGGCTTCGGCTCCCACGTCACCTCCAGCGTGTAGTCGAGATCGTCGGCGTACTTGTTGAGGCCCACGCCCTGGTCCCGGAACATGAGGAAGTACGAGGTGCTGCCCGAGCGCGCCGGCACGGGGATCGCGCCCACCAGGTTCTTCTGCCGGGCGAAGCGCGAGTCCTCCAGCCGCTCCGACCACAGGCACTGCGGTCCGGCGAGCGACATGCACACCGACTCCACCAGCTGCTGCTTGCCGATGTCCGCCTCGTAGCCCTTGGGGCACACGGTCGCGTTGGTCTTGCACTGCACCTGATTGTCCTGGGCGTTGGCGCCGCCGGTGACGTCGGTGGTGATGCGAAGGTTGCGCGAGGGGATGCTGAAGGTCGGCGGGAAGCGGCCGCCGGTGGTGCCCGCGTGGAAGGCGTAGCGCAGCGCCGTCTCCTGGGAGCTCGCCGGCACGTTGAGCTGGAACCACTCCTCGTCGCCGACGTAGGAGAGCCGGCCGGCGATGGTCTGCGTGCCGCCCAGGCTCATCGTCTTGACCCGCGCGGTGGCCTTGGTGTCGTTGGGCTCGGTGGTGTCGACGTCGGGCATCAGGCGAACGTCGACGGAGTACTTCGACTCGGGCCTCAGATCGCCCTTCACCGGAAGGGTGGAGCCCGACGGCTTGAAGCCCGCGATCGCCAGCGTGTAGGTGCCGGGGCTCGCCGCCAGCCGCGCGGTGGAGAGGTCCACCTGGGCGAAGGCCTTGTCCATGTGCCCTTCGGAGACGGGCGTGCCGGTGGGATCGAAGAGCGTGTAGCCGAGCAGGTACGGCAAGGGCGGGTTGGTGAGCCCGGCCGCGGTGGAGACGTGCAGGTAGATGATCTGCCGCCCGCCCGAGCCCACCTGGAAGCTGAAGCGATCGACGTCGTCGGTGGTGGAGAGCCAGCCCGAGGCCGCGCCGGTGGAGAGGCCGCCGGAGGGCGCGAGCGGAATCGCGGTGGCGCTGGTGTCGTTCGGCTCGTTCACGTCGGGGTTGTCGATGACCTCCACCATCACGTGGTACGGGTTGCGGTTGTCGACGCGCACCTGTGGCCCCTGGCCCTGGTCGCCGACCAGCACGAGGATCTTCGAGCCGCTCTTGTCGTAGGGGAGGATGAGGTCGACGGGCTTGGGCGCCGCCGCGCCGTGAGCGTCGACGCCGGTGACGAGGCTGATCTTCCCGGCCTCGTCGAGCACGTTCACCTGGAAGTTCACCGCCGTCTGCGGCACCGAGTAGCCGGCGTTGACGTGCAAGAGGCTCCGCGCGGTCAGGTTCGAAGGCAGGGTGGCCGAGTACCAGTCCTGGTCGGCGCCGCCGTCGGCCAGCGAGGTGATGAAGGCCTCCCTCCGCGTGCCCAGGGTGAGGGAGCAGTCGGCCGAGGAGAGGGCCTCGTCCTTCGAGTTGCAGGCGTCGGGCGGCAGCGTGCCGGCGTCGTCACAGGCGTCCTCGTCGCCGGTGACGCACTGCTGCGGCGGCGCGGGGCAGGCGGTGAGCGAGAGCGCAGCGACGGCGAAGAGACCTCGGGCGAAGAGTCGCATGGCGTGTGCGTACCTCAGGGGCTGTTCACCGACTGGCCACAGGTCGACACCAGGTCCTTCTGGTCGACGTGAATGACGCCGTCGACGGGCGAGCGAATGCCCCCGACGGGGAAGCGCGACGTCTGGTGGTGAAACACCTTCATCAGCGTGTGCCCGGTCGGGTCGTCGGACGGCCGCATCGAGACCGAGAGGAGGAGATCGTTGAAGCCCGCGCCCTTTCGGAACAGCGGCGCCCCGCCATCGGGGTTGCCCGCGTCGCGCGTGTCCGGGAGGGTGTTGGCGAGCAGCACGTTGTCGACGCGGAAGGTGAAGCACTGCCGCCCCTGGTCGTCGACCGGGCCGGCGCGGCTGAGCTGGTAGCGGTAGCCGTCGGTGGACAGGTGCGCCGAGTCGGAGAGCGAGGGGTCGGTGTGCAGCGCCAGCTCCTGGCCGTTGGGCAAGGCGTCGTTGTCGGGGTCCTGGTCGAGATCCTTCGACGAGGGCTGGGTGCCGAGCTGCCACTCCACCGAGTCGGGCACGCCGTCGTCGTCGGAGTCGATGCGTAGGGCGTTGGTGCCGATGATCTGCTCGTCGCAGTCGGTGAGCCCGTCGCAGTCGGAGTCCACGCCGCGCAGGGCCGACGGGCAGCCGGGGTCCAGGCCTCCACCGTCGGCGGTGGGCCGCTGGTTGGGGGTGAAGTTGGCGCCGCGCTTCTTGAAGTAGACCTCGGTGCCGTCGGCGAAGCCGTCGGTGTCGGTGTCCTTCACCCAGGGCAGCGTGCGCGCGGTGGTCTCGTCGGCGTCGAGGAGCCCGTCGCTGTCGGTGTCCGCCTCGTCGAGGGGGCTGTCGGCCGGGGCGGAGAAGTTCGACACGATGAGCTTGTCGAACTGGAAGGTGCGCCGCGTCTGCCCGAAGCGGAACGAGAGGAAGTTGATGGGCTCGTTGTTGCGGAAGTCGCGGAAGTCGCCGCCGCCGATCTGGGCCATGCGCTTCAGGCGCTCCGCGTCCTGGGCCACGATGAGCATCGGGCAGGTGCCCGGCGGCAGCTGCGGCAGCGCGCAGGTCGAGCCGCCCACCGGCACCGTCACGCCGCCGTCGAAGTCGCACAGGGAAGAGGCCACCGGCTGCGCGGGCAGGAAGACGTTCACCGTGTTGACCGTCACGTCGTCGGCCAGGTCCTTGAGCTGCCGAATGCGGCGCACGGCGTCGCCGCACAACAGCTGATCGTCCTGTGGGTCGGTGGGCTGGCCGTCGGAAAGGAAGATGACCGAGTACCTGGGCATCGTCTGGTCGGTGCCGCCGGCGGCCTTGGTCTGCGCCAGGTCGCGGTTGATGAGCGCGTAGATGTCGGCGAGCGGCTTCACGAAGTCGGTGGAGTCGCGGTTGGCCGCGTTGCCGCTGGTGGCGAAGTTGAGGATTCGCTGCTGCAACAGCTGCACGTCGGTGTCGCTCAAGCTGGTGATGCTCTCGAACTGGTTGAGCCCGCTCTTGGTGAGGAAGGCGGTGGTGCTGCCCGCGAAGAGCATGGTGGCGAGGGCGACCTCCTTCTCCCGAGGGAGGTTGGCGATCAGATCGGCCACGGCCTTGGCGCGGGTGCCGTTGGGGTCGGTCACCTTCATCGACTGCGACGCGTCCATCGCGATGAGGATCTTGATGGGCCGAATCACCTCGTCGGTGGCGGGCGTGCAGAACTCGCCCTCCAGGGACACGGTGCGGTCCGACGGCACGACGCTCTCGCGCCGCTGGTCGTAGAGGTACGCGTCGGAGCAAGCCTGCGCCAACAACCCCACCACCACGCCCGCGAGGAGCGCCCTCGACGCCGCGAAGCCCTTCATGGGGTGTTGGCCTTGTCCTTCGACGGCGAGATGCCGACGCAGCGCGCGTCGTAGGCGGCCGAGTCGGCGAGCTGCGCCGGGGGGAAGAACTGCGCGGGGGTGATGGCGTTGGTCTGCGGCCCCGCCGGCTCGCGCACCGAGGGCGGCGCGTACTGGGCCCAGGCGCAGGCGGTGTGCCAGACGCCGTAGTCGGTGGCCACGCCGCTCTCCGGCGCCTCGGCGAACCAGAGCTTGAAGAGGTTGAACCCTTCGCGCAAACCGGCCTTCGCGGGCGGGGTCACCAGCTGCACGTTGGACACGGTGAAGTCGTAGCAGATGCGACCGTCGGACTGGGGGTCGGCCTTGAGGGCGTAGTTGAAGGCGTTCTTCTCGCGGAAGGCCCCGTCGGCGCGAACGGGCGACGAGCCGAGCTCGAGCTCCGTCGCGTCGTCGACGCCGTCGCCGTCGGTGTCGAGCTGCCCGGCGTTCGGCTTGAGCGGGTCGAGGCCGTAGCGCACCTCGAGCCCGTCGGGCATGCCGTCGCCGTCGCTGTCCACCAGCGTGGGGCGGGTCTTGAGGTAGTCCTCGGCGAACTGCGACAGCCCGTCGCCGTCGGTGTCGCGCACCCGGCAGCTGGGCGTGAGCGGCGACTTGGGGTCGCACCCGCGGCCGTCCTTCTGATCGGCGCGGAAGCCGTCGTCGAAGTGCCGCACCTCGTAATTGTCGTCGAAGCCGTCGTCGTCGGAGTCGGCGAAGAAGGGGTTGGTGTCGTGGGTGAACCCGTTATCGAGCGCGTCCGGCAGGCCCTCGCCGTCGGTGTCCACCTGGCGATCGACGCTGCCGGGCTCGGAGGAGAGCGCCTGCAAGACCAGCGTCTTCATCACGTTCTTGGAGGCCAGGGAGCCGTAGTCGAGGGCGCCCAAAGAGAGCTGGGCGAGGCCGGAGAAGTCGTCGAACTCCTGGAAGACGCCGTTGCCGCGCTGGGCGAACTGGGTGAGCAGCCAGCGGGCGATCTTCTTCGCGGCCTGCGGGTACTGCGCCGGCGGGGTGTTGGGGTAGGCGCCGTAGAGGTCCTGGCAGATGGGGCCGCAGGCGCGCACCGCCTCCTCGTTCATCAGGAGCACCGTGTGGAGCCTCAGGTCGCCGATGTTGTACTGGCTCTTGAGCTCCATGAGCTGATCGACGTAGCTGAACAGCTGGTAGTTCTGGTTGCGGTCGGTGCCCACCACGAAGCCGGTGATGTTGTCTCTGCTCTGTGGGTCGAGCACGTTGCAGAAGTCGCCCGCCCCCTGGCTGTCGGCCCAGGTGAGCTCGGGGTGATCGGCGTCGGCGTACTGGGAGAGGTTGTCGTTGCCCGAGCAGCGGGGAAACGGCGTGCCGTCGGTGAGGAAGACCACGACGTAGCGGGTGCGCGGCAGCTGCTCCGGCGCGGTCTGCTGCACGTCGTTGATGTCGCTGGCGATGAGGGAATACGCGGCGGAGAGCGCGCCCTGGTAGTCGGTTCCCTTGCCGAGCTCCGCCTGCAGCGTGGTGATGCGGCTCGAGAGCGAAGGGTCGGGGCGGGCGAAGCGCGCCGCGCCGGTGCCCGAGGCCTGCGGCCACACGCCCTTCACGTTGGTCTCGAAGGGCACCAGGGCCACCCGCACGTTGGGCTGCGCCTGGAACTGGGTGAGGAGGTTGGTGAGCGCGCGCACCCGGGCCGGCTGCGTCACGCCCGGCGGCACCACCGCGTACATCTCGCAGAAGCCCGACGACTGCTGGCTGCCCGGCGGGTCGGACACGCACATCGAGCCCGACTGATCGACGATGAGCACCACCTTCACCGGGAAGCCCGAGGGGTCGGGCCGCGCGGTGCAGACGCGCCCCGTCACCGCCAGCCGATCGTCGACGTGCACCTCGTCGGCGGTCTGCGCCTGAAGGAAGGCATCGGAGCAGGCCGACAGGACCAGCGCCGACAGGAGCCCCACTCGAACCGTTCTCACGCTGACCTCCGGCGCCACCACTCCTCCAGGGAAGGACGAAGCCCCTCGCCAGCGTGTGCCGACGAGGGGCGTCGCCATCCGGCCACGGCGGACTCTACGTCAATCGCGGCGGCGGCGGAGCAGCGCCAGCGCGGCGACCGCGAGGCCCACCATCGAGGCGTCCATCGGCACCGCGGCGCAGGAGCCCGGCTTCCCGTCCGGCACGACCGTCATCACCAGCCCGGAAGTCGAGGTGGTCTTGGCGGGGAACTGCCGGTCGGGGATGAGCAGCTCGCCCGCGAGCTGGATGTTGTAGGTGCCGTCCACGTCGGCGGTGAAGCTCGGCACGTTGCCGTCCGAGTAGGCGTACTGCCAGTGGCGGGAGAGCGAGGTGACGCCGGTCGGGTTCTGGATGGCCGCCTTGGAGCCCGCGGGCCTGCCCTTGGGGTCGACGGTCCAGGTGTAGTTGATGGCCACGCCGTTGCGGTTGGCGAAGAGCGGCAGGCGGAACTTCTGGCCCTTCTTCAGCATCACCTGGCCGCCGCCGTGCACCGCGAAGGGTCCCTGCGGGTCGAGGCAGTCCTCCGGGGCGTCCTTGTTCACCACCACGCAGTACTTCTCGTCGCAGACGTCGCCCTTGCCGTCGCCGTCGTCGTCGGCCTGGTCGCGGTTCTTCACCAGCTTGCAGTTGTCGTCGGCGTTCAAGATGCCGTCGTTGTCCTGGTCGGGGTCGCAAGCGTCGCCGAGGCCGTCGACGTCGGTGTCGGCCTGGGTGGAGTTCGAGACGCCGGGGCAGTTGTCGAAGGTGTCGGAGATGGAGTCGCCGTCGCTGTCCACGTTGCACTTCGAAGTGTCGTCCGGCA
The DNA here is from genome assembly GCA_037443525.1 of Archangiaceae bacterium. GTDB lineage: Bacteria > Myxococcota > Myxococcia > Myxococcales > Myxococcaceae > JBBIOE01. The sequence continues at coordinate 206 of JBBIOE010000230.1, read as the reverse complement.
TCACCTGGTCGGCGTTGGCCACCAGCGGGCAGTCGTCGGCGTTGTCCTTCACGCCGTCGTTGTCGTCGTCGTCGTCGCAGACGTCGCCCTTGCCGTCGCCGTCGTTGTCCTTCTGATCGGCGTTGGGAATGCCGGGGCAGTTGTCGGCGGTGTCGGCCTTGCCGTCGCCGTCTTTGTCGGGGTCGGAGGGCGCCTTGTTGACCTCG
>JBBIOE010000229.1:0-12064 GCA_037443525.1 Archangiaceae bacterium | reverse complement strand
TCTACGACGCGCTGGTGCGGCTCGCGCAGGACTTCTCCCTGCGCTACCCCCTGGTGGAAGGGCACGGCAACTTCGGCTCGCTCGACGGCGACGCTCCGGCGGCGATGCGTTACACGGAGTGCCGGCTCGAGCGGCTCTCCGACGAGCTGCTGGCGGAGATCGCGCAGAAGACCGTCGACTTCCGGCCGACCTACGACGGCCGCACGACCGAGCCCAGCGTGCTCCCGGCGCGGCTGCCGCAGCTGCTCATGAACGGCACCACCGGCATCGCGGTGGGCATGGCGACCAACATTCCGCCGCACAACCTCTCCGAGCTCGTCGACGCCTGCGTCGAGCTCATCAAGGACAAGAAGCTCGAGACCAAGGACCTGCTCAAGCACATCAAAGGTCCCGACTTCCCGACCGGCGGGCAGATCCTCAACTCGAAGAAGGAGCTGCGCGACATCTACGAGACGGGGCAGGGCGCGATTCGCCTGCGCGGCGAGTGGAAGCTCGAAGACCGCCCGCGCGGCGGCCAGCAGATCGTCGTCACCTCGATTCCGTACATGGTGAACAAGGGCACGCTGGTGGAGCGCATCGGCGCGATCATCACCGAGCGCGAGCTGCCGCCGCTGGTCGACGTGCGCGACGAGTCGACCACCGACGTGCGCATCGTCATGGAGCTCAAGAAGGACGCCGACGCCGAGCTCGTGATGTCGTACCTGTTCAAGCACACGCCGCTGCACACGAACTTCAACGTCAACCTGACCTGCCTGGTGCCGACGAAGGACAACCCGGAGGTCGGCACGCCGAAGCGCTCGAACCTGGCGGAGATGCTGAAGGCCTTCCTCGACTTCCGGCTCGAGGTGGTGACCAAGCGCCTCCAGTACCAGCTCGATCAGCTCAAGGCCCGGCTGCACATCCTCGAGGGCTTCGAGACCGTCTACGACGCGCTCGACGAGATGATTCGCATCATCCGCAAGTCCGACGGCAAGGAGGACGCGGCGAAGAAGCTCATCGCGCGCTTCAAGCTCTCGGCCGAGCAGACCGACGCGATCCTCGAGATGAAGCTCTACAAGCTGGCCCGGCTCGAGATCCTGGTCATTCAGGAAGAGCTCAAGGCCAAGCGCGCCGAGGCGAAGCGCATCGCGGCCCTGCTCAAGAGCGAGAAGGCCTTGTGGGCCACCATCAAGGAGGAGCTGCTCGAGCTCCGGAAGCTCTACGAGGACAAGCGCCGCACCCGCATCGCCGGGCCGGTGGAGGACGTGGAGTTCGACGAGGAGGCCTTCATCGCCGACGAAGACGCGCAGGTGGTCATCACCCGCGATGGCTGGGTGAAGCGCGTCAGGGAGCTCAAGGACCCGACCACCACCCGCATGCGCGAGGGCGACGAGCTGATGGCCGTGCTCTCGGGCTCGCTCAAGTCGAACGTGGTGTTCTTCTCGTCGGCGGGCGCGGCCTACGTCACCCGCTTCAACGACGTCCCCGCGTCGACCGGCTACGGCGACCCGGTGCAGAAGCTGTTCAAGTTCGACGACAACGAGCGCGTGGTGGGCGCGCTGTCGCTCGACAAGCGGCTGCCGGTGCCCGAGAAGCTGATGGCGGTGTCGAAGAAGGGCTTCGGCTTGCGCTTCGTGCTCGCGCCGCACGCCGAGGTCAGCACGCGCGCCGGGCGCCGCTACGCCAGGCCTCCGCAGGGTGACGAGATCATCGGCGTCACGCCCTGCGGCGAGAAGGACCTGCTCGCGGTGGTGACCAAGAAGACCTTCGCCCTGGTGTGCAAGTCGGCCGAGGTGAACGAGCTGGCCGGCCCGGGCAAGGGCGTCACCGTCATCAAGACCCAACCGGACGACGAGGTGATGGCCTTCCTCTGCACCGCGAAGAAGGACGCGTCGCTCGAGCTGGAGACGACCAAGGGCAAGACCCTCAAGCTGTCGCCGGGCAAGTACGGGCTGACCTCGCGCGCCGGCAAGGGCCGCGAGATGTCGAAGAAGGACTCGGTGAAGGCGGTGAAGCGCGCGCTGGAGGTGCTGGCGCTGCCCGAGCCGCCGAAGCCCGACGAGAAGAAGAGCGACAAGAAGGCTGACTCGAAGGAGCGCTGAAGACCATGGCCAAGAAGAACTACGACGCGAGTCAGATTCAGGTCCTCGAGGGCCTCGAGCCGGTGCGCAAGCGGCCGGCCATGTACATCGGCGGCACCGACTCCACCGGGTACCATCACCTCTTGTGGGAGATCGTCGACAACTGCGTCGACGAGGTGATGAACGGCTTCGCGGACCGCATCGACGTCACGCTGCACAAGTCGGGCACGCGCATCACGGTCACCGACAACGGCCGCGGCATCCCCGTGGACATGATGGCGAAGTACAAGAAGCCGGCGCTGGAGGTCATCCTCACGGTGCTGCACTCCGGCGGGAAGTTCGAGGAGGGCAACTACAAGCACTCCGGCGGTCTGCACGGCGTCGGCTCGTCGGTGGTGAACGCGCTCTCGAGCGAGCTGGTGGCGCAGATTCGCCGCGACGGGAAGCTGTGGGAGCAGACGTATTCGCGCGGCCTGCCGAAGACGAAGCTCAAGTCCCTGGGCAACGCGCGCGGCAGCGGCACCGCGATCTCCTTCGAGCCTGACCCGGAGATCTTCGGCGCGAAGGCGAAGTTCGACTCCGGCCTCATCCGCGAGCGGCTGGAGGCGAAGAGCTACCTGCACAAGGGCATGGAGGTCGTCTTCACCGACGAGACCCAGTCGCCCAAGAAGGTGGAGACCTTCAAGCACGACGGCGGCATCGCGGAGTACATCCAGCAGCTCGTGCTCGAGCGCGCGAAGCCGGTGGTGCCGGCCTCCTCGCAGGCCTTCTACAAGGCGCACGAGAACGGGGTCAGGCTCGAGCTCGCGCTGGTGTGGACCGAGGGCACCGACGAGTACGTGAAGAGCTACGTCAACGGCATCCCCACCAAGAACGGCGGCACGCACGAGAACGGCCTCAAGGCCGGCGTGGTGAAGGCGGTGCGCAACTACATCGAGACGCACGCCTTGACGCCCAAGGGCGTGACGCTGACGGCCGAGGACATTCGCGAGGGGCTGGTGTGCATCCTCTCGACCTACGTCATCGAGCCGCAGTTCCAGGGCCAGACCAAGGAGCGCCTCAACAACCCCGAGGTCGCGGCCCAGGTGGACGGGGTGGTGCGGCCGGCGCTGGAGAAGTGGCTCAACGACAACAAGACGGTGGCCGAGGCGGTGGTGGCGCGCATCATCCTCGCGGCGCGCGCGCGCGAGGCCAGCCGGGCGGCGTCGCAGGCGGTGAGCCGCAAGTCGGCCATCAGCCACAAGCTCAACCTGCCGGGCAAGCTCGCCGACTGCTCGTCGACGGACCCCGACGACTCGGAGCTGTTCATCGTCGAGGGCGACTCCGCAGGCGGCTCGGCGAAGCAGGGGCGGGACCGGCACACGCAGGCGATTCTGCCCTTGCGCGGCAAGGTGCTGAACGCGGAGCAGGCCTCGACGGACAAGGTGAGCGCGAACAAGGAGCTGCAGGACATCGCCAGTGCGCTCGGCTGCGGGCTCGGCGCGGACGTCGATCTCACGCGGCTGCGCTACGGGAAGATCTTCCTCTTGATGGACGCCGACAGCGACGGCCAGCACATCTCGACCCTGTTGCTCACGTTCTTCTACCGGCACCTGCGGCCGCTGATTCGCGAGGGGCACGTCTTCATCGCCCAGCCGCCGCTCTTCCGCGTCGACATCGGCAAGGAGACCTATTGGGCCCTCGACGACGACGACAAGGATCGCATCATCAAGGAGAAGGCGAAGGGCAACGCCAAGCCGAACGTGATGCGCTTCAAGGGCCTCGGCGAGATGACGCCCGACGAGCTCAAGACGACCACCCTCGATCGCAAGCGCCGCGCCGTGCTCAAGGTCACCATCGACAACGAGCTGGAGACGGACAAGACGATCAACGACCTGCTCGGCCGCGACGTGTCGGCGCGCTTCCGCTTCATCATGGAGCGCGCGGCGGAGGTGAAGGAGCTGGACGTCTGACCCGAGGGCTCTCGGCTCCGCTCGGGCTGAACGGTGGAGCTGCCGTTCACGGTGAGCGGAGTCGAACCGTGCCGACCTTCAGAACAGGTTCGGAAGCACGCCCGAGCACGCCGTCGGCTCTCCGAACGTCGTCGCCGTCGACCCGAACGCCTGGAGGATCGCGAGCAAGAGGTCGTTGTGCGGCTTCGAGTTGTACTGGACCACTCGGCCCATGCGGAACCCGGCGCCGCCGCCCGCGAGCACGAAGGGCATGTCGTCGTGGGCGTGGACGTTGCCGCGCGACACGTCGCTGCCCCAGAAGAGCAGGGTGTCGTCGAGGAGCGTCGAGCCGTCGGCCTCCACCGACTGCGAGAGCTTCGTGAGCAGCGAGGCCACCTGCTGAGTCACCCAGACGTCGCGCTTGGCGAGGTCCGCGCGCAAGGGGTCCGTGTCTCCGTAGTGCGAGAGGTTGTGTACGTCGCTCGAGACGTTGATGAAGGGCATCGCCATGTGGTTCTTCGCGTCGCTGATGCTGAGGGTCGCCACGCGGGTCAGGTCGCAGCGGAAGGCCGCTACGAGGAGATCGATCATCAGCGACGTCACCTCGGGCATCGCGGCCTCGGTGTCGTAGGCCAGCGCTCCCGGCTCCGAAGGCGTCATGCACGTCCCCGCCGGGATTCGGGTGACGCGCACCTCGAGCTCGCGCACCAGCGTCAGGTGCCGATCGAGCCTTTGGGCGTCGGCCCTCGAGACGCGCTTCGAGAGCGAAGAGAGCTGCGCCTGCACCGCGTCGAGCACCGAGCCCCGCTGCTGGCGCAGGCGATCGGCGGCGGTGCTCGACCCCGAGCCGTCGAGGAAGAGCTGGTGGAAGACCTGGCGCGGGTCGTCGACCGAGAGCAGCGGTTGAGCGGCCCCCGAGTAGGAGAGGGCGCCGCTGACGTCGCGCTCGATGGTGTGCACGCCGAGCTGCAGCGACGCCACGCGCGTCCCGGCCCCGAGGAGCGGCACCAGCGCCTGGTCGAGCGAGACGCCCTGGGCCCAGCCGGCCTTGCTGCCGTCGTTGCCCATGAAGCTGCCGGTGCCCAGCCTCTGCCCGGTGAGCAGGGCTCCCAGCCCGCGCTGGTGTTGCTCGCCCGGGCCGCTCATCGCCACCGACAGGTCGACGCCGCGCGTCCACAACAGCCGCGAGCGGAACGGGGCCAGGGCTGCGTGGGTGGGCGAGAGATCGAAGCTCGTCTCCGAGCTCACGTTCCTGGGGAACCAGTCGGGCGTGAAGACGCCGTTCGCGTGGTACACGGCGATGAAGCGGCGCGGCGCGGCGACGGGACCGGCGTGCGCCCGCAAGGACTCCAGGGCCGGAAGGGCGAGCGCCACTCCGGCGGCGCCGCGCAGGATCGCCCGACGGGAGAAGCGCCGGCTCACGGCGCCACCTCCACCGGCGCGTGGCCGCGGAAGGCGTCCGACTGCGCGATGGCCAGCATCAGCGCGCGGAAGCTGCCGTTCGCCTCGACGAAGCGCTTTCGCACGCCCGCCAGGCTGCACGTGTCACCCTCCTGGAGCTCGCGGCCCAGCGCGTAGCGCAGCAACTCGCCCGCGAGGCAGTCCTTCACCTGCGGCGACTGGGCGAGCAGCCGCGAGAGCTCGACCGCGCCGTTGACCGGCTTCACCAGCGACGGGTCGTCGGCGGCCCGCACTCCCCCCGTGGCGTCGATCGGCTGCCCGTTCTCGGTGTCCCGCCAGGCGCCCATGCCGTCGTAGTGCTCGAAGGTGAAGCCGACCGGATCGATCTGCGCGTGGCAGGAGCTGCACGGCGCGACCGAGCCGTGGGCCGCGAAGCGCTGCCTCGTGGTCGAGCGCGGGCTGACCGGCGGCGGCGCCACCGAGGCGCCCGAGGGCGGCGGCGGAGGCGGCGCGCACAGCAAGGTCCCCAGGACGAACGCCCCCCGGCGAATGGGCGAGGACTGATCGGTGCCCGACAACCGCGCCAAGAGGCCCGGTTGGGTGAGCACCCCCGCGCGCTGCTCCGGCGGCATGGCGACGCGCTGGAACTCCGTCGCCGGCAGGCCGCCCCCGACGTACGGGCTCATGGCGCCGTTGGCGTAGAGCGCGCTGGAGGTGAACAGCGCTTCCACGGTGCCGCCGTGCCGGAGCACGTCTCGCAGGAACAGCTCCAGCGAGGCCCGCCAGGCGGTCGCCAGCGCCGGCGTGTAGGCGGGGTAGGTGTGCACGTCCTTCTCCGCCGTCAGCACGCCGTCGAGGTTCAGCCAGAGCGAGAGGAAGCGGAGCTGGCCCTCGAGGGCCCGCGGGTCGTCGAGGAGGCGGTTGGCCTGCCGGGCGAGGCCCTCGTCGGTCGACAGCTCGCCGCGCGCGGCCGCCGAGAGCAGGGCGTCGTCGGGCGTGGTGCCCCAGAGGAAGTACGAGAGCCTGGTGGCGAGCCGGAAGTCGTCGAGCGCCACCCGGCCGGTCGCGCTCTGGGCGAGGGAGGTCTCGTCGCGGTAGAGGAACTGCGGCGACTGCAGCATCGCCTGCACCGTCCACTGCGCGGCGGTGTCGAAGTCGTGCGTCGCCTTCACCGCGTCGAAGAGGGAGGCGAAGAGGGCCACCTCGTCTTGGGTGAGGGGCCGGCGAAAGGCGCGCTGCCCGAAGCTCGAGAGGAAGGCGTCGCGGCAGGCCTGGTCGTCGGTGAGGCAGGGCACCACGCGGGAGCGGCGGTTCTGCATCACCTCCGACGAGAGGCTCTCGGCCGCCTCGAGATAGCGCGCCAGGCCCTCCTGCGAGACCTGGTTGACGGTGGCGTCGTCGTCGAGGCCGCGCACCACCGGCTCTCTGGGGAAGGCGGACTGGGGCCCGGTGGCGTCGCCGAGCAGATCGCGCACCGTGTTCCCGTACTCGAAGCGGGTGAGCAGGCGCAGCGGCGTGGCGATGGACGGCGTCGGCGCGCAGGTGGCCTCCGCTAGCGGCTCGGGCGCGGGCTTGGGCTTCTGGCAGGCGACCGCGAGGGCCAGGGCCACCGCGACGATCACGCCACGCTGTGCGCTGGGAGCGTTCACGATGGACCTGCGCCCCCGGCGGCCGGAGGCGACGCGAGCCTCCACCTTATGCAAATCGAGGGCGAACTGCCCCGCCGTCAGCCGGAAAGAGGCTTGCGCGTCGGGCACAAACCAGGGATGAAGCCTGGGCGGAAACGGGGCGTAGCGCAGCCTGGTAGCGCGTCTGCCTTGGGCGCAGAAGGTCGGAGGTTCGAATCCTCTCGCCCCGATTTCGTAGGGAGTAGGCGCCCGTAGCTCAGCTGGATAGAGCATCGGCCTTCTAAGCCGAGGGTCGTGGGTTCGAGTCCCGCCGGGCGCGCAGCCGTCGAAGCGATTGACGGTGGCAGCACGCTTGGGTAGGTGGAGCGCGTCGAAGCAGTGGCCGCATGGCGATCTTAGCTCAATTGGCAGAGCACTGGATTGTGGATCCAGGGGTTACCGGTTCAAGCCCGGTAGGTCGCCCATCATTTTCCGAAGCGCTCATAGCTCAGCTGGATAGAGCATCGGCCTTCGAAGCCGAGGGTCGGGGGTTCGAATCCCTCTGAGCGCGCTTGATTCCCTACGTCGAGCTCCCCCACCTCTCGCTGCCGTTCCACCAGAAGATCGATCTCTTCGGGGTGGTGTCCACCATCGGCGTGGTGACCGGCGCCGCGCTCGCGATTCGGGAGGCCAAGAAGTACGCGCCCGGTGACGACCACCCGGTGAACGAGACGATTCCCTGGCTGGTGGGCGGTGGCCTGATCGGCGGCCACTTCATGCACATCTTCGCCTACCACCCCGAGGTGCTGGACGGCGATCCGCTCGTGGTGCTGCGCGTCTGGGAGGGGCTGTCCTCCACCGGCGGCATGCTGGGCGCGATGATCGGGCTCTTCCTCTCCTTCTGGCGCATGAAGGAGCCCATTCTCCCGCACCTCGACGCCCTGGCCCTGGGCACCGCGCCCGGCTGGGCCATCGCGCGCATCGGCTGCTTCCTGGTGCACGACCACCCGGGCGTCCCCACCGACTTCTTCCTGGCGGTGAACTTCCCCCCGTCGCTGGGTGGCCCCCGGCACGACCTGGGGCTCTACGACTTCTTCGTGCTGGCGGTGATCTCCGGCATCGTCTGGACGCTCAAGAAGAAGCGCCCGCAGCAGGGCCGGCTGATGGGCGTTCTGGTGGTGCTCTACGCCCCCTGCCGCTTCTTCCTGGATTTCCTGAGGGCGTCAGACCTCTCCTTCGTGGACCGTCGCTACGCCGGGCTCACCCCCGCGCAGTACGTGGTGATCGTCCTCTTCGGAATCGGGGTGTGGCTCCTCACCCGAAAGTCGGCCGATGCGGTGTTGAAGGAAGTTCGTGTTGACAAGGCGGAGGCGAAAACGTACACGCCCCGCCGCAAACAGAAGGGCGCGTAGCTCAATTGGCAGAGCAATGGACTCTTAATCCATAGGTTGAAGGTTCGATTCCTTCCGCGCTCACTCCCGAAGGCCGGTGACTCTCGACAGAGCACCGGCCTTTGGGCTTTCTAGGGCCTCAGGGGCGGGTGGCGTAACTGGTAGCCGCGCCGGGCTTAGAATCCGGTTCCGCAAGGAGTGGGGGTTCGAGTCCCCCTCCGCCCATCAGGAGTCGAAGTCGGCCTGGTACCTCGCGGGATCGATGCCGTGCGCCTCCAGCGGCTTCTTCACCCGGTGCCTCGTGATGCGGGCGTTGGCTCGAATGTAGGCGCGGATGACGTCCTCGCGGCCCACGGCATGATCGTCCGCCAGCGCCTCGGCCTCCTGCACCACCTTGCGCCGGGCCAGCCCTCGGAAGAGCGAGGGCACGCCGGTGAGGAGCGACTTGAGCAGCTCCTCGGCGTCGGTGCGCCACTCGCCGGCCTTGGGGAGGTCGGGGAGGAAGCCGTACTCGTCCTCCGAGAGCGCGCGCCAGACGGTGAGCGCGTGGCCGTCGGCGTCGCTCACCGAGCCCATCACCTCGAGCTGGGCGGTGCGCATCGGCTCGTACAGGGGCCTGGCGCCACCGTCGATGAGGCGCTTCCAGGCCTCCCACACGTCGCCGACCTGCATCCTGAGCGCGACCTTCTGCTCGACCCGCGCCGTCTCGTAGAGGCGCACCAGCACCGTGCCGGCGTCGAGATCCACGAAGCCGTCGCCCTCCTTCTTCACCGCGAGGCCCAGCGTGCCCTCGTAGAGGCGGCGGGCGCGGGGCAGGTCGGTGACGGCGAGCTCGACGTGGCTGATGCCGAAGATCATTTCTTCTCTCCTGGGTCTTGCGTGGGCCGCTCGAAGTCGACGCGGTTGTGGCTGCCGTCGCAGAATGGGCGGCACTTGGAGGCGGCGCAGCGGCAGAGGAGCACCCGGGTGGCGCCGGTCGCTCCCAAGGGAGCGCCGTCCGGGCCTTCCAGGGTGAACTCGCCCTCGATCACCAGGGGGCCCCGGGCCTTCACGCGCACGCGCGCGCCGCTCATTGGGCCTCCTCGGCGGGGGCGCAGGCCTCGCAGAGCGTGCGGCCGAGGCGCAGGTGGTAGCGCGCGGTGGCGCCCACCTCGAGCTCACCCTGGCAGCCGTCGCAGAGGGAGCCCACCGACAGGGTCTCGGTGCCCCAACCGTCGAGGGGCATCGCCACGCCGCCCATGATCCGGGGGAAGGGCGCCGACTTCACGATGCCCTTCCGGTAGACCTCGTGGACCTCCTGCCACGCCCGGATCTGGTGCTCCGGCAGCCCGGCCTCCACGAGGCAGGCCTCGAAGAGCGCCTCGCGGTAGTCGAACAGCTCGTCGGAGATCACCATCCAGTGGTGGGCGTTGCGCGGGCGATCGCCGAAGTAGATCGACTCGCCGCTGAAGATCGACGCCAGGAAGCTGTACTGCTTGTCGATGACGCGCTCCTGGGTGACGCCGTGGAAGAAGGGCGCCAGCCGCGCGTCGGCGAAGACGCGGGCGTAGAACCGCTCGAGAATGGCGCGGAGGCCAGGCCCCTTCCCCAGCGCCGCCCAGAGCTCTGGGTTCGGCGCCAGGGGGCCCGTCTTCCGCCGAGACGAGTGAGGGCTCATCGGGTGGCCTTTACGGCTCAGGCGACCTTCTCGACCTCGCCGAGGGCCACGCGGCTCTTGGAGAGCACCATGCCGACGTTCGCCGAGGCACGGGTCACGAAGCACACCGCCTGCGTGGCGGTCTTCTTCGAGCGGAGGAAGACGTGCAGCAGGTTCTCGCTGAAGACGATGATCTCGCGGAAGTAGTGGCGCCCGTCCTCCGGCTGGCCGCGCGACTTGCGGAACATCTTCTCGATGGCGATCACGCTCTTGCCCTCGAAGAGATCGGCGGTGGCCGCCGCCACCAGGTCGAGCACCTCCTGCGGGTGGCTGTCGAGGGTACGAACGCCGAGCAACATGCCGGTGCTCATGTCGACCAGGCCAACGGCGACGCACTCGGGGATCTCCTGCTGCACCTTGGCCAAAACAGTATCGAGAGACATGGGACTCCTTGACTTCGGGGGTTGGTACGACGGCTACGACAGGGGCTCCGGCGCCGAGGGCACGGGAGTGGGAATGGGGCGGGTCACCCGGAGGGCGGCCGAGAAGTCGTCGAGGAAGCGCACCTGCTCCTCCGAGGTGACCCACTTGGGGTTGATGCTGCGGACGCGATCGAGGGCGTCGACGGCCGTGGTGCCGCTGAAGATGAGCTGCGCGGCGAGCAGCGTGCCGGTACGCCCCTGGCCGGCGCGGCAGTGGAGGGCCACCACCTGGTCGGCGTCGAGCAGGGCCTGCAGCCGCTCGCAGAGGGCCAGCGCCTCGGGCGCCGCCGGCGCCTTCATGTCGGGCACCGGGAAGTGGATGCCCCGAATCCGGTGGGCCTCGAGCGCGGTCGCGTCGACGGTGGGCACCTCCTCGAGGGTCACCAGCACGTCGACCCCCAGGCGGCGCAGGCCGAGCAGGTCCTCCTCCAGCGACGCGACGATGCCGGGGCGGGGCAGGCCGCCCAGGCGCCCGGGCCAGAGCCAGCGGAAGTTTCGCGGGCCCACCCACGAGGAGGGGTGCTCCAGCGCGGCGGGAGGCAGCGGCGTGGGGCGGGGCGCGTCGTCGGCGAGGGTCTCCAACGCGGCGCCGGGCGAGGGCAGGTTGATGGAGCCGGTGGCGACGAAGTGGCGTACCAGCTCGCTGGGCGGCGACCGGAAGAAGGTGGCGGTGTCGTGCACGGCGACGATGCGGCCTCCGCCGAGCAGCGCGCAGTGATCGGCCACCTGCACGGCGTGCCGCTGGTTGTGGGTGACGAAGAGCACCGCCCGCTCGCGGGCGTAGCGGCGCATCAGCTCCATCACCCGCTCGGCGCAGGCCTCGTCGGTGTTGGCGGTGGTCTCGTCGAGGCAGACCAGGGGGGCCTGGGTGGCGAAGGCGCGCACGACGGACAAGAGCCGCTGCAGGTTCGGCGAGAGCATCACCGCTTCGTGGTCGAGCTCCCGCTTCAGCTCCGACACGCCGGCCTGGTCCAGCAGCTCGGCGATGCGGTCGTCTTGATCGGCCCGGCGCAGGGCGCGGCGATCGGGCAGCGCCGAGCTCAGGTTCTCGCGGACGGTGGAGACGTAGTGCTTGAGGCTCTGGTGCACCAGCGCGGGGCGGCGGAGGCGCTCGAGCGGCTGGCCGCAGTAGGTCGCCGTGCCCCACTGGCGCAGCTCCGGCTGCGCGTCGTTGAGGCCGGCGAGGGTGCGCAGGAGCGTCGACTTGCCGCCGCCCGCCGGGCCGAGCAGCGCGGTGACGCCGGTGGCCGGCACCTCGAGGTGCACGTCGGCGAGCACCACCCGGTCGCGGAACGCCACGCCGAAGCCCTCGAGCGCGAGGACGGGCTCAGTCATGGCGCCCCTCGGGGGAGACGACCATGCGCGCGAGGGACTCGAGCAGCGCGAAGCCCAAGGTGGTGTCGGCCGCGCGGGGCAGGGCGAGCCACGCGGTGGTCGCGCTCGCGCTGGGCAGCTCCCGGCCGAACCACCACCAGCGCCCGTCGGCCACCACCGCGCCGTCGCAGCAGGGCCCGGCGTGCGCGGACCGCGCCGGCGAGGCGCGCACGGCGTCGAGG
>JBBIOE010000228.1:0-12066 GCA_037443525.1 Archangiaceae bacterium | reverse complement strand
GTCGAGGCGTCGCGCGCGCGGCTCGCCGCCGGGGTCGCCGGTGAGCCCGAGGTGGCCGCGGTGCTGGTCGAGCGCGCCGACGCCACCGTGCGCGTCGAGGAGGCCCGGCGCGCCGAGCACCTGGCCCGCCTCGCCCTCGCCCAGGCCCTCGATCTCGACGCGCCACCCGCGGCCGCCGCCATTCCAAGGCTGAGCTCGGAGCCCTCGGCCCCCGAGCCCGAGGCTTCGCTGGTCGCCCGCGCCCGGGAGAAGCGCGCCGATCTGTTGGCCATTCGCGCTCGCCTGGCCGAGCTCGACGCCTCCGACGCCCGGCTCGAGCGCGAGGTGGTGCCGCGCCTGGGCGTCAACGCCTTCTACGACGCCTCCCCCGCGTCGCCGCCCTTCGCCGGGCTCGGCCTCTTCGTCGAGCTGCCCGTCGCCCAGAAGAGCCAGGGCGCGCGCGCGGTGGTCGACGCGAAGAAGCACACCGAGCGCGACCGCCTCGAGCTGGAGCTGAGGCGCGTGGCCCGCGACGTCGCCGCCGCGCACGCCTCCGTTCTCGCCCGGCTCTTGGAGCTCGAGGCGCTCAACGCCGAGGCGGTGCCCGCCGCCGAGCGGCTCCGCGCCCTGGTGGAGGAGGGCTGGCGCGCCGGCCGCTTCGACGTCTTTCGCCTGACCTCGGCCACGCGCGACCTGCAGCGCACCCGGCGCGATCGCCTCGACCTGTTGCGCCTCGCCTGGGCCGATCGCATCGAGCTCGAGGCGCTCTCCGGAGGGTTGGACCGATGAAGCTCCCGTTGAACCGCAAGGCCTTCGTGGCGGCCGCGCTCCTCGTCTGTGGCGCCGTGCTCGCCTTCCTGCTCCGCTCCTCGGAGTCGGCCGCCGAGGCGGCGAAGGGCCCCTTGCCCGAGCCCACCACCCCCAGGCTCGAGGGCCGCCACGTGCGCTACTCGGAGGACTTCGCCAGGCGCGAGGGGCTCTCTCTGGTGCCGGTGCGCGAGGCGGAGCTCACCCCCACCTTCCAGGCCACCGGCGTCGTCACCTACGACGCGCGCCGGGTCGCCTCGGTCGGCGCCCGCATCGCCGGCCGCGTCCACGAGCTGCACGCCATCGAGGGCGAGCCGGTGAAGGCGGGCCAGCTCTTGGCGGAGCTGGAGAGCGTGGAGCTCGGCAAGGCGCAGGCCGAGGTGCTCAAGGCCCGCGCCCGCGAGCAGGTGGCCCTGCTCGACGCCGCCCGCGAGAGGTCCCTCGCCGACGCGAAGATCAGCCCCGCTCGGGACGCCGAGCACGCCCGCGCCAACGCCGAGGCCCTCACCGCCGAGCGGGTCGCCGCCGAGAAGGCCGTCGAGGCCATGGGCGGCACCGCCGGCGGCGAGATGGGCGTCTTGCGCCTGAAGAGCCCCATCGCCGGGCGCGTGGTGGAGACGAAGATCCACGCCGGCGCCACGGTCGAGCCGTCGGACGAGCTCTTCCTCGTGGCCGACGTCTCCCGGGTGTGGGTCGAGCTCAACGTCTTCGAGCAGGACCTGCCCGGGGTGAGCGAGGGCGACGCCGTCGACCTGCACCTGCCGTCGGCGAAGACCGCGCGCCTCTTGGGCACCATCGCCCACGTCGGCGAGGTGGTGGCCGCCGACACCCGCGCCGCCCGGGTGCGCGTCGAGCTCGACAACACCGAGCGGCTCTTGCGCCCCGGCCAGTCGGTGGTCGCCACCATCCACGCCTCGGGCCGCAAGGCCACCCACCTGCTCATGCCGCGCGCCGCCGTCACCCGCATCGACGGCCGCTCCACCGTCTTCGTGCAGGTCGGGCCCGGCCAGGTCGAGCCGCGCGAGGTGACCCTCGGCGCCGAGGACTCCGAGCACGTGGCCGTCGCCCGGGGCCTCTCGCCCGGGGACAAGGTCGTGGTGGGCGGTGTCCTGGCGCTCAAGTCCGAGCTGTTCCGCTGAGGGAAAGCCCCATGCTCGGTCGCATCGTCGAAGGCGCCGTCCACGCCCGCCACGCCGTCGTCGCGGGCCTCCTCGCCCTGCTCGCCGCCGGAGGCTTCGCCGCCGCCACCCTGCCCGTCGACGCCTTGCCCGACGCGAGCACGGTGCAGGTCACCATCCTCACCGACTCCCCGGGCCTCGCGCCGGTGGAGGTGGAGCGCATGGTCACCGCGCCGCTCGAGCTCGCGCTCAACGGCCTGCCCCGGCTGAAGGAGCTGCGCAGCGTCTCGCGCGCCGGCCTCTCCGCCGTCACCGTGGTCTTCGACGACCGCATGGACGTGTGGTTCGCGCGCCAGCTGGTGGGCGAGCGCCTGCGCGAGGCCGCGCCCGACCTGCCCGCCTTCGTCTCGCCGCCGCAGCTGGCGCCGGTGAGCACCGGCCTCGGGGAGATCTTCGTCTTCGTCCTGAGGAGCGAGACCGGCGCGCACTCCGCGATGCAGCTGCGCACCCTGCTCGACTGGGAGGTGAGCCCGAAGCTGCGCAGCGTGCCCGGCGTCATCGAGGTCAACGCCATGGGCGGCGAGCTCAAGCAGGTGCACGTGGTGACCTCGCCGGCGCGGCTCGAGGCGCACGGCCTCACCCTCTCGGCGCTGGCCACCGCGCTCCAAGGGGCCTCCAGCTCGGTGGGCGGCGGCTACGTCGAGCGCGCGGGGGAGACCCTCTTGCTCCGCGGCGCGGGCACCCTGGCGAGCGAGGACGACATCGGCGCGGTGGTGGTGAAGGGCGGCGAAGATCGGGTGCTGGTGAAGAACGTGGCCGACGTGAAGGTGGGCTCGGCCCTGCGCTACGGCGTCACCACCCAGGACGGCAAGGGCGAGGTGGTCACCGGCACGGTGATGATGCTGTTGGGCGCGAACTCCCGCGAGGTGGTGACGAAGGTGAAGGCCCGCGTGGAGGAGGTGCAGCAGAACCTGCCGCCGGGCGTGCGCCTGGTGCCCGTCTACGATCGCTCCGACTTCGTGGGCCGCACCCTCTCCACCGTGCTCGCCAACGTCTTCGAAGGCGCGCTGGTGGTCTTGCTCGTGCTCGCGCTCTTCCTGGGCTCGGTGCGCGGCGCGCTGGCGGTGGTGCTCGGCATCCCCGCCTCGATGAGCCTCGCGCTCATCGCCATGCACGCCTTCGGCGTCACCGGCGACCTGATGTCCCTGGGCGCCATCGACTTCGGCTTCCTGGTCGACGGGCCGGTGGTGATGCTGGAGGGGGTGTTGGCGGCGCTGGCGGGGAAGACCTTCCTCGACGACCAGGCGCGCCTGTCCGCCACCGGCCTCGCCGCCCGCCCCCTCGCCCGCCCGGTCGCGTTCTCGGTGGCCATCATCATGCTGGTCTACCTGCCGCTGCTGGCGCTGGAGGGCGTGGAGGGCAAGATGTTCCGCCCCATGGCCATCGTGATGGCGGCGGCGCTCTTCGGCGCGGTCGTCTACTCGGTGGCCTTCTTCCCCGGCGTCCTGGCGGTGCTCCTGCCCAAGCAGGCGCACGAGGGGCCGGGCTGGCTGGCCCGCGTCTCTCTGGCGTACGCCCGGTGGCTGCCCCGGGTGCTCGCCTGGCGGGTGCCGCTGGTCGCGGGCATGGGGCTCGCGCTGGTGGGCTCCTTGTGGCTGCTCGGCCGCCAGGGGGCGGACTTCGTGCCCCGCATCGACGAGGGCGACGTGGTGCTCACCATTCGCCGCGCGCCGTCGATCGCGCTGTCCGAGGCCCGGCGGCTCGATCTCGAGGTGGAGCAGGTGCTCACCCGGGTGCCCGAGGTGATGACCTCGCTCGCCTTCACCGGCCGCGCCGAGCTGGCCTTCGACCCGGTGGGCAACGACAACACCGACCTGCTGGTGCGACTCAGGCCCAAGCGCGAGTGGACCAGCGCCACCGATCTCGACGGGCTCTCGGTGGTGCTCAAGACGCTGGTGGAGCGCGAGGTGCCGGGCACCTTCGTCTCGGTCTCTCAGCCCATCGAGGATCGCACCAACGAGCTCATCAGCGGCTCGCGCGCCGACGTGGCGATTCAGCTCTTCGGCCCCGATCTCGACACGCTGGTGGCGGGCGCCAACGCCATCGGCGAGCGGGTGAAGAAGGTGCCGGGCACCGGAGACGTGCGGGTGGAGCGGCTGCTGGGCATGCCCACCCTCTCCTTCGTGCCCGATCGCGAGCGGCTGGCCCGCTACGGCGTGGCGCTCAAGGACGTGCTCTCCACGCTCGAGGCGGCGCGGGTGGGCGCCCGGGTGGGGGTGCTCTACGAGGGCCCGAGGCGCTTCGAGGTGCGGCTCTTGTCGACGCCCGACGGCACCTCTCGGGAAGCGCTGGGCGATCTCTTCGTCGAGACCTCCGACGGCCGCCTCATCTCGCTCTCCGAGCTCGGCACGCTGGAGGACGCCGACGGCGCGGCCACGGTGCGGCGCGAGGGCTTCCAGCGCACGGTGCGCGTGGAGGTGAACCTGCGCGGGCGCGACCTCGTCTCCTGGGTGGACGAGGCCAAGGCGGCGGTGGCCAAGGACGTGCCCTTCCCCTCCGGCTACGCGGTGACCTGGGGCGGCCAGTTCGAGAACTTCGAGCGCGCGAGAGGCCGGCTGGCCATCGTGGTGCCGGTGGCGCTCGGCCTCATCCTCGCCATGCTGTTGCTCGCCTTCGGCAGCTCGCGGCTGGCGCTGGCGGTCTTCACGCTCGTGCCCTTGGCCCTCATCGGCGGGGTGGTGGGCCTGGTGGTGCGCGGCATGAGCTTCAGCCTCCCGGCGGCGGTGGGCTTCATCGCGCTGGCCGGCGTCGCGGTGCTCAACGGGGTGGTGATGACCACCGCGGTGAAGGAGGCGATGGTGCGCGGCCTCGCCCTGAAGGAGGCAGTGCGCGAGGGCGCGGTGGACACCCTGCGCGCGGTGCTCACCACCGCGGCGGTGGCGGCGCTCGGCTTCTTGCCGATGGCCCTCTCCACGGGCGCGGGCAGCGAGGTGCAAAGGCCCCTCGCCACCGTGGTCATCTTCGGCATCGCCGGCGCCACGGTGCTGATGCTGGCGGTCTTCCCCGGCGTCCTCACCCTGGTGCTGAAGGGCTGGAGGCCGGAGCTCGTCGACGAGGCGCCGCCGCCCGCCGAGCCCGGGCCGCACCCCCGCCCCCACGTGGCCTGATGGCGCCGACCACCCGCCTCGCGCCCCGTCGGGCTCGTTTCGTCTGCTCACCGCCCGACGGTCACTCCGTCAGAGGTAGAGGGCCCAGGCCGCCAGCGCGAGGAAGACGCCGATGTCGGCCAGGAGCGGCCCGTCGCCGAGCAGCACCTTCTCGGGCGCGCCGCCGGCGCCGCGCTTGTGCACCAGGAAGAGGTAGCGGAACACGCCGTAGACGACCACCGGCACGGTGTACTTCAGGCGATCCGAGCCGACGTGATCGACCGTCTCCTTGGAGACCGAGTAGAGCGAGTACGCGAGGATCGACAGGGCCGCGCTGATGGCCATCATCTGGTCGAGCATCGGCAGCGAGTAGTCGGCGAGGCTCGAGCGGTGCGCGGTGGCCGCGTCCTCCAGCGAGGACAGCTCGGCGCGCCGCTTGGCGAAGCCCAAGAAGACCGCCAGGAAGAGCGTGCAGAGGAAGAGCCAGTTCGACACCACCACGTCGATGGCCACCGCGCCCGCGACCACGCGCAAGATGAAGCCGAGCGCGATGGTCATGATGTCCAGGATGACCAGGTGCTTGAGCACCGCGGTGTAGACCAGCTGCATCGCCAGGTAGGCCGCCGACACCGCGAGGAAGGGCCAGCCGAGCCAGGAGCCGAGCGCGGCCGAGACGCCCCAGCAGAAGGCGACCAGGAAGAGCGCCGCGCCCGCCCCCAGGTGCCCGGCGGCGATGGGACGGTGCCTCTTCTCCGGGTGGTGCCGATCCTTCTCGCGATCGGCCCAGTCGTTCATCACGTAGACGCCGGAGGCCAGGAGCGAGAACGAAACCACCGCCACCAGCGCGCGGATGGGCTTGTCGGTGGTGAGGAAGCCCTTGGAGAAGAGGAGCGGCGCGAAGAGGACGCCATTCTTCGGCCACTGCTTCGGCCGCAAGGCGCGCAGGGCGGCGACGGCCAGCGAAGGTCTCTTGGTTTCAGCTTCGGTCACTGATGCCTCGCGGGCAGAATGACACGCTCCGACGCGCGGGCAAGCAGTCGCTCACGCGGTCAACAGGAGCGCCCGCAAGCCCTCCGCGCCCTTGAGCGCCGTGGTCCGGCCGGCCTCGCTCAGCGGCTCCACCACGGAGCGCCCGAGCAGCTCGCGCACCGCGAGGGACAGCGCGGGTGAGACGCGCTCGCCCGCCTCGGCCGTCTCGGGGAACAGCCGCCTCGCCACCGCCAGCGCCGCCCAGAGCGCGCGCTCCAGCTTCCAGGCCTTGGCCCGGCGCCCGAGCGCCTCGGCGTCGAGGGGGCGCGAGTACACGCCGCCGGTGGCGGGGGCGCCGAGCAGGGCCTCGCGCAGGTCGATCCACTCCACGAAGGGCCGCTCGAAGCCGGCGCGCGCGAGCAGGAGCACGTGGGCGAGCACCGCGTCCTCGAGATCGAGCCGGTAGATCGACGCGCCGTAGGCCCGGGCGGGCAGCGCGCGGCGAAACAGGCCCTCCTGCTCGGCCTCGTCGTCGAGGAGCCCTCCGTGGATGATGATGGTCGAGTGCCCGTCGCTGACCAGAGCGTCGCCCGGCCCAGCGCCCGGCTCGGGGCGGAAGTCGCTTCGCCTGAGCCAGTTCACCAAGGGCTCGACGTCGCGCTTGGGCACCAGCACCTCGACGTCGGCCACCGGCCGCATCGCGACGTGCGGGTAGAGGCTCTCGGCGAAGCTCGCCCCGCCCACCAGCACGATGCGCCGGCCGAGCAGCTCCTTCACCGAGTTCTTGAAGCCCACCAGCTTCATCACGTTGTCGTTGGCGGTGCCCTGGTAGACCGACAGGAGCCGATCTTTCGCCCACACCGGCGCGCCCACCGGACCCAGCCGGTACTCGAGGGAGTAGGCGGACAAGGGCGCCAGGCCCTGAGCGATCGCCCAGTCGACGTAGGCCTCCCACGGCGCCTTCGACAGATCGCGACGCGAGGGCGTGAAGGACGTCACCGTGCGCAACAGCTCCAGGAGCGGGTCAGCCATGCAGCGCGGGTATGCCGATGATGTGCTAACGACGCCACCGAAAATGAGCGCCACCGTCCTCGTCTGGGTCAACGCGAAGACTCTCGCCGCCGCGCGCACCGTCGCCGAACGGGCGCTGGCGCTGGGCATCGGCAACGTGGTGGTGGCGGGCGACGTCGACGCGGGCCTCTCGTCAGAGAACGTGGTCTGTCTGGCCGGCCTGCCCAGCCGGTCAGCCGCGCTCGAGCACGCCCTGCTCCACGCCCGCGGAGACGTCCTCTTGATGCAGGAGCCCGACGCCGCCTTCCACGCCGAGGACCTGGCGCCGCTGGCGGAGAAGGTCGAGCGCGGCGAAGCCGACGTGGTGGTCGGCCGCCGCTCGCACGTGCCCCGGCAGGACGCGGTGGTGGCGCGCCTCGCCCACCTGGCGATGCCCCAGCGGCTCGGCGATCTCTTGTGTGGCCAGAAGGCGATTCGCCTCTCGGCGCTCAGGGGGCTCACCCTGCGCAGCACCAAGGACGACGTGGAGGCCGAGCTCTTGCTCCGGCTGGCGGCCCAGCAGTACCGGTTCGCCGAGGTGCCCATCGGGGCCATCACCGGCCCCCGCCCGCTGGCGCAGCTGCGCGCCTTCTCGCGGGTCTTCGTCGGGGGCCTCTCCGGCGAGCACGAGGCCGAGGGGCACGACGGCGCGATGACCCTGCACCGGCTCGAGTCGGGCGCGCGCAACTACAACGCCTGGCTGGGACGGCGCTTCGCCGAGCACGCGGGCCGGCGGGTGCTGGAAATCGGCGCGGGCCTGGGCACCATCACCGCGCACCTGGCGGAGGGCCGCGAGCGGGTGGTGGCGCTGGAGGCCGACGCGCCCAGCGTGCAGAAGCTCCGGAACCGCTTCCGCGGCAGCCCGGTGGTCGAGCCCTGGCTCTCGAACGTCGAGGGCGCGGACGAGGCGCACCTGAAGGCGCAGCACTTCGACACCATCGTCTTGTCGAACGTGCTCGAGCACATCGCCGACGACTTCGACGCGGTGGCGAAGTTCGGGCGGCTGCTCGAGCCGGGCGGCGTGCTCCTGGTCCTCGTGCCCGCGCTGCCGTCCCTCTTCGGCGCGCTCGACGAGGCGGTGGGGCACCACCGGCGCTACACGCCCGACGGCCTGCGCAGCGTGATCGAAGCCAACGGCTTCCTGATCGAGAAGCTGGAGTGGATGAACCTGGCCGGCATTCCCGGCTGGTTCGTGAACGGGCGCCTCTTCCGCCGCCGCTCGCTGCCGCCCTTGCAGCTCAGGCTCTACGATCGCGTGGCGCCCCTGCTCGCCGCGGCCGAGTCGAAGGTCTCGTTGCCGGTGGGCATGAGCCTGTTCTGCGTGGCCCGGCGAACGGGGAAGCTGGCCGGCGCGGCCTGACGCTCACTGCTGACCCGCGAGGAGATCGACCTTCAGCACCGCCTCCCCGCCCGGCGGCACGCGCACCCGCTCGCTGCGCACCGCCTTCAGCTCGGGGTTCTTGAGCGTCACCGTCACCCGCCCCGCCGGCAGCACCAGCGGCGGCAAGGGCGTGATGCCGAGCTTGCGCTTCCCGAGCCACACCTCGGCCCAGGGGTTCACCCGCACCACCAGCTTCCCGGTGCGCACCACCACGGGCTTGGCGACCGCCGCGCTCGGGCGAGCACCCGCCTTGGGCGCCGGCGCGCTGCCCGCGTCGACCTCGTCCGAGCCGTCGAGGACGATCTCGGGAAAGAGCACCCCCTCGCGCGCGAGCTCCTCGGCGGAGACCGCCGGCGCCTCCTCCCCCGAGCGCCTTCCAGCCCAAAGGCCCACCACCACGCCGAGGCCGACGAGCCCCACCACCGCGCCGCCGATGAGCACCCGGCGCCACTCCGACGTCGGGTCCGCCGGCTCGCTGGTGGCCGTGTTCAGCACTGGCGGCAGCGCCGGCACGCTGGAGGGCGCCGGCGGCCCGTCCGTCAGCCTGCCGGTCGGCCCCAGCCCGGGCAGCGGCGCGTCGCCCACCACTGGCACCGAGGCGTCGGTCTCCGGCTCGGGGCCGAACAGCTCCACCAGCAGCCGCCGCACGTCGCCCGGCATCACCGTCTGGCCCGTCGCCGTCAGCCAGGCCTCGAGCGCCTCGCCCATCGCCTCGGCCGAAGGCCACCGCTTCGCCGGCTCGAGCTCCAAGGCGCGGGCGATGATGGCGTCGAGCGCCGGCGGCAGCGAGGGCTCGCTCGAGTAAGGCGTCCGCGGCTCTTCCAGCTCCTTCGGCGTCGAGGGTAGGTGCTTCGGCCGCGCGAGCGTGAGCGCCTCGAAGAGCACCACGCCCACCGAGTAGACGTCGGCGCGCCCGTCGAGGTTCGCCCCCGGCACGGTGAGCTCCGGCGGCATGTAGGCGATCTTCCCCTTCGGCGTGCCCACCCGCGCCCCCGCCCGCCCCATGGCCTTGGCGATGCCGAAGTCGAGCAGCTTGGCCACGCCCGACGACGCCACGTGGATGTTCTCGGGCGTCACGTCGCGGTGCACGATGCCCAGGGGCTGGCCGCGCTCGTCCTTGAGCGCGTGGGCGTAGGCCAGCCCTTGCAGCGCCTGGGCGACGAGCCGCGCCACCACCGAAGGCGGCAGCGGCGTGCCCACCTTCTTCGCCTGCTGCACCAGCGCGCGCAGGCTCCTTCCCTGCACCCACTCCATGGCGATGAACCAGCTGTCGCCCTCGCGCTCCAGGCCGAACACCTGCGCGATGTGCGGGTGCTGGAGGATCGCCGCCAGCCGCGCCTCGTTGAGGAACAGGTCGATGAAGGCCTGATCCTTGGCGAGGTGCCTCAAGATGCGCTTGATGACCACCTTCTTCGAGAAGCCGGCCGGCCCGTCCTGCCGCGCCAGGAAGACCTCGCCCATGCCGCCCGTCGCGAGCAAGGTCAGCAGGCGGTAGCGGCCGAGCCTCTCCGGCATGGGTGACCCGACGCTACACGAGGGGCGCCAGCCGCCGCGCGGCCTCACCCACCGTCACCAGCTCCCGGGCGTCGGCGAGCCTTTGGAACAGCGCGCGCAGCCGCTCGAGCTTCGTCTTCGCCGGCACCCGCAGGTCCCGCTGCCGCGCCGCCAGCACCTCGGGAATGCCGTCGGAGACGTCGAGCACGTCGACGGCGTGCAGCTCCAAGTTCACCAGGGCGTCGCCCTCGAGCGCGCCGGCCGCCCGAGTCACCAAAGGCCACGGCGCCAGCATCACCAGCTGCCCGATGAGCGGCACGCGCAGGCGCGGCGTCACCGAGACCGGCAGCTCCACCAGCCGCGCCGCCCCGCGGCGATACGGCGCCTCCAGCGAGGGCCGGTACGGCACCCGCGGCGCCAACAGCACGCTCGGCGCGTCCAGGGTCGCTCCCGACGGCTTGCCCAAGACGCGGAGCGCGCCCATCACCGAGGCCTTGAGCAGGTAGTACGGGGCCGCCGGGAACGCCGAGGAGTCCCAGGCGTAGCCCTGCGCCACCACCGCCTCGAGCAAGGCCGGGGAGAGCGTGTAGCCGGGCGCGCGAAAGCCGGTCGGCGCCACGCCGGTGAGCTCGGTGATCGCCCGGTGGGCACGGGCGAGGTCGTCGACGATCGCCTGCTGCGACAGCCGCGAGAGGCCGTAGTCGTGCCCGTGGCTGTGGCTCGCCAGCTCGACGCCGGAGGCCGACGCGGTCTTCAGCGCCTCCGCGAGCCGCGCCTCGGCCACGTCCTGGCCGATGACGAAGAAGGTCGCCGGCGCGCCCACCTCGTCGAAGAGCTCCAGGAAGCGCGGAATGGCGGTGGTGGCGATGACGCTCTTCGCCCGCTCGTCGAGCGAGGCGTCGAGCCCGTAGAGGCGGGCGTAGTGCTCCAGCGGATCGAGGTCCACCGAGAGCGCAGCGAGCCGCTCGGAGGGCGGACCCACGGCCGTCACTCTCCGCGCACGCGGATCACGTACACCAGCTTGGCCACGTTCTTGAGGACGTTCGGGACCCGGCGGAACAGGTGAATCGACGGCTGCCGCTTCTCCTCGAGGCGAATCGGAATCTCGCGCACCTGGAGCCGCTCGCGCCAGGCCCGCACCACGAACTCGCTGGCGAAGACGTCCATGTCCACCACGCAGCGCTCGATGACCGGCAACAGCCGCTCCCGCCGGAAGGCCTTCAGCCCGTGGGTGTCGGTGCCCCGGAAGCCCAGGGTGACGCGCAACAGCCCGTTGTGCAGCCGCGTCGCCACCCGCCGAACGACCGGTCGCCGATCGGACGAGCCCTTGGCGGCCTTCGAGCCGACGATCAGGTCGGCCTCGCCCCGCTCCAGCGGCGGCAGCGCCTGGTCGTAGAAGGAGAGGTCGCACAGATCGATCTCGTCGCAGACGACCAGCTCCCCCTTCGCCTCCTCGATGCCGCGCTTGAGCGCCGAGCCGTAGTTCGGCGTCTCGGAGTGGAACCAGCGCAGCCGGGCGTTCTTCCGGGTCATCTCCTCGAGCAGGCGGGGGGTCGCGTCCCGGGAGCCGTTCTCGGCGAAGATGATCTCGTAGTCGATGCCCCGCGCGTCGAGGCCGGCCGCCAATTCCCGTGCGGCCTGCTCGATGATCGCCTCCTCGTTGTAGACGGGGATGACGACCGAGAGGTGGGGAGGTCCAGAGCCCATCGAAGCGGGGCGAGCGCGTAGCACGAACCGTCGCCAGCGTCGATCTCCTGAAGTAACCTCCCCCGGCCGCTCGTCCCCACGCAAAGGGTGCCCATGAAGGTCGCTTGTCCCACGTGTAGCGCGAACCTCAACATCGACGACTCCAAGATCCCCGCGGGCGGGGCGCGCATCAAGTGCCCGACGTGCAAGAACATCTTCCCGGTGAAGCCGCCGGCCGCCGCGGCCCCCGCCTCGCCGGCCGTGCCGCTGCCGGGCATCACCGCCGCTTCGGCCCAGCGCCAGGACTGGGAGGACGAGCCCACCCGCGCCGTGCCGCTCTCGCAGGCCATGGCCGGCGCCAACGTTCCCCTCCCCGGCGGGGCCGCGCCGGCGTTCGCCGCTCCCCCCTCTATTCCCCTTCCCGGCACCTCGCGCG
>JBBIOE010000227.1:0-12164 GCA_037443525.1 Archangiaceae bacterium | reverse complement strand
AGTGGTTCGAAGTCCCGCCGGGCGCTCTCCTGAACGGGGTTTGCGTAACCGCTCCGCCGCCGCAACGGCGCCGGACAACGGCTTTTCGTTGCCTTGAACGGGCGAGAGCGGCTCAAGCCGCCGACATCGATCGTGGTGCGATTCGGCATCATGCGCCTCGTCGGCGAGGGCTTCCGCGAGGCGGCTCCGGCCCCGACCTTCGCGCCGGTGGCCGCACCGCTCGACCCGGCCGCGCCGCTCGGAGCGCCTGAAGCGCCCTGCCCTTCCGCTGCCGCTGCCGTTCCACTCGTTCCCGCTGCGTTCGCCGCCGCGCCGCTCGGAGCGCCCATTCCGCTCGTGCCGGCCGCGTTCGCTCCCGCGCCGCTCGGATCGCCCGGACCTACCGCGTCCGTTCCACTCGTTCCGGCCGCGTTCACAGCCGGTCCGCTCGGAGCCGAAGCGCCTGCTCCGTTCGCTCCCGCCGCGTTCTCCGCCGCGCCGCTCGGTGTCCCCGTCGCGGCGACCTCGGTCGATGCCGCCGCGCCGGTGGGCACCTCGCCCGCCGCGCTCGAAGGCTCGGCGCCGCTTTGCGCTGCCACCACGCCCGGAGAATCCGCGCCCGGCCCGCCCTGCGTCGCTGCCGCCGGCGCCTCGCCGCTCGCGCCCGACCCGGGCCCCTTCACCTCTGGGGCCCCGCGCACCTCCGCGACCGGCCCGCCGGCCACCGAGTGAACCGCCCCGAAGTCCAGCGCGCGGGCGATGCCCAGGCCCACCACCAGCGCGGCGACGACGACGCCACCGAGCACGAGCCCACCCTTGCCCCGCTTCTCTCCCTCACCCGGCGGCAGCGCGTCGGCCTTCACCGTCAGCTGCGCGTCGCGCGGCGGCGGGGGCGGGCTCGCCGGCGTCGCGGGCTGCACCGGGTGCTTTCCCGACGGCTCCGCCGCCTCGAGCACCAGGTCGCGCGCGCTGACCTCGACCACCTCCACCGGCTCCGTCCTCCCGATGGGCAGGGAGCCGTCGAGGGCGCTGAGCTTGGCGAGCCACTGCTTGAGCTCGGTCTGCCCCGCCGGCGGCAGCGAGCCGCGCAGGACCTTCTCCGCGTCGACCAGCATCTCCTCGGCCGTCTGGTAGCGGGCCTTCGTGTCCCGCTGCATCGCCTTCTTCACCACCGCCGCGAGCCCCGGCGGGTAGCCCGGCACCAGCACCTCCGGCAGCGTGAACTCGGCCTTGGCGGTGAGCTTGATGGTGTCGGTCGCGCTCGAGCCCACGAAGGGCAGGCGCCCGGTGGTGAGCTGGTAGAGCGTGGTGCCGAGCGAGAAGAGGTCGCTCCTCCCGTCGATCTCCGCCGCCGAGGCCTGCTCGGGCGACATGTACCCGACCTTCCCCTTGATGGAGCCGACGGCCGAGACGCCGCGCTTGGTGTGCGCCTTCGCCACGCCGAAGTCGGTGAGCTTCACCTCGCCCTGCTCCGACACCAGGATGTTGTGCGGGCTGATGTCGCGGTGGACGATGCCGAGCGGCTTGCCGTCCTTGGTCTTGGCGTGCGCGTAGCCGAGGGCGCGGCAGGTCTCGATGATGACGAAGAGCGCCAGCTCCGGCGGGAGGGTGAGGTTCGCCGCCTCGGCGCGCTTCCTCACCTTGTTCATGTCCCAGCCGTCGATGAGCTCCATCACCAGGAACATGGCTTTGCCCGACACGCCGAGGTCGAGCACCTGCGCGATGTTCGAGTGGGTGAGGGTCATCGCGATGTGCGCCTCGTCGATGAGCGAGTCGCGGAAGCGCTGGTCGGAGGCGAAGGAGGGCCTGACCCGCTTGAGCACCACCGGCCGCTCGAAGCCCACGGCCCCGCGCTGGGTGCCGAGGAAGATCTCGGCCATCCCTCCATCAGCGATCTTCTTGATGACGCGGTAGCGGCCTTGGTCGGACATGGCGAACGTGGCAGTCAAGCACGCGAGAGGCGGCTCGAACACTGACTGCTCGACGTGACCGGCGAGCACTCCGGCCGTTCCCAGCGGAATCGCTGGACCTCGTACGTCGACCTCGGCAGGGCCGGGCGGGGCCTTCGCTCACGACGCCTTGGCGCGGGCCCGCTCGATGACCAGCTTCACCCAGGTGACGATGAGGTTCTGCCGGGGCAGCGCGAGCACGAAGGCCGGCATCGAGGTGTTGGGGTCGGCCCAGGCGACGTAGGTCACCTTGGTCTTGCCGTCGGGCTGCGGCTCGAAGTCCCAGGCGGCGTGGAGCTTCTCGATGCGCACCACCCCGGCCTTGGGCGGCGGCGCCAGCTCGTTGGCCGGCTCGACGATGACGCGGCAGCGCCCGTTCTCGCCGCGCTCCAGCCGGGTGCGCACGGCGTAGTCGCGGTCCTCGGCGATGGGCGCGCTCATCTGGTCGTAGGTCACGCGCTCGGTGGCGGTCTGGTAGACGAGGCGCCGGGACTTGAGAGTGGGCTCCTTGGGGTCGGTCTCGGCGGTGCCGAAGGCGCCCCGGCAGAGCGCCTCGGCGGGCAGGGCCACCGTGGTGGTGGCGCGCAGCTCGTCGAAGCGCGAGCCCTCCACCGGCCTCGCCTCGACCACGATGCCGTCGGCCTGGCTGACCTCTCTCCACTCCGTCGCCCCGAGCACCACCATCGGCAACACGAACCAAGCGCTCATGAGGCCAACTCCCGGGCACCCAAAGGGGGAACGACGGTGCCGCGACCGACTCGGGCAAGCAGGGCTGCAAGAGAAAGGCCCTGCGCTCTCCTCGCAGCCGATGCGTGGGCCGTGGCCCGGGGTCCGGCGTTTCGCGCCCCACGCGGTCGACGGCCCGCGGGGTTGTGGTCCCGACGGCCGTTCGCACCGCGCCGCACCAGCGCAGAAGGTGCCGCACCGTTCGCGCGATTGATCGAGCTCGGGCGGCCAGCGCCAAGCTTTCGCCGTCGCGCGCGGGAAGGTTTACGCTCTCGCTCCGCGGCCCCGGCGTCTCGACCCCGGCAGCCGCACAGGGCCACATCACGGGACCAGGAGTGGGAACAATGCCCTCATCACGTCGTCGCTCGAGTGCAGTCGGTCTGTCGATGATTGCGACGCTGGTGATGGCGAGCGCCTGCGGGAAGAGCCCGCCGGTGCCCACCCCCGAGCTGCGCGCGGCGCTGGAGAGCAGGGCCATGGGCACGCCGGCGCCGCTGGGTCGCGCGTCCGGGTGGGCCCGGGACGCCGACAGCAAGGCCTTCGTCTTCGGGAGCCGCGAGGTGATGCCGGCCATGGCCCAGGCAGTGCGAGTGGGCCGCGCGGCGCGGCTCGAGCTCGACGGCCGAAAGAGCCGGGCGCGGGTGGCGGAGGCGACCGGTCCCGGCGAGGTGGTGCTCACGCCGGTGCGCGGGCCTTCGGGCTTCGAGGGCTGGGGCCCGGGCGTGGCCTCGGGCGACGCGGTCGTCTACACCTCTCCCGATGGCAGGGCGGCGGCCGTCGAGCGCGCCGGGGCGAAGGGCCTGAAGGAAGACCTGGTTCTGTCGCGGCCCCTGGGCGACGCGCTCCGCTTCGAGTGGTCGCTCTCGCTGAACGACGGCTTCGAGCCGCGCCTCGAGGCCGACGGGAGCATCGCGGTGCGGGGCCCCTCGCACGAGGTGCGCTTCCGCCTGCCCGCGCCGGAGGTGCGAACCGCCTCGGGCGACTCGCGCTCGGACCTCGCGCGCTTCGAGCTGGGCGAGCGCTCGGGGAGCGCGTGGTCCCTCGCCCTCGTGGCCCAGGGGCTGTCGGGCCTCGAGTACCCGGTGAGCCTCGACCCGACGGTGACGGTGACCACCACCGCCGACTTCAAGGAGACGGGGAACCTCGAGGCCAACGTGGTGGTGGGGACCGACCTGGTCGCCCGCCAGAAGACGCAAGCAGGCAGCGGCGCGTGGTCGCCGACCACGGCTTCCTTCATCACCGCCCGGTACGGACACAGCGCGGCGGTGATGAACGACGTCATCTACGTCACCGGCGGCCTCACGGTGGCGACGACGCTCAAGGACGTCCGCTACGGGATCATCAACCCCGACGGCAACGTGACGGACTTCCCGACGACGACGACGCTCCCGAGTGAGCGCTCGGGCCACGCCACGGTGGCCTACAACCGCCACCTCTACGTCATCGGAGGACTGGACCTCGGGTCGACGCAGCGCGCCGAGGTCCTCGTTTCCGCCGTCGACCCGGCCCCGGCCGTCACGCTGGGCGCCTTCCAGGCCACGACGCCGCTCAAGACCGCGCGCACCGACGTCGCCGCCGTCGCCAGCAACGGCTTCCTCTACGTCACCGGCGGTCTGGACGGCACGACCATGCTCACCGAGGTGCTGGTGGCCCCCATCAACGCCGACGGCACGCTCGGCGCGTTCACCGTGACCACGCCCTTCAGCACCGCCCGAAGGAGCCACGGCGCGGTGGTCGCCAATGGCTTCCTCTACATCGTCGGCGGCGACGGCGGCGCCTCGGGGAACTTGAGCGATGTGCAGATGGCGCCTATCAAGGGCGACGGCACGCTCGGCGCGTTCACCACCACCACCGCTCTCCCCGGCGCGCGCCGAGAGCACGCCACCGCCGTCTCCAACGGCAGCCTCTTCGTCTTCGGCGGCATCGACGTCTTCGGCGCCGTGGGCGAGGTGCTCGCCGCGCCGCTGCGGGCCAACGGCCAGCTCGGCCCCTTCGCCGTGCAGCCGTCGCTCCCCGCCCCGGGGCGCTCCGACTTCGCCGGCGTGGCGGCCAACGGCCACCTCTACGCCATCATGGGCTACGGCTCGAGCCCGCTGTGGGACGTGCAGGTCGCGCCCGTCTCTGGAAACGGCACCACCGGCTTCTTCAACGCGTCGCCGAACATGCTGCCCTTGCCGCGCCGGTTCCACGCCACCGCGACGTACGGCGACTTCGTGTACGTGAGCGGCGGGACGAGCGACGGCACCACCCCTCTGGCCGACCTGAGCTACGCCCCCATCGACCCGCTCACCGGTGCGGTGGGGACGTTCACGCCCACCACGGCCCTGCCGGCGCCTGGCCGTTTCAAGCACGCCATGGTCGCCTACGAGAGCGCGCTCTACGTCCTGGGAGGCGCGAACGGCACCGCCGCGCCGCTGGGCGACGTGCTCCGGGCGGTCATCAACAGCGACGGCAGCCTGGGCCCATGGACCCCCGTCACCAACACCTTCGCCCTGCCCCGCAGTGGGCTCGCCGCGGCGGTGGTCGGCGACCGCCTCTACGTCGTCGGCGGCGAGCTCGCCGCGGGCGTCATGCGGAACGACGTGCAGGTCACGACCTTCTACCCGGTGAGCGGCGACACCCACCCGTTCTCGGCCACCGCCTCCTTCGTCGGCCCGCGCGCGGGCCACACCGTGGTCGTCTCCGGCAACACCCTCTACGTCGCCGGCGGCACCGACGGCGTCTCGAACCAGGGCGACGTGCAGTTCGCCCCAATCGCCGCCGACGGCACGCTGAACCCTTTCACCGCCACCAGCTCCTTCGCCAACCCGCGGGCCTTCCACACCAGCGTCACCGCCAACGACTTCCTCTACGTCATCGGCGGCCAGGTCATCGGCGTGACCGGCGACATACAGGTGGCCCCCATCTTCGCCGATGGCACTCTGGGCGCCTTCGCCTCGCAGGCGCTATTCCCCATCAGCGCGCGGGCGGGCCTGACCAGCTTCGTGGCGAATGGGTCCATCTCCGTGCTCGGCGGCGTGGCCGTGGGCAACAACTCGACGAGCATCGTCGAGCGAGCCCCGCTCATCGCCGGCGGAGGCGTGGGCGCCTTCGTCGCCGAGGCCCTGCCCGCGGCCCGCGCCCAGCACGCCGGCGCCGTGAGCAACGGGCGCGTCTACCTGATGGGCGGCCAGGGCGCCAGCGGACGGCTCGACGACGTCGTCGTCGCGGCGGTGAACGCCGACGGCAGCGTGGGCCCCTTCGCCTCCGCGGGGCACTTCACGACCGCGCGCGATGCGCTGACGGGCCTCGCCTACGACAACCGGCTGTACGTCATCGGAGGCACCGACGGCACGACGAACTTCTCCGACGTGCAGGCCGCGCCCATCGACTTCGACGGGGGCGTGGGCGCCTTCGTCCCCGCCGGCGCGATGCCCTCCGGGCGCAACTGGGCCTCGTCGGCGGCGTGGAACGGGTACCTCTACGTCATCGGCGGCTACCGCTTCGGAGCGCTGCTCGAGGTGCTGGTGGCGCCCATCAACCCCAGCACCGGCGCCGTCGGGACCTTCACCGCGACGAGCTCCCTGCCGACGGGCCGCTTCGGCGCGGCGGCGGTCATCTACGACGGGACGCTCTACGTAGCCGGCGGCAATACCGGCGGCTCGTTCTTGGCCGAGGTCGTCGCGGCGCCCATCAACCCCAGCAACGGCACCCTCGGCGCCTTCGCGCCCACGCAGCCTTTGCCCGTGCCGCTCGGCCAGGGCATGGCGGTGGCCACCGACGGCTACCTCTACTTCGTGGGCGGCGTGGGGAGGAGCTACTCGAATCAGGTCTTCGCCGCGCCGATCTCCAGCGCCGGGACCCTCGGCGCCTTCGTCCGCGCCACGCCCTTGGCGACGCCGCGCGCGGAGCTCACCGCCGCGGCCGTCGACGGCACCCTGGTCGTCCTCGGCGGCCACCACGGCACGGGCTCCCTCGCGGACCTGGAGCGCGCCCCGCTGTTGACCCCCACCTCGCGCGGCGAGTACTCCCGCGTCGTCGACCTGGGGCAGCCCTCGACGCTGGTGAGCCTCACCGTCAACGGCAGCCCCTCCCGGGGCACGGTGGCCGTCTCGTACCGCACCGCCCCGCCCTCGGGCACCTTCGGTAACACTGTCTTCCGGGGCACCGTGCCGCTCGGCGCGTCGCTGCAGCTGTCGGGCTCGAACGTGCAGTACGTGCTGGTGCGGCTCACCCTCGACGACACGCGCTCGGCGGCCGTCAACGCCGACGCCACCACCGAGCGCGACGTCACCGACTTCACCGTGGTGGCGAACCCCGACCCCACCCTCACCCCCGCGGCGCCCTCGGTGGCCCCCAATGGCAGCGTCCAGTTCTCCTGTGATGGCGGCTCCGCCACGCCCGTCACCTACACCGTGACCGTCCAGGGCTCGGGCCTGTCGACCATCGACTCCGCGGGCCTCTACAAGGCCGGCGCCACCGCCAACACCACCGACGTCGTCACCTGCACCGACTCGGCGAGCTCCAAGACCACCGCCACCGTCACCATCACCGCCGGGGCGAGCATCTCGCCTCCCTCCGTCTCGCTCGCGCCCAGGGCCACGCAGCTCTTCACGCCCGCCGGCGGCAGCGGCGCGGGCTTCGTCTTCTCGATGCAGGCGTCGCCGTCGGACGGCGGCATCACTACCGGCGGCAGCTACACCGCGGGCCCGGTGCCCAACGTCACCGACGTGGTGCTGCTCACCGACTCTCTGGGCAACACCGCCACCGCCTCGGTGAGCGTCGGGGCCGGCGTGAGCGTCAGCCCGGCCTCCGCCACCCTCCCGCCGCTCGGCACCCAGACCTTCGGCGCCAGCGGCGGCAGCGGCGCCGGCTTCTCCTTCACCATGCAGTCGGCCCCCTCGGGCGGCTTCATCGGCCCCGCCACCCACGTCTACGGCGCGGGCCCCACCGGCGGCGTCACCGACGTGGTGCAGGTGGTGGACTCCCTGGGCAACGTCGGCACCGCCTCCATCGCCGTCGGGCCCGGCGTCTCGCTCTCGCCCGCCAACCCGTCGAGCCCGCCCAAGGGCTCGGTGAGCTTCGGCGCCGACGGCGGCAGCGGCACCGGCTTCGTCTACTCCCTGCAGTCGAGCCCCTCGGGCGGCTCCATCACCTCGCCGGGCGGCGTCTACACCGCGGGGGCCGACGGTGGCGTGGCCGACGTGGTGATGGCCGTGGACTCGCTGGGCAACGTCGCCACCACCTCCGTCACCGTCACCGCCGGGGTCAGCCTCTCTCCGCCGAGCGGCAGCACCACGCCCAAGGGCTCGCTCAGCTTCTCCGCCTCCGGCGGCAGCGGCGCCGGCTACGTCTTCGCCCTCCAGTCCCCCGCGCCCTCCGGCGGCACCATCAACTCCTCCACCGGCGCCTACACCGCCGGCCCCACCGGCAGCGTCACCGACGTGGTGAAGGTGACGGACCCGCTCGGCAACGAGGCCACCGCCAACGTCACCCTCTCCGCCGGCGTCTCGCTCACTCCGGGCAGCGCCTCGGTGACGCCCAAGGGGTCGCAGAGCTTCTCCGCCTCGGGCGGCAGCGGCACCGGCTTCATCTACGCCCTGCAGTCCGCCCCCTCGGGCGGCACCATCGACCCCTCCACCGGCGCGTACACCGCGGGCTCGAACGGCAGCGTCACCGACGTGGTCAAGGTGACGGACTCGCTCGGCAACGTCGCCACCGCCAGCGTCAGCGTCACGGCGGGCGTCTCCATCACCCCGCCCTCGGCCACCCAGCCTCCTCGGGGCAGCGTGAGCTTCTCGGCGCTGGGCGGCACCGGCACCGGCTTCGTCTGGTCGATGCAGGCGAACCCCTCCGGCGGCGCCGTCGACGCGGCCAGCGGCGCCTATGTCGCGGGGAGCACCGGCAACGTCACCGACGTGGTGAAGGTCTCGGACTCCCTGGGCAACGTGGCCACGGCGAGCGTCACCGTCACCGCGCCCGTCACCCTCACCCCGGCCAGCCCCACCGTGCCGCCGCGGGGCCCGCTCTCGCTCTCGGGCCACGGCGGCAGCGGCACCGGCTTCGCCTTCAGCTTCGTCACCAACGCCTCGGGCGGCAGCCTCGACGCCGTCACCGGCGCCTACGTCGCGGGCACTACGCCCAACGTCACCGACGTGGTGACGGCGGCGGACTCGCTCGGCAACACCGCCACCCTCTCCATCCTCGTGGGCCCGGCCATCTCCATCGCGCCCGCCACGCTCACCGTGGCGCCCAAGGAGAGCGTGACGCTGGTCGCCTCTGGCGGCCAGGGCTCCAACTTCTCGTGGACCCTCACCACCGACGCCTCCGGGGGCGCGCTCGGCTCGACCACCGGCGTCTACACGGCGGGGGCCACCGGCGGCGTCTCCGACGTGGTGACGGTGACGGACCCGTTGGGGAACTCCGCGACCCTCACCATCGCCGTCACCGCGGGAGTGAGCGTCTCGCCGGCCGGCCCCTCGGTGCCGCCCAAGGGCAGCCAGAGCTTCAGCGCCTCCGGCGGCAAGGGCACGGGCTTCACCTTCAGCCTCTCCCCCAACAACTCCGGCGGCAGCATCGGGCCCACCACCGGCGCCTACACCGCCGGCGCCACCGGAGGCGTCTCCGACGTGGTGCAGGTCACCGACTCGCTCGGCAACGTCGGCACCACCAACGTCACCGTCACCGCCGCGGTGAGCATCACCCCCTCGTCGGCCTCCCTGCCCCCGAGCCAGACCCTCGCCCTCCAGGCGGCGGGCGGCAGCGGCACCGGCTACAGCTGGGCCTTCACCACCAACGCCTCCGGCGGCACGCTCGACGCCGCCACCGGCGCCTACAAGGCTGGGACCTCGCAGGCCGTCGACAGGGTGACGGTGACGGACTCGCTGGGCAACGTCGCCACCGTGGACATCACCGTCACCACCGCGCTCTCCATCACCCCCGGCTCGCCCTCGCTGCCTCCGCGCGGCACGCAGGTCTTCACCGCCAGCGGCGGCAGCGGCACCGGCTTCGTCTGGTCGCTCACCGTCAACCACACCGGCGCCAGCTTCGACCCCGCTACCCAGACCTACGTCGCGGGCCCGATTCCCACTGGAGCCAACCCGCCAGATCGCGTGCACGTGGTGGACTCGCTGGGCAACGTGAAGGACGCCGACGTCACCGTCACCGCGGGCGTCTCCGTCTCGCCGGCCACCGTCACGCTCCCCCCGAAGGCGACCCGCACCTTCACCGCCAGCGGCGGCAGCGGCGCGGGCTTCTCCTTCGCCCTCTCCACCAACGGCTCGGGCGGCGCGGTGGGCCCAGGCTCCGGCGCCTACCAGGCCGGCGCCGACGGCGGCGTCACCGACGTCGTCACGGCCACGGACTCGCTGGGCAACACGGGCCTCGCGACCATCACCGTCGGGCCCGGCGTGAGCCTCGTGGCGAGCGCCACCAGCGTCACCCCCAAGCAGGCGCTGGGCGTCACCGTGACGGCCACCGGCGGCGCGGGCGTGCCCTACACCTGGAGCCTGGCCGCCAACGCCTCCGGAGGCACGGTCACCGACCAGGGCAACGGCGCCGCCAAGTACGTGCCCGGGGCTACCGGCAGCGTCAGCGACGTGATTCAGGCCACCGACGCGCTGGGGAACGTGGCCACCCTCGCCATCGCCGTCGGCCCGGCGGTGAGCGTCTCGGCCTCGCCGGCGCCGCCGCTCGCGCCGCAGCAGGTGTCGCTCCTCAGCGCCACCGGCGGGAGCAACACCGGCTACAACTGGCTCCTCATCACCAACAACTCCGGTGGCACGCTCACCTCGACCACCGGCATCTACACCGCCGGGCCCACCGGCGGCGTCACCGACGTGGTGAAGGTCATCGACTCCGACGCCAACACCGCCACCTTCTCCATTCAGGTGCTGCCGTCTTTGGCCGTCACGCCCACCACCGCGCGCGCGGTGCCCAAGGAGCGCCTCGTCTTCACCGCCACCGGCGGCACCGGCGCCGGCTTCACCTGGTCCTTCAGCAACAACGCGTCGCAGGGGAGCATCGACTCCACCTCGGGGGTCTACACCGCCGGCGCCAAGGGCAACGTGGTCGACGAGATCCAGGTGCGCGACAACGTGGGCAGCGTGGCCAAGGCCACCATCACCGTCGGCCCCGGCCTCATGGTGAGCCCGCCCACCACCACCGGCCCGCCGGGCACGCGCGTCAGCTTCACCGCTCAGGGCGGCCAGACGGACGGCGGCTACGCCTGGGACTTCGCGCCCGGCGGCAGGCTCTCGGGCGGCGCCATCGACGCCGACGCCGGCACCTACGTCGCGGGCTCCCAAGGCTCGGTCACCGACGTGGTGCAGGTGACGGACGCGCTCGGCAACGTGGGCACCGCCACGGTGACGCTGACCGCGAGCCTCTCCATCGCGCCCACCGGGCAGGCGACGCCGCCCAGGGGCACGGTGAGGCTGACGGCCAGCGGCGGCGCGGGCGCGCCCTACGTCTGGAGCATGGCCTCCGCGCCCTCCGGCGGCGCCGTCGACCCGTCCACCGGCGTCTACGTGGCCGGCCCCACCGGCGGCAAGACCGACGTGGTGCAGGTGACGGACGCGCTCATGAACGTCGCCACGGTGAGCGTGGGGGTGACGGCGGGCATCACCGTCGTGCCGGCCACCACCTCGGTCGAGCGGGGCGGCACGGCGAAGTTCCAGGCCAGCGGCGGCAGCTCGACGGGCTTCGCCTGGAGCCTCCAGGACGCTCCCTCGGGCGGCTCCATCGACGCCAGCACCGGCGAGTACCGGGCCGGCACCACCGGCGGCGTCAACGACGTCATCCTCGTCACCGACTCGCTGGGGAACACGGCCACGGCCATAGCCTCGGTGGCGAGCGCCGGCGGAGTGGAGAAGCCGGTGGCGGAGCAGGAGCCGCTCAACGGCTGGTCGTGCGGCTGCGGCGCGACGGACGGCTCAGGCACCGGGCTATTCGGGCTGGCCGTGGCGGCGCTCCTGCTGCGAAGGCGGCGCCCGGCGGCGCCGAAGGGCCCGCGCTCGGGCGCGCTCGGCCCGGCCGGCGCGGGCGTGGCCGCGGCGCTCCTCGTGGCGCTGGTGGCGCTGCCGGCAGGCGCGGCGCCGGCCCCGGCGGCCTCGCTCGTCGTGCCCTTCGACGAGGCGGCGGCGACGGTGATGGAGGGGCTGCTCGAGCAGCTGGGCAAGGCGAACGTCCTGGCCAAGGGCGCCGGCGGCCGCTCCAAGGCGGTGGCGTGCCTCGCGACGACCGAGCCCGAGGCGCAGCGGGCCTGCCTCTACGAGGCCGCGCGGGCGAGCAACGTGCTCAGCATCTGCCTCCTCCGCACCGCGCCGGGCAAGGGCAAGACGCGCGAGGTGACGTTCGAGGTGCTCGAGCTCTCGTCGAAGAAGAGCGTCTTCACGCAGACGGTGAAGAGCCCCGAGGCGCAGGTGCGCAAGTCGTACGCCAAGGTGATGCCCAAGCTGGTGGCGAGCTTGAAGAAGCTCAAGCGCGAGCCGGAGAGCGTGGCGCCGGCGGCGCCCGTGGCGGCGAGCGCTC
>JBBIOE010000226.1:0-12236 GCA_037443525.1 Archangiaceae bacterium | reverse complement strand
CGCCGCCGAGAAGGCCAAGGCCGACGCCGAGGAGAAGAAGCGCCTCGCGCAGGAGTCCGCCGACAAGGCGAAGGCCGACGCCGAGGAGAAGAAGCGCCTCGCCGAGGAGGAGAAGGCGCGCAAGGCGGAGGAGAAGAAGGCCCTCGCCGAGCGCTCCAAGCTGGAGGCCGAGGAGAAGAAGCGCCTCGCCGAGGAGGACAAGCGCCTGGCCGAGGAGAAGAAGCGCGTCGAGGCCGACGCCAAGCGCATGGAGGCCGAGGACAAGAAGCGCGCCGAGGCCGAGGCCAGGCGCCTGGAGGCCGAGGCCGCGCGCGAGGAGAGGTCGACCCGCCGCGTGGTGCGCACCGGTGACGCCGCCGCCGTCGAGAAGGCCGCCGCCGCCACCGCCAGCACCGCCTCCACCACCGTCGAGAAGGCCGCCGTGCAGAACGCCAACATGAACCCCATCTTCAACACCGCCCCGGCCGAGCCGAAGAAGGCCGGCACCGCGGTGATCATGCCCGCCTCGAACGTCGAGGAGGCCCGGAAGGATCCGCGCTTCGCCTCCGCCGGCATGGTCGAGGAGGCCAAGGTGCGGGTGCTCGCGGTGAACGAGCGCTACCCGTACTTCGGCATCGCCAACAACGGCTGCGGCAACGGCAAGTACTTCGTCACCGGCACCCTGCTCGACACCTTCGACGGCATGGCCTACGGCACCAACGTGGTGCTGCGCATCGACGACGCCACCCTGGGGCCCTCGCGCTCCGGTGCCAACCTGTCCTACCAGCAGCTCCGCCGCGCAGGAAAAAGCCCCGACGGCACCTTCGTCTACTGCGGCCCCGGCAACGCGACGCCCTACCGTCCCCACTGACGGTTCGTGGGGGAGTTCCGTAGCTCCCCTGTCGTGGAGCGGTTACAAGGAGCGTCGTGTTCAACATCGGCTCGGGCGAGCTCGTCGTCATCGCCGTAGTCGCGCTCCTGGTCCTCGGACCGAAGCGGCTGCCCGAGCTTGCCCGCGGCATCGGCAAGTTCATGCGGGAGTTCCGCAAGCAGACCGACGAGGTCCGCACCGTGGTGGAGCGCGAGTTCTACACCATGGACCGCGACGTCTCGGTGCACGACGCCCCCACGCCCGAGGGCCCGGCCATTCGTCCCCCCGAGGGCGGAGCGGTGGCGCGGGGCTCGCCTCTCGACCCGGAGCTGCCGATGAAGGAGCCCGAGGCCTGGCGCTCGCAGCTCACCGCCGCGCTCGACAAGGCCGAGCCGCCGAGCACCGTCTTCCAGCGGCCGCTGGCCTCGACGCCGCCGCCCGAGAGCGCGGCGAAGGAACCCGCGCCGCCCGCCGCGCCGGACGTGGCCGACCCCGCGAAGCCCAAGTAGAAGGGGCGCCACCCCGATGGCCGCCCCGTCCTCCCCCGACGAATTCAAGATGAGCCTGATGGAGCACCTGACCGAGCTGCGGTCGCGGCTGCTCAGGGTCACCATCGCGGTGGTGGTGCTGGGCGCGGGCTCGCTCATCTTCGCGCGGGAGATCTACGGGCTCCTGATGCGGCCGGTGCTGCTCGCGCTGCCCGCCGATGCCTCGTCGCTCGTCTACACGTCGGCGATCGAAGAGA
Organism: Archangiaceae bacterium; assembly: GCA_037443525.1. Taxonomy (GTDB): domain Bacteria; phylum Myxococcota; class Myxococcia; order Myxococcales; family Myxococcaceae; genus JBBIOE01. The sequence goes on along the minus strand of JBBIOE010000226.1, from coordinate 10,641 downwards.
TCAACGTGCTGATGAAGATCGGCCTCTACACGGGCGTCTTCCTCTCCACGCCGGTGCTCCTGTGGCAGATCTGGGGCTTCGTCTCGCCCGGGCTGTACGTGAAGGAGCGCAAGCTCGCGACCCCCTTCATCAGCATGGGCACGCTGGCGTTCCTCGGCGGCGCGGCCTTCTGCTACTTCGTCATCCTGCCCTCGATGTTCCAGTTCCTCCTGCAGAAGGAGGACGCGACGGCCATCACCGCGCGGCTCGCCTCGGCCCGCATGCGCGAGGAGGACGTGCAGCGCTACTTGAAGCTCGGCGACGTCGCGCACGCCGGGGCCCTGGCCCGCTCGGCGCTGGGTGACCTCGAGGCGGCCGGCGACGGGCGCACCACCGAGGGCACGCTCGGCATCACCCTGGTGCCGAAGAAGAGCGTCGACGTGCTGGCGCGGCTGGAGGGGCTGGGGCGGCTCATCGACTCGGCCCGAGTGGGCCTGGGCGACCCGGCCACGCCGGTGCTGCTCGAGGCGATGCAGAAGAAGGACCTCGCCGTGGCGGCCTTCGCCAAGGGCGACTGGGACGAGGCGAGCACCCAGGCCGACGCCGCGGCCGCGCTCCTGACGAAGCTCGCGCCAGAGCACGCCGCCGACTTCGGCGACTCCTGGCGGCTGGAGAAGGTGCTCGGCGTCGGCCAGGCCTCGGTCGAGGCCATCAACTGGACCCGGCCGATGCTCTCGATGACCGAGCAGCTCACGCTGGTGCTGGTGCTGGAGCTCGCCTTCGGCGTCATCTTCGAGCTGCCCCTGGTGATGATGCTTTTGGGCATGGTGGGGCTGGTGACGTCGGGCTTCCTCTTCAAGTACCAGCGGCACGCGCTGGTGGTGTGCCTCATTCTCGCGGCGGTCATCACGCCGACCGGCGACGCGGTGAACCTGGCCTTGATGGGCGGGCCGATGCTCGCCTGCTACGAGGTGGGCGTCTTGCTCGTGTGGCTGGTGGAGCGCCGGAGGAAGAAGGAGCAGTCGCTCGAGGCCAAGGCGACGTGAGCGCGCCTGCGCGCCGGTCCCGGGACCTCGAGCGCCGGGCGCGCTTCGCCTGGGCGGTGCTGAGGCGCTTCCGCACCACGCTCTTGTTGGTGGCGCTGCTCTTCGGCGCGGTGCCGCTCATCTACGTCGTGCGCTACCCGTCGCCCGTGCCGGGGCAGCCGGTGTCGTTCCTCGCCGCGCTCCAGCACGTGTACTTCCTCTTGTTCGGCAACCCGTCGCTGCCGCCGGTGGACGACCTGGTGCTGGTGGTGCTGAACCTGCTCATCCCGCCCTTCGGCCTCGCCACCGTGGTGGACGGGGTGGTGCGGTTCTCCTACGTCTTCAACGCCCGCGCGCGGGCCGATCGGGAGTGGACCTTGGTCATCGCCGAGAGCCTGAGAAACCACGTCATCGTCTGCGGCGCGGGCCGGGTCGGCTACCGCGTCACCACCGAGCTCAAGCGGCTGGGCAAGGAGGTGGTGGTCATCGAGAAGAACGCCGACGCGCCCTTCGCCCAGGTGCTGCGCGACGAGGGGACGGCGGTGCTGGTCGACGACGTGCGCGGGCCCGGCGCGCTGGAGCGGACCAACGTGCGGCACGCCGACGCGGTGGTGTGCGCCACCGACGACGATCTCGCGAACCTCAACATCGCCCTCGACGCGCGGAAGCTGAAGCCCGACGTGCGGGTGGTGATTCGGCTCTTCGACGACGACCTGGTGGAGCGGGTGCGCGACAACTTCGAGGCCGAGGCGCACTCCACCTCGGCGCTGGCGGCCCCCGCGCTGGCCCTGGCGGCGCTCGACCCGCGCATCGTGCACAGCTTCCACGTGGGCGAGCACCTGATGGTGGTGTCGACCTTCGTGGTGAACGAGGCCCTGGCGCCGTTGAACCTGTCGGCCCTGCGCGATCGCTTCGGCGGCTTCGCGCTCTCGATGAAGCGCGGGGGCGGGCCCGAGGTGCTGCACCCGCAGGGCAACACCCCGCTGAAGCTCGGCGACGAGCTGGTGGTGCAGTGCCGCTACGTCGAGTACCTGGCCCTGCGCGAGTTCGCCGGGCAGGCCAGGGCGCCGCTCGCCCTCTCCGCGCGGCGGACCTGAGCCGTCCCCCGTTCACCGTGAGCGGAGTCGAAGGGTGCCGAATTCCTCTCCTTTACATATGGTCGCGCCCTCTTCACGCACAGGAGTCCACATGGCGCGCATCGCAGTCATCCCCGGAGACGGCGCGGGCATCGAGGTGGCCGACGAGGGCCTGAAGGTGCTCGAGCACCTGAAGAAGAAGCACGCGCTGGACCTCGAGTGGGAGCGCTTCGACTTCGGCGCCGAGCGGTACCTGAAGACCGGGGTGGCGCTGCCGGCCGGGCAGTTGGAGATCTTCAAGAACGACTACGACGCCATCCTCTTCGGGGCCATCGGCGACCCGCGGGTGAAGGACGGCGCGCACGCCCGCGAGATCCTCCTCGGCCTGCGCTTCGGGCTCGACCTCTACGTCAACTTCCGCCCCTGCAAGCTGCTCGACGACCGGCTCTCGCCGCTCAAGGGCAAGGGGAAGAAGGAGATCGACTTCGTGGTGTTCCGTGAGAACACCGAGGGGCCCTACGGCGCGCTGGGCGGCCACTTCAAGAAGGGCACGCCCGACGAGATCGCCATCAGCGAGGACATCAACACCCGAAAGGGCGTGGAGCGCATCGTTCGCGCGGCGTTCACCTTTGCGAAGAAGCACGGCAAGACCCGCGTGGCGATGGCGGACAAGGCGAACGCCATCCCTGCGCACGAGCTGTGGCGCCGCACCTTCGCCGACGTGGCCCGTGAGTTCCCCGGCATCGCCACCAAGGCCTGGTACGTCGACGCGCTGGCGATGCAGCTGGTGCTCAAGCCCGAGGACTTCGAGGTCATCGTCACCACCAACCTCTTCGGCGACATCCTCACCGACCTGGGCGCGGCGCTGGCGGGCGGGCTGGGCGTGGCGGCCTCCGGGAACCTGAACCCCGACTCCACGCCGCTCTTCGAGCCGGTGCACGGCAGCGCGCCGGACATCGCGGGAAAGGGCATCGTGAACCCAACCGCGATGTTCCTCACCGTGGCCCTGATGCTGCGCGAGCTGGGGCTGGAGAAGCCGGCCGTGGACGTCGAGGCGGCGGTGGAGCGCCTGGTGCGCGAGGGGCGCACCACCAGGGATCTCGGCGGCAGCCTGTCCACCACCGACGTGACCCGGGCGCTGCTCGAGCTGCTCTAGAGCCTCGGCTCACCGCGCGGAACCTGCACCTCGCCGCGGCCGATGCGAGCGCGGCACCTGGCCGCGGGGCCAGTGCGCCACCGCTGACGTACGCGGTGCGTTCGATGCATTACGAGGCGGACATGTTCTCCAATCAACTTCGCTCGCCCTCGATGGGCGCCCTGGTCGCGGTGGCGATGGTGGTCTTGAGCTTCTTCGGGGTGGGGGCGCTGATGATGCGCGCCCTGGCCCAGGGGGTGACCACCAGCTCGGGAGACCGCTGCGAGCTGGTCTGCCGCTCCGCGACCAAGGGGGACAAGGGGTAGTCGCCCGAGGCGCTTCGGAGGCTCAGGCGCTCTTCTTCGCCGCGCCCTCGACCGGTCTCTTCTGCGGGCCCAGGCCCGCCTTGGCCCGCGCCTCGAGCAGCTTGGCCAGGTCGGCGTTGGGCAGGGGCGGCACCGGCCCGAGCTGCCGCGCCACGGTGAGGATCTTCGCGTAGTGCTCGACCAGCTCCATGCGCAAGAGCGCCTGCTCGAGCGACGCGCCCAGGGTGAGCACGCCGTTCCCGGCGAGGAGGAAGGCGTCGAACTGCCCGGCGGCGGCCTCGGCGAGGCGCACGTTCTCCTCGGTCTTGGGCATCGCGCGGGGCAGGGTGGGGATGCGATCGCCGAGCGAGACGACGATCTCCGGCATGGCGATGGGCGTCAGCTCCAGCCCCGCCAGCCCGAAGGCGGTGGCGTGCGGCGGGTGCGCGTGCAGCACGCACTCCACCTCGGGGCGGGCGCGGTAGGCGGCCAGGTGCAGCTCCAGCTCGGAGAAGGCCTTGCGCTGGCCCTCCAGCACCTTCCCCGCCCGGTCGACGATGAGCAGCATCGCCGCGTCGACGTCGAGCTTGGAGACCGCGGTGGGGGTGATGAGCAGCCGGTCGCCGGTGAGGCGCACCGACACGTTGCCGTCGTGGTTCGCCACCCAGCCGTTCCGGTGCAGGCGGCGCGAGGTCTCCACCACCTCGGCGCGGAGCTTGGGCAGCGGCGCCTTCGGCATCAGCGCTCTCCGAGGCTCACCTGGTCGACCACGCCCATGATGAGCGAGCGGATCGGCGCGCCCTTGTCGCCGATGACCTGGCGGGTGCCCGAGCCCTCGTTCATCACCAGCACCACGTCGCCCTTGCCGGCGCAGCTGGTGTGATCGATGGCGAGGTAGCTCTTGCCCAAAGGCTGCTGGTGCTCGTCGAGGGGCTGCACCACCAGGATCTTCCGGGCGTGGAAGGACGGGTGCTTCTCGGTCGCCACCACCGTGCCCAGCACCTTGCAGAGGTTCATGCGTCGACCTCGTCCACGATGCCCACGATGGCGGAGTCGACCGGCACGAACCAGGGGTCGCACGCCAGGGCCGCCTCGCGGCTGCCCTCGAGGAAGACCAGCGTGCCGGGGCTCGCCGAGGCGCGATCGACCGCCACCTCCACCGGCCCGGCGGGCTTCTGGTGGTGATCGAGCGGCTGCACGAGCAGGAAGCGCGCACCCTCGAGGCCCGTCACCCGCTTGGTGGCCACCACGGTGCCGATGACTTTGCCCAGGTACATGCGGCGCGCACCTTCCAAGGTTTGAACGCGCGATGCAAGGACGCCGACGGCTGCCTTCTAAGGGCTGACGGCCACGCCGATCTTGAAGGGCAGCTGCACCTCGGTCTCGCCGTCGGAGGCCGGGAAGGTGAGCCGCTTGCCCGCGCTCATCATGCACTGCGCCCAGTCGCTGCCCTCGTGCTTCTTGGGGTCGATGCCGGCGCTCTTCACCGCGCCCGAGCCGCCCACCGTGAGCGTCACCGTGATGGCGCCCACCGCGAGGTTCGGGTTCCGGCGCAGCGCCTGGTCGATGCAGGCGGCGAACGCCTTGCTGCCGGCGACCACCTTGCCGATGGCCTCGGGCGAGAGGCCGCCGGTCTGGTTCACCGCCTGGCCCTGGCCGTCCTCGGTGCGGCGCACCTTGGGCACCACCGAGTTCTTCAAGCCCTGGTCCTGGTAGAAGGCCTGCAGGTTCGGGTCGTGCTTGACGGACTTGAAGGGGTTGTTGTCGTCGTCCTTCTCGTCGGCCTTGGCCTTGGCGCGCGCGATGGCGTCGGCCTTCTGCTTGGCGGCGAGGGCCTCGGCCTCCTTGGCCTTCTGCTCCGCCTCCTCGCGCTTGCGCTTGGCGTCGCCGGAGAGGAGATCCTTCAGGCCCGTGATGCCGCCCGGAGAGAAGAAGCTCTCCTGCACGACCTTGCCGTCCTCGGTGGTGCGGGTGATCTCCAGGTTCACCACGTGCAGCGAGGACAAGAGGTAGAGCAGCGACACCGGCAGGCCGATGAAGCCGACCACGAAGAGCGCGATCTTCCACGGCGGGTTGCGCTTGTTGACGCCGGCCTGGGCGATGAAGAAGCGCGTCGCCTCACCGGGCGGCGGCAGGTCGGCCGAACCCGACGAGTCGACCAGCGAGAACGGGTCCACGCCCGGCGGCGCCTGGGCCGCCTGCCCCTGCTGGTCGGAATCGCCGGCCTGCGCGCCGGCGGACGCCTCTTGGTCCTGCGGCTCGCCCGTCTTGTTGACGGCGGAGATGTCGTCGAACAGGCCGTTGAGCCCGCCGTCGGAGGCGAGGCTCGCGCTGGCCACGGCTTTGGGCACCGCGGCGATCACCGGCTGCTCGGGCACCGGGGTCTCGTTGGCGAGGGCCACGTCCTTCTGAGCGGCTGGCGCGCTGCGAACGTTCGCCCGCCTGGTCTCCGGCGCGGCCTGGGTGGGGCCGGTGGCGGTGGCGCCGACGCTCACTCCGGCGAAGACGGTGGAGACCTCGGGCACGTCGCTGGCCCGCTTCCACTCCGCCATGCCGTTCTTCCACAGGTACGTACGCAGGGTGATCTCGCCCGCGCTCACCTTCACCGAGAGCCCCTTCAAGTCCATGGGGCCTACCTGCTTGCCGGCCACCATGGCGAACCACGCCGACGTGGTGTCCGGGGCGGGCATCATGCGGGTGCGCTCTTCCTGCTGCTCGCCGCCGTAGCCCTCGCCGCCGATGGCGACCTGCACCGCCGCCTGCATGGGCGCGGGGGCGGCCGCGGCGGCGGCGCCTGCCAGGGAGACCTGAATCAGGTTCTGACACTGCTTGCAGCGGATCTTGACTGACGCCTTGCCGGCGACCTTCTCGTCGGCGATCACGTACTTCTTGCCGCACTTGTTGCAGGAGACGTTCACGAGGCGTCCGGCCCTTCTACCAGAAGATCGACCGACGAAGGCTAGCGCGCTCGCCGTTGACTTGGAATCGCTTGAACACTACGAAGCCGCGCCCGCCCACCCTTCCTCCAAGGAGTATTCAACGCCATGCCCGCGAAGGATTTCGGCACCAAGTTCACCTGCCACAAGTGCGGCACCAAGTATTACGACATGCGCAAGCCCGATCCGGTCTGCCCGAAGTGCGGGGCCGATCAGAAGGAAGCGCAGGCCACCACGGGTAAGTCGGAGAGGAAGAGCCGGCTCTCGGCGGCGCCGAAGATCGTCGCCAAGGTCGAGCCCGCGGTCGAGGAGGCCGCCGCGTCCGAAGACGAAGAGCTCGAGGCCATCGAGCCCGCCGAGGACGAAGAGGCCGAAGAGGAGCCGTAAGTCTCCTGAGGTCAGCGCTCGATGTTCGGGGGAGGTGGGGGCTTGTGCGCGAGCTCCCGAATCACGCGGAGCACCTCGCTCCACTCCTGCCGGTTCAGGCGCGAGAGCCCGCGCGGTCGCCGGACGGCGAGGGTCGGCTTGGTCTGGGCGCTCTGGCGCGGAGTGTTCGGCGCTCTCTGCTCGGGCTCGGACATCGGCTTCCTCCCTGCCCGTTGAACGAGCGGGAGGCAGGGAAGATTTCACGCGGCTTCGAAAGCCGTTGGATCATCGGAGTTCTTTGAGGTAATCCGCGCGAGCCGGGTCCACCCGGACCGTACGGAGGCCTTTTTTGCGCGAGAAACTGTTGGCGTTGGTGACCCTGCAGAACGTCGATCTCGAGATCGCCGCTCTGAGAAAGACCGCCGAGGCCTACCCTCGCGACATCGCCGAGCTCGAGAAGCAGCTCGCCCAGGCGAAGAGCGCAGTCGACGCCGAGCGAAGCAAGTTGGAAGACTTCGAGCGGCAGCGCATTCAGCTCGAGCAGACGATCGTCGAGGACCGGGACAAGGTGCGGAAGTGGGAGGCGCGGCTCGCCGAGCAGCGCACCACCCGTGAGTACTCGGCCCTGGCCCGCGAGATCGACATCGCGAAGAAGGGCCAGACCACGATGGGCGAGGAGCTCGTCGAGCTGGGCAAGCAGGCCGCGGTGCAGCGCGAGGTGGCGAAGGCGAAGGAGGCGGAGTTCCAGACCAAGGCCGCCGACCTCACCGCGCGCATCAGCTCGCAGAAGACGAAGCTCGCCGAGGCCGAGGCCAACGTGAAGGCGCTCGACGGCAAGCGCAGCGCGGCGGAGGGCACGGTGCTGAAGGTCGACACCGCGCTGTTGCGCCGCTACGACACCATTCGCAAGAAGCGCATGCCGGCGATGGTCTCGGCCACGGCGCCGGGCGTCTGCGGCGGCTGCCGCATGAACATCCGCTCGCAGCTCTACAACACGTTGCTCGCCTCCAAGGGCTACGACGTGTGCCCCTCGTGCCAGCGCATCATCTACGCGGCCGAGGCGTTCGAGGCCAAGCCCGCGTCGTGAGTCGGCGAAGAGCGGTGGGCACTCCGGCGGGCGCGGCGCTCACCGGACGGTCGCTCGCGGCCAGCGTGGTGCGTTTCATCGCGCGCGAGGAGCCCCTGGTGTCGACGCTGGGCGCGTTCCCGCAGCTCGATCGGCAGCGGCTGTTGAAGATCCTGGAGCGCGCGGCGGCGGCGGTGGAGGCGCGTGGCGAGGAGCGCGAGGCGCCGGCGCCGGTGCCGGCGGTCTCGCGGGTGCGGCTCTACTCGGACGGCGCGGCGCGGGGAAACCCGGGGCTGGCGGGCGCGGGGGCGGTGCTGGTGGAGCCGTCGGGCCAGGTCATCGACCGCTTGGGCAAGTTCCTCGGCGTGCAGACCAACAACTTCGCGGAGTACACGGCGCTCCTCTTGGGCCTGCGCCGCGCCAAGGAGCTCGGGGTGGCGGAGGTCGAGGTGTTCGCCGACTCGGAGCTGATGATTCGGCAGCTCGGCGGGCGCTACCAGGTGAAGAGCGCGAGCCTGCGGCCGCTCTACGACGAGGCCCTGCAGCTGTTGAACGAGTTCGAGCGGGTGAAGCTCGTGCACGTGCCGCGGGAGATGAACCGCGCCGCGGATGAGATGAGCAACCGGGCCATCGACGAGCGGTTGTGACGCGTCGCCGATTACGTGCGTGGCGACGGGCCCGCCGCGGCGCTCGAGCACGGGCGTTAGGTTCCCGCGAGCCATGCTGTCCGTCGATCTCTCGCGCAGCGCGGTGCTGGTGCTGGACTACCAAGCGCCGATCCTCGCCATGTACGGCAACGCTGGCGCGGCGGTGGTGGAGCCGGCCAAGGCCCTCCTGGAGAGCGCTCGGAAGGCGTTGGTCCCGGTCATCTACGTCGTCATGGGCTACCGCCCCGGCTACCCCGAGCTGAGCCCGAGGAACTCCGCGCACGCCCTCATCACCAAGAGCGGCGGGTACCTCGACACCCAAGGCGGCGACGTGATCGACGGCGTGCGCCCGAAGCCTGGCGACCTCTTGGTGGTGAAGCACCGCGTATGCGCGTTCACCGGCACCGACCTGGAGCAGATCCTTCGGGCACGGCAGCTCGAAACGCTGATCCTCCTCGGCGTGGCCACCAGCGGCGTGGTGCTCTCCACCGTGCGTTGCGCCGCCGACCTCGACTACCGCATGGTGGTGGTGGCCGACGGCTGCGCGGACCGGGACGAGGAGGTGCACCGCCTGCTCCTGGAGAAGATCTTCCCGCGGCAGGCCAGGGTGACGCTGGCCTCCGAGGTCGCGGCCTCGCTGGACGCCCACGCCCGACAGTGAGCCAACTCGGATTCCGGAGGCTCGCCGGCCCTCGACTCCGCTCGGGCTGAACGGTGACGCGTCGAGATGTGACGAATCCTCAGGACTCCGCTCAGGGTGAACGGTTGCGGTACGCGCCGAACGTCGTCACTTCGGCTGGAGCTGCCCCTGCGCGTAGCGGACCAGATCCGCGAGGGTGTTCAGCCGCCGGGCGTCGCGCTCGAGCACCTTCACCGCCAGCCGCTTCTCCAGGGCGCCGAAGAAGCGCAGCCAGTCCATCGAGTCGAGCTCGACCTGGTCGCGGAGCGGGACGCCGTCCTTGAGCGCCGCGGCGTCGACCTCCGGCGCCACGTCGGAGAGGGCCTCGAGGATCTGCGCGCGAACGTCGGGTGGGCTCACAAGGCCTCCGGGGTCTGCAGGAGCGAGTCGAGGGCGCCGAGGAACCGGGCGCCGATGCGGCCGTCGCTGACCCGGTGGTCGGCGGCGAGCGAGGCCACCACCACGGGCCTCGGGCCGATGGCGCCGTCCACCACCCACGGCCTGAGCGCCACCTTCCCGAAACCCACCATCGCCACCTGCGGCGGGAGGATGACCGGGAAGACGGTGGAGACGCCCAGCTCGCCCAGGTTCGTCACCGTCACCGTGGACGCCGACAGCTCCGTCGCCTTGAGGCCGCCGTCGCGGGCGCGGGCCACCAGGTCGGCGAGGCGGGCCATCAGCGCCTCCACGCCCAGCGCCTGCGCGTCGAGGATGGCCGGCGCCAACAGCCCCCCCGCGCGCAGGTGGACGGCCACGCCGAGGTGCACCGCGGGCGATGGGCGGAAGGCGCCCGCTTCGTAGGTGCCGTTGAGCTCGGGCACCTTCACCAGCGCCGCCGCCGTCGCCTTGAGCAGGAGCGCCGCCGGCAACAGCCGCTCCGCCGCGCTCCGGTTCTCGTTCGCCGCTTCGAGCCACGCCATGGCGCGGGACAGCTCGATCTCCGTGCCCAGGTAGTAGTGGGGAATCTCCCGCTTCGACCGCGCCATGGTGTCGGCGATGGCCTTGCGCATCGAGGCCACGTCGAAGGGCACCTTGGCGCGGCTCGGCGGAGGAGGAGGCGGCGGCGCGGCGCGGGCTTGCGCGGCGGCTTCGACGTCGGCGCGCAGCACCTCGCCTTGCGGCCCCGAGCCCTGCACCTTCGAGAGATCGAGGCCCAGCTCCTCGGCCATGCGCCGGGCCACCGGCGACGCGCGGTGTCTTGCGGGCGCGGCGGGCGGCGCTTCCGGCGTCGCTCTCGCGGGCGGTCCGGAGAGGGCTGGCGTGCGCGCAGACGGGGAAACTTGCGGTGCCGCCGGCTGGGCGCGAAACGCCTCGGGCCCAGCGACGTCCGGTGTGCGCGCGGACGAGGGAATTGGCGGTGCCGCCGGCTGGGCGCGAAACGCCTCGGGCCCGGCGAAGTCCGGCGCGCGCGTCGGCGGCGGCAGTGG
>JBBIOE010000225.1:0-12509 GCA_037443525.1 Archangiaceae bacterium | reverse complement strand
CCGAAGCCCAGCCCGCCGACGCGCTCGCCGCCGCCGCCGCGGCCAGCCCCGGCGGAATCATGGGCCTCCCCGCGGCGCCGAGCGTGGGCTCGCCTGCCCCGACCGCCGCCGACCGGACACCGCAGGTGGCCCAGGCTTCGACTCCGCTCAGCATGAACGGAGGAGGCCTCAAGGGCTTCACCGCCACCATCGCCGGCCCCCTCGAGTCCGCGGTCATCGGCGCCGTCGGAAAGCCCGTCGGCTCCGCTCTCACCCAGGTCGTCAACCGCTCGCTGGTGTGGTGGCTGCGCGTCCCGCAGGACCTGGTGAAGGGCGACACGATCTCGGTGGTCTACGAGGAGCGCGACGGCCAGGAGCCCTTGGTGCACGCGGTCCGCTTCACCAGCCACAAGCTCGGCAAGACGCTCGAGGCCTATCGCTTCAAGGCCCCGGGCGAGGCCTTCCCGCGCTTCTACCAGGCCGACGGCGAGGAGCTGGAGAAGCGCCTCGTCGACGGCCCGGTCGACTCGTGGGAGCAGGTCACCTCGCTGTTGCGCGACGGCCGCGGCCACCGGGGCGTCGACTTCAAGACTCCCGTCGGCACGCCGGTCCGGGCCACCTTCTCCGGCGTCGTCGAGCGCGCCAACTGGAACTTCCGCTCCAACGGCAACTGCCTCCAGGTCGCCGAGAAGGGCGGCCAGGGCCGCACCGCCCTCTTCCTCCACCTCTCCGAGCTCGAGAAGAACGCCGCCGTGGGCCGCGCCATCAAGCTCGGCGACGTCATCGCCAAGAGCGGCAACACCGGCCACTCCTTCGCCCCGCACCTGCACTACCAGCTCCAGAAGGGCGACAAGGTCATCGATCCCTTCGAGAGCCACCAGACCGAGCGCAAGAGCCTCCCGGCGTCGCAGAAGGCCGCCCTCGAGCAGGCCATCGCCAGGCTGCGCGGGCTGATGCCCCAGGATCGCGCCGTCGGCGGCTGAGCAAGGCGTTCGTTTCCGCCCCGGCACACCTCCGCGTCCCCGCCCCGCGCCGATTCCTTGATTGGACCCGCTCTTGGGCCTACCGTCCCTCGGGCGATGCGTTCTCTTTCGTACATCCTGGTGGTGTTCCTTGGTGCCACCTCGGCCTCCGCCGCCGAGCTGACCCGGGTCGCGTCCTCGCTCGAGGACAAGGACCCGTTCGGGATGTTCATGAACTTCACCTACGACCGCACGCAAGACCGCGCGAAGATCGTCCGTGAGTGGTACCAGGGCGGCACCACCGAGGACATCTCGGAGCTCCGCTACACGATGATCGAGCAGAAGCTCGGCATCGACCTGCACATCGGCCTGTACCACGACGTCGAGCTCCACGTCGGCGTGCCCATCGTCTTCGGGCAGGACCGCTCCTGGGGCTTCTCCGGCGGCACCACCAAGGACAACACGTCCATCTACCGCAACTGCTCCAACGCCGACGGCTCGCTCTGCACCACGCCCGGCCTCGGCACCGGCCGGCTCTTCGAGATCGACAACGGCCAGGCCTCCTACCGCGGCGGCCTCGGCGACTTGACCGTGGGCCTCGCCTTCGCGCCCTTCGTGCAGGCCAAGGACGACACCAAGCCGACCTGGGTCTTGCGCTTCGACTACACCGCGCCCACCTCCGCGCTCTTGATGCCGCAGAACCCCGTCACCGGCGCCAACATGACCGGCGCGTCCAACCGCGGCGGCATGGGCGACGGCGTGCACCGCTACAAGTTCTCGACCGCGGTCTCCAAGCGGCTGGGCGGCGTCTTCGAGCCCTACTTCGGCATCCACTACACGCTGCCCTACAAGTCGGGGAAGCAGTACTCGAACTGCGACGATCTCACCGCCCCCGCGATGGGCCACCCGGGCAACTGCGACATCGTGGTGAACGGGGTGCAGTACTGGGGCCGCGACGAGCAGGGAGTGCAGCCGCAGCACGTGGGCGGCTTCGTCTTCGGCAGCGAGCTCACCCTCTTCGAGCGCGCCGATCGCTTCCAGCGCTTCGCCTTCGACATCCGCGGCTACGGCACCTACCACTCGGAGGGCCGCATCTATAACGAGATGAGCGACCTGTTCGGGAAGCTCATGTACACGAGCGACTACGCCGAGGCGGGCGGGCAGGCCGGCATCGTGGCCCAGGCCGCGGAGTTCATCCTCCTGCGCGCCTACGCCCGCTACGGCTACGTCACCGAGCACTTCCTCACCTACGAGAACATCGGGAAGGACCACGACGGCAACCAGGTCGTCGACGTCACCACCCACCCCGACGAGCTGAACCCGTCGTACGACTTCCGCACCGATCGCGTCGGGCGCCGCTTCCGCATCCAGGAAGAGGCCGTCTTCCAGATCATGGTGACGGTCAACTTCAACTTCTAGGCGCACCGCATGGCCCGGTGCCCCGATCATCCCCGCGAGCTGGTGGCGGGGAACGGCGGCCGGGCCTGCCCCCACTGCCGAGGCCTCCTCGTCACGCCCGGCGAGCTGGAGCTGCTCGCGCCGGGCACCGCGCTGGTGCTCTCGCTCGAGACGCGCGCGGGCTCCGGCGCCTTCGCCCGCGCCCGCGCCTGCCCCGACTGCGCCGCGCCCATGGCGCCCTGGCGGGTAGAGCGGCTGGAGGCGTGGATCGAGCGGTGCCCTGCTTGCGAGACCGCGTGGCTCGACGCCCAGGACGTGCGCACCCTCTCGGTGCGCGCCAAGGCCCTGGCCCGCCGGAGGGCCTTCGAGAGCTTCTCGCCCGAGGAGCAGAAGGCCCTGGCCCAGGGCCTCGCCGAGAAGGCGCCCGGCGACGAGCTGAAGGCCAACGTCTCGCTGGGCGAGGCGGCGCTGGCCGCGGCGGGCGTGCCCCTGATGGCCGACGTGGAGGGCCAGAAGACGCCCTGGCTCACCTGGCTCTGGGCCGCGGGCCTGGTGGCCGCCTACGGGCTCGATGGCTTTGGCCGCGAGGCGTCGAGCCTGGCCTGGAACCCCTCCGAGCCCCTCTGGCCCGGCCTGTTCACCGCGCCGCTGGCCCACTTCGGCGACTGGCACCTGGTGGGGAACCTGGCCTTCCTCCTCGCCTTCGGAAACGCGGTGGAGCAGCGCCTGCCCCGCTGGGCCTTCCTCCCGCTCCTCGCCGCGCTGGGCGCCGCCACCACCTGGGCCCAGGGCCTCGCCTCCGAGCCAGATGCCCTCATCGGCGGCGCCTCGGGCGCCATCGCCGGGCTGATGGGCCTGTCGGTCTTCCTCCAGCCCAGGGCCAAGCTGAAGGTGTTCCTGTTGCCCACCGTGGCCGTGGCGGTGCCCCTGTGGGTGGCCATCGTCGTGCGCCTGGCCGTGGAGGCCCTGGAGTGGTCACTCGGCCTGCCCGGCGTGGCCTGGGTGGCGCACCTGTCGGGCCTGGGCCTGGGGCTCGTGCTCGGCCCCCTGCTCCGCCGCCGCGCTCGCTGGCCAGCGCTCTAGATCGAGCCCTGCTTGAACAGCACCAGCGACAGGTCGTCGACGTACATGCCGCCGTTGACGACCGCGGCCGCGGTGTTGTCCGCCTCGCAGACGAAGCGGGCCACGCTCCCCGTGAAGTTGCCGCTGGAGAGGAACCGGTAGTCGTAGCTGTAGCTGCTCATGTTGCTGGACGAGTCGCGGAAGTACGCCGTGTTGGTGACGATGGTGCTCTGAACGGCGCCCGCGGTGTCCGTCAGGCGGCACCGCTGGTACATCGTCGGCGTGCCGGTGGCCGGGTCGGTGAAGACGTTCCGGTACCAGGCGCGCGCGATGAGGTCCCAGTTCGTGCTCGCGGGGAGCGAGGGCAGCGTGACGTCCTGGGTGATCCGCGACGCGCCGGTCGCCGCCGCCACGCCCGCGGGAGCCCCGACGAAGACCGAGCAGCGACCCGAGCTGGCCGCGCCCTGAACCGCGGTCGGGTCCGGCATGCTCGAGGTGTGAGCGAGCGTCCAACCGTTCGTCTGGCAAGCCCCGCTGGCGTCCTCGAAGCTGCCGTTCACCAGCAGCTCCTTCATGCCGGACAACGAGCCGACGATGTCCGCGTTCACCAGCACGTTGCCGTTCATGTCCTTGCCTCCGCGGATGCTGAAGGGGCCCGAACCGTCGCCGCCGGCCGCGATGCTCAGCGTGAGGATGCCCGAGGTGGTGTTGCCGCTCGTGCCCTCCCAGACCCAGGACGCGGTGATCGCCGTCGCGCCGGTGAAGGTCGGCTGCGACTGGAGATCCATCGGCTCGTTGTAGGAAACGCGGAACTGCAGCGTGCTCGGGTTCGCCGGGTCGTCGTTGATGGCGTCGACGTAGTTGTTGAAGGGCCACGAGGTTCCCAGCGGAGTGATGCGCGAGAGCGGGTTGGCCGTGGTCTGCGGCGGCACGTTGTCCTCCACCTGCTTGGTCGCCGCCGAGGAGAGCGGCGCCCAGTTGCCGTAGGCGTCCACCGGCACCACCGCGAAGGTGACCTTGTTCTTCATCGACAGGGGCTGGTTCGAGCCGTCCGCCGGGTTCGCGTCGAAGGCGCTCGGCAGGCTCACGGTCACCTGCACCCGCGGCGCCGCGTTGTTGGTGACGCTGCCGACCAGCACGTAGGCCGGGTTCGAGTTCGTGTCCTTGGCGTACACGTTGTAGGCCGTGACGCCGGTGACGCCGTCCCACGCCAGGGCGAAGCTGTTCGTGTTCCAGTTGAACTGGGTCATGGCCACCGTCGTCGAGAAGTTGGGGTTCCACACCGTGAGGTTCTGCACCTGGCTGGTGATGGGAGTGACGGTCGAGGGGCGGACCTGGAAGGTGTAGCTCAGGCTGAAGTTGGTGGTGGCGTTGGTGTTGGAGGTGCCGCCCGCGCTCGCCTGGGTGACGTTCCCCGCGATGGTGTAGCGATCGCCGGCCACCAGCTGGGCGCCGCCCGCGGGCTTGATGCTCACGTTGACGCCGTCGGCCGCGTAGGTCGGCTCGATCGCCACGTTGACGCTGTTCCGGTTCAGATCGGTGAGGGTGAAGGCGCTGCCCGCCGCGCCGTTCAGGTTCGACGGGAGGATCGGCAGCGCGAAGGTGAACTTGATGTCCTCGCCCGGCGGCAGCTCCGCGTCGGCGACGTTGGTGGCGACGATGCGCTGGCCGAGGCTGCCGTAGGTCATGAACACCCGGGCCACCGAGCCGGTGAAGACCGAGACGCTGCTGCTGAAGGCCGAGTAGTCCGCCTGGCCGTCGCCGTTCTCGTCGTACCACTGCGCGATCACGGTGTGGCTCATGCCGGTGGTGCGCGAGCCCAGGCCCTTCAGGTCGAAGGTGCCGTCCGCGCCGACGGTGGCGGTGGCGATCGACTCTCCCGCGCCCGACTGGCGCTGATCGACGTAGACCGACGCGTTCGCCGCCGGCTTGCCGGTGGGCAGCAGGAGCACGCCCTTGATCTCACCGTCGCCCTTCACCATCGTGACGGTGGTGCTGGCGACGGGGTTCTGCAGCGGCGAGTTGCCGGTGGTGCCCGGCAGCGTCATCGACACCAACTGCCGCACGTAGTCGGGCGACTCGAGGATGAACAGGTAGCTCGAAAGGACGACCGCGTTCTTGAGCACGATGACCCCGTCGGCGCCGGAGGTGAGCGGGGTGTCGACGCCCAGCACCTTGGCCGAGACGCCGGCCAGCGGCGAGAGGGTGTTGCCGTCGAGCACGCGCACGTAGATGGTGCCCGTCGGCGTCACCGGCTGCTGCGTCTGCTCGTACCGGGACGTCGAGGGGCCGCACGCGGCCAGGGCCATGGCGGCCAGGAGAATGGTTCGCTTCATCGGGGTGCCCCTCCAGAGGTGAGAAGACGGCCTTCTGGACTGTAGCGAAACGACCCCCCTTCGCGAGGGAAACCCGTACGGGCCGTCGCAGTGGGCGCGAAACCGACTCAGACACCGAGTGTCAGCGAAGCGCGGCTCGGAGCGCCCCGCGCACCCGGTGCGCCTGGGGCAGGCCGTCGACGGCGCCGAGCTTCTGCACCACCGACGAGCCGATGACGCAGCCCAAGGCCACCAGCCGCTCGACCTTCTCGAAGCTCAGGCGCTCGAGCTGCGCGCGGCGGGCGCAGGCGCGGGTGAGGCCGAAGAGCAGGCCCGCGGTGAAGCCGTCGCCCGCGCCGGTGGTGTCCACGACGTCCACCTTCTGCGCCGGCACCCGGCCGCGCGAGCCGCCGAAGCGAAACGCCGCGCCGTCAGCGCCGAGGGTGACGACCGCCAGCTGGACGCCCCACCCGTGGAGCACGTCGAGGGCCTTCTCCACCCGGCTGGTGCCGGTGACGAAGGCGATCTCCTCGTGCGAGAGCTTCACCACCGCGCACCGGGGCAGCAGGCGGCCGAGGAGCCCCTTCAAGATCGCCGGCTTCGGCCACAGGTGGAGCCGCAGGTTCGGGTCGCAGGAGACGAGCTGGCCGGCCCTCGACGCCCGCGCCGCCGCCTCGAGCGCCCCCGCCCGCGCGGCGGGACGCAACAGCGAGTTGGTGCCCAGGTGCAGCACCTTCGCGGCGTCGAGCAGCGAGCGCGCGCGCTCGACGTCCCCGGGCCCCAGGAACGACTCCGCCGGCCGCTGCCGGTAGAAGGTGAAGCTGCGCTCGCCGTCGTGGGTCAGGGAGACGAAGCCCAGCCCCGTCTTCCCCTCGGTGGTCTGGCGCAGGGCTCGGGTGTCGACGCCCTCCGCGGAGAGGCGCGTCTTGAGCAGGTGGCCGAACTCGTCGTCGCCGGTGACGCCCACCAGCGCGCTCTTCCCGCCCAGCCGCGCCACGCCCACCGCCACGTTCGCCGGCGCTCCGCCCACGTGCGGCGTCCACCGCTGGACCTCGCGCACCCTCTGGCCCCGGGCGTCGGGGAGAAAGTCGACCAGCGCTTCGCCGAGGCAGACCACGTCGTGAGGCATCGCCATTCCTTAATCCGTCCCCACCTGCTCCATGAAGCTCACCGACTTGAGCCGCCGCCCGAGCTGGTGGGCGATGAAGTCGTTGAGCAGCTCCCGCCCGCGGGCCCGCAGCTCCCTCGGCCAGGCCTCCCGCTTCCCGCCCTGCAAGCCCACGAAGGCCGCCACCAGCTCCGGAGTCATGGCCCTGGCGCCCGGCGAGCGCAGCACGCATTTCTCGCAGGTGACCCCGCCGTGGGAGGGATCGAAGCGCGGCCGCTCCCCCGTGGGCCCGCCGCAGAGCACGCACGAGTCGAAGCGCGGCATGAAGCCCGCCTCGGCCAGGGCGTCGAGCTCGAACTTGAGCAGCGAGGTGGGCCCCGCCTTCCCCGCGTCGAGGAGGCCCAGGTACGACAGCAGCGCGTCGAAGAGCGCCTCGTGGGGCTCGTGATCGCGCACCAGCTCGCGGCACAGCTCGAGGCAGTAGAGCGCCCGGGCGATGGTGGGCAGCTGCTCGCGCAGGTGGTGGAAGGACGATTGGATGTCGGCGCCGTCGAGCCGCTCGGTGTCGCCGCGGCGCTCCACCAGCAGCACCGAGACGTGCGTGCCGGGCTCCAGGGCGCCGGCGAAGCGCCGCTTCGACTTGCGCGCGCCCGCCGCGAACGCCGAGACGCGCCCGCGAGAACGGGTGAAGATCGTCACCAGCTTGTCGGCTTCGCCGTAGTCCACGGCGCCGAGGACGATGGCCTCGTCGGTGCGGCGCTCCACGGGCCTACCGGGTCGCCATGCGGGCGGCCAGCTCGGCCCCCCACGTGAGCCACGCCGCGAAGGCCAGCACGGCAAGACCCGCCGCCACCAGCCAGGCCCGGGTGAGCGCCTGCTCGCGCCGCGCCCGCTCCAGCGTCTGGGGATCGAAGGTCTCGGCGTGCGGCACGCCGGGGATCTGGTGGTAGCGCGCCACGGTGGCGTCGGGCTCGAGCCCCACCGCCCGGGCGTAGCTGCGCACGTAGTTCACCACGAAGACCCGCTCCGGGAAGCGCTCAGCCTGGCCGTCCTCGAGGGCGCCGATGAGCGTGGGCGGGATCTTGGTGATGCGCGCCACGTCGTCGACGGAGAGCCCCCTGCGCTCGCGCTCCGAGCGCAGGGCGTGCCCGAAGTCGAGGTAGGCCTCCGGGCTCGTCGGCACCGCCATCATGGCGCGAGCTGCCCCTTGAGCGCCTTGCACTGGTCCTTGATGGTGTCGGCCTTGGCCTTGGCGAGGCAGGTGTCGAAGTCCTTGAGCGCCTCGTCCTTCTTGCCCTGCTTGGCGAGGCAGACGCCCTCACGCTGGTAGGCGTCGGCGGCCTCGGGGCAGGCCTCCTTGTACTTGCTGAAGGACTTGCACGCGTCTTCGACGTTGCCCTGCGCCTCGAGCATCTCCCCGAGCTGCAGGTGCGCCATGCAGAACTTCGGGTTGATGGAGATGGCCAGGTTCAGGTGCTCGAGGGCCTTCTTCGGCTCGCCCTTCTTGAAGTACGCCCACCCCATGTTCGTCTGCGCGATGAAGGGCGCGCGGTTGAGCATGTCGCCGATCGCGATCTCGTACTCGTGGATCGCTTCGTCGTAGCGCTTCTGATCCATGTACAGCGTGCCCAGGTTGGTGTGCGCCTCGCTGAAGGGGTTCTTGTACTGGAGCGCCTTGAGGTACGCCTCCCGGGCCTCCTCGTAGCGGGCGAAGGAGTGCTGCAGCACCAGCGCCTTCACGTGCCAGGCCTCGGCGCACTCGGGGTCGAGAGAGAGCGCGACGTCGACCTCCTTGACGGCGGTCTGCGGGTTCCCGACGACGTTCTCGGCCGCGAGTTGGGCGTGCAGATCGGCCTGCTCCCGATCGCGGTCCGAGACGTGCGCGCAGCCCGAAAGCACCAGGGAGGCGAGGCAGAAGCTCCCCAACAGGCGCCCCAGCGCGCTCACGCCCGCCTTGCCCGAGCCGGCCTTCGCCTTCCCGCCGCCCAGGTCTTCACCGATGGCGTCGAGATCGAGCATCTGCACCGCCGGGGGCGGCTCACGCTGAAACACTGGCAGGGTCTTGATGGCGTCGTCCTGTTCTTGGGGCGTCTTGTTGCGAAAGTTCAGGTTGTCGAGGATGAAGCCCATCGACTCCACGAAGCCGAGCGCCTCCGCCTCTTCTCCCTGGTAGCGATCGGCCGGCACGGTCCCCGTGGAGGGCACGTAGACGGCGCACTCGCCGCTGTCCGGCAGGTACAGGTACACGAAGCAGGCGAAGCCCTGCGGCCCGCGCAGGCCGAGCACGTAGGCCGTGGCCGCGCCGGCCTTGCGGCCCGGAATGGCGAGGTGCGGCTGGTTGAGCGACTGAAAGAGCTGAACCACCTGCTCCTTCACCGCGGGGAGACCCTTGAGGCGATCGTCGATGGTGTACACGAGGCGCTTCGCTCCTTCAGCGCGTGGTCAAGGTGAAGTCCTGCACCGTGTCGGACATGTCGGCGGCGGTGCGCTCGAACTTCACCACCTGCTTCTCGATGAGCACCTGGTCAGACCCCATCTCGCCCTCGCCGATGATCACCCGGAAGACGTGCGACTTGGAGACGCTCTTCGGCTCGCCCTTCGAGGAGAA
This sequence comes from Archangiaceae bacterium, assembly GCA_037443525.1. Taxonomy (GTDB): domain Bacteria; phylum Myxococcota; class Myxococcia; order Myxococcales; family Myxococcaceae; genus JBBIOE01. Next base: position 3,077 of record JBBIOE010000225.1, on the reverse strand, counting down.
GTTCTTCTTCGCCTGGAACTGAATCGCGTTCTTCCCCGCCCGCAGGTACTTGGTCACGTCGGAGACGATCTGGTCCTCGCCGCTGCGCATGGAGCGGATGAACTTGCCGTTGATGAACAGATCGATGTCGTACTCGGTCATACCCATCGGGTTCTGCTCGGTCACGAGGATGTAGCGCTTGGTGAGCTGGCCGGTGGCCTCGGGCTCCGGCGCGGAGCCGCCCAGCTTCTTCACCGAGTAGCCCGGCGCGTCGATGAGCACGTTGCCCTTCTCGTCGATGCGCACGTTCACCTTGTCGAAGGCCTGGTTGGTGAGCCCGTCGACGTTGACGCCGTTGATGTACAGGCCGCCCGCGAAGGCCGGCACGGCGAGGAGCAGCAGGAACGACACGGTCAGACGCATGCGGACCTCCGGAAAGCGCCCAAAGGCCCCTACGTGCGGGCCCGGAACACAGGGCATACCGCATTCTGCAAACGGTTGGCATGTTTGGAAATTTCAGGTAGCCGCCGGGCGCGATGACTTTCTTCGAGCGGCTGAAGCTGGCGCTGCGGATTCTGTTCGGGGGCCCGATTCCAGAAGGCCTGAAGGCACTGCCCGAAAAGCCGGGGAAGGCCGAGCTTCCGGCCCCGGCGGCGGCGGCGCCCCCCACGCCCCAGGCCGTCCACGCCTCGGCCCTCTTCGTCCTGGGCCTCTTGCAGCGCGAAGGGCGGCTGCTCGACTTCCTGCAGGAGGACGTGAGCCAGGCGGCCGACGCGGACCTGGGCGCGGCGGCGCGGGTGGTCCACGACGGCTGCCGGCGGGTGCTCGTCCAGTACCTGCCGCTCGCCCCGGTGGTGAAGGAAGACGAGGGCGCCACCCTTCAGGTGCCCAAGGGCTTCGACGCCAACCGCTTCCGCCTCTCGGGGAACGTGACCGGCGAGGGGCCCTGGAGCGGCGCCCTCAAGCACCACGGCTGGGTGGCCACCGAGGTGAAGCTGCCGGCCCTGCCCCAAAGCGTCGACGTCACGGTCCTTGCACCCGCGGAGGTGGAGCTTCCGTGACCGCCACCTACGCCATCGGCATCGATCTCGGCACCACGCACTGCGCCCTGTCGTGGACGGCGCTCGACGCGAAGGAGAGCCGGGGCGCGAGCCAGGCGGTCTTGCCGGTGCCGCAGCTCACCGCGCCGGGGACGGTGGAGGCGAAGCAGCTGTTGCCGTCGTTCGTGTACCTCGCGGCGCCCACGGAGTTCCCCCAAGGCTCGCTCGCGCTGCCCTGGAGCAGGGACTCGTCGGCCGTCACCGGCGAGCTCGCGCGGAGCCACGGCGCCAAGGTGCCCACGCGGCTGGTGTCGTCGGCGAAGAGCTGGCTGATTCACCCCGGCGTCGACCGGCGCTCGGCGATCCTCCCCTGGCAGGCGCCGCCCGACGTGACGCGCATCTCGCCGGTCGAGGCCAGCGCGCGGCTGCTCGAGCACCTGAGGCGCGCCTGGGATCACGAGCTGGGGAAGAAGGCGAAGCTCGCCGATCAGGACGTGGTGGTGACGGTGCCGGCCTCCTTCGACGCCGCGGCGCGCGACCTGACGCTCGAGGCGGCGGCGCAGGCCGGCCTGCCCCGGGTGACGCTGCTCGAGGAGCCGCAGGCCGCCGTCTACGCCTGGCTCGAGGCGCAGGGCGACGCGTGGCGCAAGCAGCTCAAGCCCGGCGACGTGCTGCTGGTGATCGACGTCGGCGGCGGCACCAGCGACTTCACCCTGATCGGCGTGTCCGACCAGGGCGGGACGTTGGAGCTCGAGCGGCTGGCGGTGGGCGACCACATCCTGCTCGGCGGCGACAACATGGACCTGGCGCTCGCCTTCTCCGCGAAGACGGCGCTGGAAGCGAAGGGCAAGCCCCTCGACGCCTGGCAGCTCACCGCGCTCACCCACGCCTGCCGGGCCGCGAAGGAGAAGCTGTTCGCCGACCCCTCGCTGGCCTCGACGCCGCTGGTGGTGCCGGGGCGCGGCTCGTCGCTGGTGGGGGGCGCGCTGAAGACCGAGCTTTCGAGCGACGAGCTGACGCGGCTGCTCACCGACGGCTTCTTCCCGAACGTCCCGGCCGACGCGAAGCCTTTGGAGGCGCGGCGCTCGGGCCTGGCGCAGGTGGCCCTGCCCTACGCGCAGGACGCGGCGGTGACGAAGCACCTCGCGGCCTTCCTCTCGCGGCAGGCCAAGGCGCTGGAGCTGAAGGGCGCGTTCGCGCGGCCCACCGCGGTGCTCTTCAACGGCGGCGTGTTCAAGGCGACGGCGCTCGAGCGGCGGGTGCTGGAGGTCGTCAACGCGTGGCTCGCGGCCGACGGCGCTCCCTCGGCGCGGAAGCTCGAGGGCGCCGATCTCGATCTGGCGGTGGCGCGCGGCGCGGCGGCCTACGGCTGGGTGAAGGCCGGCCATGGCGTGCGCATTCGCGGCGGCACGGCGCGGGCGTATTACGTCGGGGTGGAGGCGGCCGCGCTGGCGGTGCCGGGCTACTCGCCGCCGGTGCGGGCCCTGTGCGTGGCGCCGTTCGGCATGGAGGAAGGCACCGAGGCCAACGTCCCGCCGCAGGAGTTCGGGCTGGTGGTGGGCGAGCCGACGCGCTTCCGGTTCTTCTCGTCGTCGACACGGCGGGGCGATCAGGTCGGCACCTTCATCGAGGACGCCGAGCGCGCGCCCGAGCTCGAGGAGCTGCCGCCGATCGAGACCGCACTGCCGGCGGGAGAGGCGCAGCGGCCGGGCGGGCTGGTGCCGGTGAACCTGCAAGCCGCGGTGACGGAGCTCGGAGCGCTCGAGGTGCGGGCCGTGGAGCGAGGGGGAGCCGGGAAGTGGAAGCTCGAGCTGAACGTGCGCGAGAAGTGAAGATGCGGTCGGCAGGCTTCGACGAGCTCAGCCTGAACGGAGGTTTCGCCGCTCGCCCGGAGCGGCCCGCCGTCCACCGGGAGCGATCCACCGTTCACCCTGAGAGGCCGTCAGATTTTGGGGCTGAGCCGGGCACCGCTCCTCTGCGCGGGGGGCGCGACCTCTGCTGCGCGCTTCGTTCAGCGCCTCCGGACGCTGGTTCAGCTCATCACCGACAGCATCCGAC
>JBBIOE010000224.1:0-12548 GCA_037443525.1 Archangiaceae bacterium | reverse complement strand
CGCAGATCTCCTTCGGCGAGGCGCTGGGCGTGCGTCACCAGGACGGCCACCGGCGCGGTGATGCTCTTGCTGATGGTCACGGCGACGAGGAGCGCGGCGACCATCACCACCAGCGCGAAGGTGAGGATGATGCGCGTGACGCGGCCCGAGAAGTCCTGCATCTGTCCGACCTGGCGCTCCATCACCCGCTCGTAGCGCGCCGAGAGCTCGGCGCTGGACTGCTCGAGGCTGTGCGCGTCGCCCTTGACCGGCTCCATGGCCCGGTTGGCCTCGGCGTCGTCCTTCACCTCCCCGGAGACGATGAGCCCGTGCACCTTCTCGAAGCCAGCCGTGTAGGTGGCCTCCTGCTCGAAGAGGGTGCTGACCAGCCGCTCGTCCTCGGGGGTGGAGACGGTCTTCTTGAGGGTCTCCAGCCGGCGCAAGAGGTGCTCTCGCTGCTCGCGCCACTTCGCGAAGTACTCCCGGACCTTGCCGGGGTCGCGCAGGTTGATGATCACGTCCTTCTCGTAGCGGCGCAGGTTGATGGTGTTCGCCCGCGCGTGCTGGGCGTTGCTGTTGATGGCCTCCGGGCCGTGGAGCATGTCCACCACCTCGCTCGACATCGCGGTGGTGCCCCAGTACCCGACGCCGCCGATCGCCACCACGAAGAGGGTCAGCAGGCCGAATCCGATTCCGAGCCGGGCGACGATGGAGAGCTTGCTGAACATGGTGCCGGGCACGGTAGCGACGCGTTCCTTGCCGTCACAACTGGCGACGCGGACAGGTAAGGCGGGGTGTTTTGACGGCGATCAATCTCATGTTCTCGACCTTCGTTTCCTCGCCGTCCACAATCCGCCGCCGTGGTCAGCGACGAGCTCCAGTACCTGTTGGTGGTGGTGGGGCTCTTCATCGTGCCCCGCGTGCTTCAGCGCCTGCGAATTCCGAGCGCGATCACCTGCGTGGCGATCGGCGCCCTGCTGGGCATGGGCTTCGGGCTGTTCCACCAAGATCCCGCCGTCCCGCTCCTCTCCACGCTGGGCATCGTGGCGCTCTTCCTCTTCGCCGGCATGGAGGTCGACGCCTCAGAGCTGCGCAAGGGCCTGGCCATCACGCTCGGGCACTTGGGCCTTCAGATCGCGCTGCTCGCGCTCGGCACCTGGCTCGCCGGGCTGGTGTTCGAGCTCGAGTGGCGCCCGGCGCTCTTGTTCTCGCTCGCGGTCTTCACGCCGTCGACGGGCTTCATCCTCGACTCCCTGGGAGGCTTCGGCCTCACGGCGCCACAGCGCTTCTGGGTGAAGACCAAGGCCATCGCCACCGAGCTGGTCGCGCTGGCGGCGCTCTTCGTCGCGGTGCAGTCGGACAGCGCCTGGGTGCTCGCGGCCTCCACCGCGACGCTGGTGGCCATGGTCGCGGTGCTCCCGCTCGTCTTTCAGCTCTTCGCCGAGCGCATTCTGCCCTTCGCCCCGAAGTCGGAGTTCGCGTTCCTGGTCATCCTCGCCCTGGTGTGCGCGTTCATCACCCGGCACCTGGGCGTCTACTACCTGGTGGGCGCCTTCGTGGTCGGCGCCACCGCGATTCGCCTGCGCCAGCGCCTGCCCGCCCTCGCCTCGGAGCGGCTGCTCATCGGCATCGAGCTGTTCGCCTCGTTCTTCATTCCCTTCTACTTCTTCAAGGCCGGGCTCCACCTCCAGCACACCTTCTTCACCCCCACCGCGATCGCCATCGGCCTGGGCCTCCTCGTCCTCGCCACGCCGCTGCGCGCGGGGCTGGTCGCCGGCTACCGCAGGCTGACGCTGAGCGAGCCATGGCGCGACGGCCTCCGCATCGCCCTGTCCCTCACCCCCACCCTGGTCTTCGGGCTGGTGCTCGCCGACATCCTCCACGAGCGCTACGCGCTCTCCGATCAGCTCTACGGCGCCCTGGTGGTCTACGCCCTCCTCACCACCGCGCTGCCGGGCCTGCTGCTGCGCGCCGCGCCGCCCGAGTTCGAGAGCCCCGAAGCGCCCCGCGACGCCAAACCGACCTGATGGCTCGCGGGCTGCAACGCCTGATCGAGCCATGCGCATGAAACGCGCCCTCCAGGTACTCCTCGGGGTGGGCCTCTTCGGCTCGGCCTTCTCGGGGGTCTTGTCCTACCGCGAGCTGTTCATGGAGACGGCCGCGACCTGCCCCGCGCCCGGCGCCTCGGGCACCGTCTTCGGCTACCCGGCCTGCGTGTACGGGTTCTTCATGTTCCTCCTCGTCAGCGTGGTGGCGGCGCTGGGCCTGTCGGGCCAGGAGGCGCGGAGCTCCCGCGGAGGGAAGGGGCACGGGCTGTACCCGCCGATGCCGATGCTGACGCCGAAGCGCTGACGCGCCCGCTCCGCATCAGCTGAGCTGTAGCAATCATCTGCATGCAGAAGGTGCGGCGTGTCCGCCTTCGTGCGCCCTCACGCTCGACCCCGGCACGCACATCGTTCGCCCCGCCGACGCGCGCCCTCCCCGCGCCGTCGGCTGGCACCGAACCTGCTCGGGGCCAGGCTCGCACTTCCACTGGAGAGATCCGCGATGCGCATTCTGGAGATCATGAGCAAGCCCGCCATCACCTGCCGGGCCACCGACACGCTGGGCCGCGCGGCGGAGCTGATGTGGACGAATGACGTCGGCGCGGTGGCCGTCACGGACGACGGGGGCACGGCCCTGGGCATGATCACCGACCGCGACCTCTGCATGTCCGCCTTCACCCAGAGCAAGCCCCTCCACGAGCTCCCGGTCTCCGGCGCCATGTCGAAGCAGCTCTTCGCCTGCCACGCCGACGACTCCCTGGGCGCCGCCGAGCAGCAGATGCGCCTGAAGAAGGTGCGGCGCCTGCCGGTGGTCGACGACCAGGGCCGGCCCATCGGCATGGTCTCGATGAACGATCTGACCCGCCTCGCCTCGAGCAGCCGGAAGTCGGCGGTGGAGCACGAGGTCCTCGAGGTGCTGGCGTCGATCGGCGAGCACCGGAGCTTCGCCGGTCCCGGCGCCTCCACTCCCGTGTCACGCGGTCGCTAGGCGGCGGGGAGGCCGCGCTCACCCCTCGGCGCGCTGGCCCTGGGGAGCGCTCAGATCTTCGGCCGCAGAACGTAGACCTTGTACGGCTGGCCCTGGTCGTCGACGCCCTGCGTGTCGGTGTGGATGTTGCGCGTCGTCTTGCACGCCCCATCGCGGGTCGCTCCGTAGCACTCGTAGCTGCCGTCCGCGCGAATCGTCGAGGCGAGCACCACCGCATGGCCGCCGCCCTCCGACTCCTTCGTGGCGCCGCGGTCGATGGTGAGCACGTCTCCCGGCTGCGCCTTGGCGGCGGCGATGACCGTGAACCGATCGGTGTAGCCGTGCCACTCCTGGGACAGCGCGTACCAGCCGTCTCCATACTGCGGAGGCTTCAGCCCGGCGGCGCTGAGCACGTCACCCACGAACATGTTGCACTTCCACACGCCCTTCGTGCTGCCGAGCGCGGTCGCATCGGGGTGGGCGTTGCCGGGGAACTTCGGGTTGGGGCTGAAGGCGCTGGCGGCCACGGCGTAGGACGGTCCGAACTGCTCCACGCGCTTCTGCGCCTGGGCCAGCACGCGGTCGCAGACGGTCGTTACCTTGGCGGCCGGCGTCACCGGGGCGGGCACGAACACGTCCGCGGCGTTGGGGTTCGGAATCGTGAGCGTCTGGCCGCCCCAAATCCGGTTGGCGTCGACGATGTGGTTGGCCTTCGCGAGCTGCTGGGTGTCGACGCCGTAGCGCTTGGCGATGCTCGAGAGCGTGTCACCGGGTCGAATCGTGTAGGTCGTCGGCATGGGGGGCAACCTACCGGTACTGGTTCCGTGGCGATCGCCGCGAGGCGCGGCTGGCGTGTTCTGAGAGCACTTCTGGCGCAATGGGAGAACGATGGAGCCCCCGGCGCTGGAAGGCCTGGCCTCGGGCGACGTCTTCGTGCCGCGCCACCTCGCCCCAGTTGGGGAGGTTCGGCTCAGAGTCCGCCGGCGTCGGGGGCGAGCAGGCAATTCCGCCCGTCGGGCGCGCAGCCCCAGGGACAGCGGGCGGAGTCGAGCCATCGCCCGCCGTCCACCGTGAGGCAGATCTCGAGCGCGCCGCCTCGGCACCGGTAGCCTTCGTCGCGATCCGCCGGACAGGCCTCCAGCCCTGCGGTGGAGCAGGTACCTGAAGCGAGTGCGCCGCAGGTCGCCCCGGACGGGTCGCACTGCCCGCCGCACGCACAGAGGGCCGTTACCGCGGTCGCGCCTTGCACGTCGGCAACGCAGGAGAACTGCACGCGATCCTGGCAGAACGGGGTCCCCGCGCGGGCGCACGCCTGCGGTGGGGGCGTGCTGCACGCGAGGCCGGAGCCCGCCAGCAACCCGACCATCAGCACGACTCCGCTGCACTTCATGGCGCCACTCATACGTTGCTCTCCTCGTCCGTTCCGGCGCGGCCCCGGGAGCACGCTGGCTAGCACTGCCGGTGCGCCGCCGACGGGCCGCCGGTACCGTGGCGCCTTCGGCCAACACTTCCGGCGCACGAAGCGAACTCCCTGACTGCGCATGCCGATATCGATCCTGTCCGGGCCGGCAACCAATGCACCAACTCGCCGCCCCCCCGGAGTTTCCCCATGCGTTCGCACGACTACTTCGCCCTGTCCGCCGCCGCGCTCGCCGCCTGCTGCAGCCTCGGATGCGTGGACCACGCCTGCCGCGACCAGGTATTGGCCCAGCCCCATCCACTGTCCGATTTCCGCGCGCTCGCCTTCGAGGTCCGGCTCAGCAATTGGGAGCCGACGGGCCGGCCCAAGGCCCGCGAAGACCACCTCTGGATCTCCGGGGGCCTGATGGGCGGCGCTTCCGACCCAGCGGCCAGGCCCTTCCAGTGCACCGTGCTGAACGACGATGCCTCGGTCACTCTCGACGGCCGGGCGCTGGACCTCTCCCGCGGCGGCGCCAACTGGGGCCCGAGCGCCTGTGACTGCGCCGGTCCCGACGCCAAGGGAGACTTCGCCCTCGGCGATCCAAAGGACGGCACCTTCCGGATCCAGGACCGGAGCGAATCGCTGGAGCTCACGGTGCGAAACCTCTACGCCCGCCGCACCGTCAGCCCAGCACGGTTGGACGGGTTGCGCGGAGGCCAGCGACTGGTCTTCCAGTATTCGGTGGACACCGACCAGATCGAATCGGCCAACGCCAGTCTCTCCGCGCCGGCTTCCGGGGCCTCTCCGACCGGCTACTACTCTCCCTTCGCCAGCGACGGGGTGAAGGTGACCGGATCCCAGCTCGAGCTGACGCTCCCCAACGACCTGCCCACCGGCAACCTCTCGCTGGAGATGGATCTGGGGATCAACCCGGCCAAGACCGTCTCCGGCAGCGCCCAGGCGAACGCCATCGGCAGCGTCGGGATCGACTGGCACCTCACCGTGCCGCTGACGGTGCAGTGAGCGGCTTGCTTGGGCTGGGCCGCGTCGAGGTCCGGCGACTACACGCTGACCATCACAGCGAACTGAGCGTCACTCGCGACGGTCCGTGTCAGGGGCCCACGCACAGCGGGGCGGTCGGCTGGCAGGTCTCGCCCACGCCGCCGTCGAGCGCGCAGTTCTGGCTCGTGCACTGGGCGTTGAAGAGGCAGGCCGAGCCGATGGGGAGCTCCGCGGTGCAGACCGGAGGGGGAGCCGGCACGCCTGAGCCGCCGATGCAGCGCGCCCCCGGGAGGCACGCCGCCGGGTTCCCACACGGCTCCCCGATACCCGCCGCGCCAAGGCACTCCCGGCCACCGTCGGTCACCGGGACGCAGATGGCGTGGCTGCCTCCGCAGTCCGCGGCGACGGAGCACGCCCCGCCATCGGCGACCGTGCCGAGGAACACGCTGAAGACGCCAGCTGCGCACGCCGGAGGACCGGACCACCTGTTGAACGACGGGCAGGTCAGCTCCGCGAAGCCGGCGACACAGGCCCCTGCTGCGGCGGGGTCGTACCGCACGCGACCGACATCGATGGAGTCCTGAAGCATCTGGACGGACTGGTCGTACTCCGAAACGAAGCGCGCCACGCACGACGGCCGGTCGGTGAAGGCACCGTTGAAGATCTGGGCGACCTCGGCCGCGGCGCAGCACTCGAACACCTTGCCGCAGAAGCTCTCGGAGACCCGCCGGCTGTAGTCGGCGAGCGCCACCACGCCCGAGTCGCGCGCGCCGGCATCAGCGGTGGTCGCGCGGCCTGCGTCGACGCCGGCGTCGGCCGCTGGCGTGCTACTGCATGCTCCGAGCGCGATGGACGCACCGAGACAGAGGGCGCGCGTGGAGAGGGTGAGAGGAGTGGTCTGGATCGTGAACATGAGCGTGTACCGTACCGAAGCCGAGTCCTTGCCCGCTTCGAGAGTCGAGGTCAGCCGTCTTTCGCACATGGGCGCACGCTACGGGCGCGGGGCCTCTGGCGAACCACCTGGATCGCGGCTGGCGTGCTCGGCGAGCACTTCTGGCGCAATCGGAGAACGGTGGAACCCGTGGGGGCTCATCACTTCGCGGCGGCGCGTGCCTGGTGCGTCTGACGGAAGGCCCCGGGCGAAGTTCCGGTCCATCGGCGGAAGGCGCGAATGAAGCTGGGCATGCCCGTGTACCCCAAGTGATGCGCCAGGCCGGCGAGGTCCTGGCCCCGACTTGGGTCGCTCAGGTAGATGCGCGCCAGCATTCCCCGCACCGAGTCCACCAACTCCCTCAGGGACGTGCCCTCGTCATGGAGGCGGCGCTGCAGTGTGCGCGGGCTCATGTGCAGCATCGACGCCACTCTCCCGGCGGTCGGCTTGCCCTGTTGCATCGCCACGCGTACCTTCTCTTGCACCAGCGAGCGCCAGTCGTAGGCGGTGGGCGCAGCCGCGACCTCTTGCGCGCGCGGCTCCAGGATGGCCCGAAGCGCCGGGTCGAACGTCACCAGTGGGAGCTCGAGCGCGCTCGCTGCCACCACCAGCCCACAGCCGTTCTCGCCGAAGGCGATCTGGCTCGTGCCGAAGAAGGTTCTCAGCTCCGCCGGGACCCGCCGCCGCTGATGCGAGAACCACACCCGGTTGGGCACGAGGTTGGCGCCGGTGAATTCCCTGCCGTAGCGCAACAGGAACGCCAGCATGCACTCGTTGACCTGCGGCCCGACTCCGCGCGACTCGTGGGGCACCCACTGCTGCACCACCAGTTCGCCGCGAATCGGAGTGAAGGAGACCTCGACGGTCTCGCGCACGGCCAAGGAGAAGCGACGCAGCGCCTGAATCGACTCGGCCAACGTCGCCGAGGTCTTGCCCACGTACTCCAGCGTGCCCCATGCGCCGCGCGGCGCGGTGGTCGCCACGCGCAGGCCGAAGAGATCGTCTCCGAGTGCCTCGGCCATCGCCTCGGTGACCGCCCGCATCGCCGGCAGCGACACGGCGAGCCGGGACAGCTCCGCGGCGTCTTCCGGAAGCCCGTGCCGGAGCGCGAGCGCTCGTGCGTCTCCGCCCTGCTCCCGGAAGCGGCGAAAGAAGAGCGGCAACAGCCGAGAGTTGTTGGTGAGGTGCCTGCGACCGCGCACGAGCTTCCCTTCCGAGGGCGCCCAGCGTAGCACTCCAACGACGGGCTCCCCCAACGCCGGTGGCGCAATTGGCGAGCGGTTCCGACGTCATCGAAAGGCCGCCGCCGCGAGCACCTCGTCAGTCGACTCCATGACGTGCTCGTGCCGGAGCTGACGCGCGGCGCGTGAGCGCGTCTCTCAGGTGGGCAGCGTCCTGTTCGGCGGCGTCGTCGCGAGCGTGGGCTCGGTCGGGTTGCTTCCCCAGCCGGTCGCGCGCGAACCCCTGGGCGTGGCCGCCGACGTTGGGCTGATCGCGATCTGAGCCCTCGAGAGCGGCCTCGCGCTCTCCTTCGGAGTCACCACCTCCCGTGGCAGCCCCCGAGGCATGAAGCCTCTAGAAGACGACGGCGAGGCTCCACTGTCCCAAGAGCTGCCCTGAACGAAGCGGCGCGGGGAGCGAGGCCGTCTCATTCGTTCGGTACACCTGCGAGTAGCCGACCTCGACGACCCAGAGGCGCAGCACGGCGCCGACGGCGACCTCCCCGACCCACGGCTCGCGGGCGGCGACGACGGTGCCGTCGACGACCGGGCGCTCGATGGAGGCGTTCCACCCCACATGGCGGCCCTCGGCGCGGGCGTAGAGGAACGCCGCCACGGGCAGCCGCGCCGGGCGACGAGCGAGCGGATCGCCCAAGAGCCCCGCGAGGACCGTGGTGCTCACCGACTGCGCCACCAGCAAGCTCCCGGCGTCGAGGCGGCCGCCAGCGAGCCAGTGGAGCCCGGGACGCGAGCCGAGGACGGAGAGGAACGCGGGGCCCTTCCACTCCAGCGAGGCCAGCGAGGTCTCGGCGTAGGCCGAGAGATCGGCGGTGAGCCCCGGAGCGGTCTCGGCCACGCCCCAGCCTTGAATCGGCGGCATGTCGTGCCCCTGGAGCTTCAGGTACGCGAAGTGCGCCGTGTGCTGCACGAGCCCGGCGAAGGACCAGGGCCCCTGGGTGCCCGCGGAGACCTCGAGCCCCAGCTCGGTGTAGGGGGCGCCGCCGGAGGTGAAGGCGAGCGGGCTCTTCGGGAGCACGACGTCGGCGGTGAAGCTCCCGGCGAGGCAGCCGCTGTAGGGCCGATCGCCCTCGAGCTCGGCGACCGTCTCGAGGTGCGCCGTCCTCGGCGTGTAGATGTTCTGGCCCAGCGACCAGCCGAGCAGGAGGCGCGACTCGGCGGGGAGCCACGCGGGCGGCGCGACCGGCCAGCGGGTGAAGAGCTTGGTGCCGTTGGTGACCCAGCGATCGTACGGCAGGCCGTTGGGCGCGGTGGCCCAGCCCAGGGAGTCGTTGTCGCCCAGGTACTCGACGCGCAGGGACTCAGGGCCGGCGAGGACGCTCGCGCCGCCGCGCAGCTCGAGGGCGAAGGGCTGAGCGGCCGAGGCGCGGCCGGCGGCGATGGCGGCGAGCACGATCGGGAGGCGGGCGAGCACGCGAAGGGGCATGTCGCGAGGGGCCACGAGCGCGAGGGCTCGGCTCACGGCGCCCCGGTCAGCGCCCCCGCCATGCCCTCGTCGACGGTACACCTCGAGAGCGGCAGCGCGTCGAGGAACGCCTGCATCACGGCGCGCGCGGCCTCGGCCGAGGGCTGACCCACCATGGCGCCGTTCATCCACGAGGCGAGCTCGATCCACGCCTTCGGCGCCTCGGTCACCCGCACCAGGTTGTCGTGGCTCGGCACCGCCTCCTTCCACGACCAGAAGGCGAAGCCGGCGAGTCCCGGCGCGGCGTAGAGCGCCACCGACTTCGCGGTCGGCCCCGCCGTCTGAAGCCCGAACTCGCCGATCCACAGCGGCACGCCGTGCGCCTCGCCGACGGCGCTCCAGCGCGCGAGCTCGTCGGCCTTCCAGTCACCGAAGAACTCGTACTGGTGCACGCTGTAGAGCTGGTTGGTCGAGATGGGGCCGGTGAAGGCGGAGAGGTTCGACGCCCCGGCCGTGCCCTCGAGGATCAGCAGGTGGTTCGGGTCGACCTCGCGGATGGCGGCGGCGATGCGGCGGTAGAGGTCGAAGAGCACGGCGTCATTCGGCGGCGACGGCTCGTTGAGCAGGTCGTAGCCCGCGAGGCCCGGTCGCTTCGCGTAGCGGGCGGCGATGGCGCGCCAGAGCGCCACGGTGCGATCGCGGTTGGCGTTGGAGTCCCACAGCAGGGTCGCGTCGGGATCGGCCATGAACCACGGCGACTGCCCGCCCGGCGCGGAGTGCAGATCGAGCACCGCCATGACGCCGTGGGCCTCGCACCAGTCGAGCAGGCGATCGAGCACGGCCCAGCCCTCGGGCCGGTAGGCGTAGGGGTGCGCGTCGTCTTCCAGCAGCACGTGGTTGATGGGCACGCGCACGGTGTTGAAGCCCAGCGACGCGATGCGCGCGACGTCGTCCTCGGTGATGAAGCGCTCGCGGACGCCTTCGCGGAAGCGCTCCGCCTCCTCAGGACCGACCACCTGGGCGAGCCGCGCCATCAGCTTCGACTCGCCGTCGAGGGACCAGCCGCCGCCGAAGATCCACCCCTCCCACGCGAGCCAGCCACCCAGGTTCACGCCTCGCAGCGCGATCGGCGCGCCCGAGCCGTCCACGAGCCTCCGCCCGTCCTGGTGCACGAAGGGGTTCGCGGCGGGCGGCGCGTCGACCGGGGGCAGAGCGCTCGACCAGTCGGGGATCGAGGGCCCGCAGGCGGCGAGGAGCAACGCGGTGGCACGAACGACGGCGATCGAGCGCATGGCTCGAGGCAGGGGCCACGAGCGCGGCGAAACGGCTCACAGCGGCGGTGCTCCATCGTGTTGAGCCGCCCCCGTTCAGCCCGAGCCCTGAGGATTCGTCACATCTCGACGCGTCACCGTTCAGCCCGAGCGAAGTCGCGGGCCCGCTGGGTCCGCACCTGGTCGGCTGGCCCCTCGACTCCGCTCGGGGCGAACGGACCTGGGCCAGATGTGACGAATCCTCAGGCCCGAGCCTGTCGAGGGCCCGACGATCAGCCGGCCTTCGACTCCTCAGGCTGACCGGTTCTGGGCCCGCGGGTCGACTCAAGCGGGCGCAGCCATCAGAGGTCTTCCCGCGAGACCCCTTCGAAGCTGAGCACCCAGTCCGGCCCGAACGCGCCGGCCGGAGTCAGGAAACCGGGCTTCGCCTTGCCCTCGAGCACGGCCTGCACGGCGCCGACGGCGGTGATGGCGGTGAAGCCGTAGGCCTCGGGGCAGACGAGGCGCGAGGCGACGCGGGCGCCGACCACGTCCTCCACCTCGCCCCACACGAAGCTCTTGGCGGTCCGGCGCAGCGCCTCGTCGGGCCCCGCGGGGAGCCGCCGCACCAAAGCCTCGGCGGCGCGTTTCGCCAGCGGGTGGGACAAGAGCCCCAAGGCCAACCGCGACACGGGAAGGAGCCGCTGCTGGCCCTTCGGCACCGAGAGGTACGTCTCGATGTTGGGGATGCCGGTCGTGTACCAGGCGGTCGCCACGTCGCCCCACGGCGCCAGCACCACGGTGCGCGGGCCCTTGCCGAAGTCCACCTCGCGGGACTTCGAGCCGAGCGGCACCTCGACGAGCTTCCCGTCGCGCCGCACCCGCGCGCCCTTGGGGAGCATGGTGAGCGCCGAGCGGGTGGTGCCGCGCGAGGCCTGGGACACCGCGCGCAGGGCGAGGGTGAGCCGGGCCGCGTTGGGCATGCGCCGCGCGAGGTGCGCCGCGAGGCAGTCCGTGGGGACCACGTCGAAGCCGACGCCGGGGAGGAGCGTCACGCCGCGTCGGGCCGCCTCGGGGCCGCGCTCGGCGAGGCGCTCGAAGACGTCGATCTCTCCGGTGATGTCGAGGTAGCTGGCGCCGCTCGCCAGGCACGCGTCGACCATCGGCGCGCTGGTCTCGATGAAGGGCCCGGCGCAGTGGAGCACCACCTTCACGCCTTCCAGCGCGCGCTCGAGGGCCGCGGGGTCGGTGAGCGCGACCGGACGCGCCTCCAGGCCGAGCTCGCGGGCGAGGCTCTGCACCGCGTCGGCGTTGCGACCGGAGAGGATGGGCTTGAGCCCCACCTGCACCGCCCGGCGCGCCGCGAGCGTGCCGGTGAAACCATTCGCACCATAGAGGAGGACGGGATCGGCCATGGCCCGCTCCTGCCCTTCCCCGGCCGGCGTCGCCACGAAAATCACACCGTTCTTCATGGCGCGTCGGCGGGCCACTGGAGGTGTTCGCCGGGCTCCGCGAGTAGGCTGAGCCGTGCGCGGGGGCTCGTGCAACTGTGGGCTTCCGAGACCGGCACCATGACGACGCCCCTGGCGATCAGGCACTTGCGCTCCGTTCCCGCCTCCGATGAGGCGGATGGGGCGGCGATGCTCGCCGGGTTGGCGGAAGGCGATCGCGCCGCGGCGCGGGCCTTCTTCGACCGCTTCCAGCGCGACGTGAACCGGCTGGTGTGGGCGCTGCTCGGCGGCGACCGCGAGCACGACGATCTGGTGCAGGAGACCTTCGAGGCCCTCTTCAAGAGCGTCCACTCGGTGACTTCGGCGGCGGCGCTCACGGGCTGGGTGCGCAGCGTGACGGTGAACACGGTGCGCAACGCGCTGAGGCGGCGGAGGTGGCGCCGGCTCTTCACCCGCGAGGAAGAGGGCCTGGAGATCGCCGACGCCACCGTGCCCGACGAGGGCCGCCGCGAGGCCGCCCGCCGCGTGTGGAGCGCGCTCGCCCGCCTCGATCCCGACGAGCGCGTGCTGCTCATCTTGAGGAACATCGAAGGCTACGAGCTGACGGAGTGCGCCGAGGCCACGCGCTGCTCTCTGGCGACGGTGAAGCGTCGCCTGGACCGCGCGTCGGCGAAGCTCCGAACGCTGTTGGAAGGGACCGAAGCATGAGCAACGCCCCAGACTTCGACGCGCTGAAGGAGGCGCTCCGGCAGGGGCCCGGGCCCGCGTCCGAGCTCCGCCAGCGCTCGCGCGTGCTGGCCGCCTTCGAGCCCCTTGGGCGGACGTCGCGGCGGCCGTGGCTGCTCGCGGCGGCGGGCGTGACGGTGGTGGTCGCGATC
>JBBIOE010000223.1:0-12647 GCA_037443525.1 Archangiaceae bacterium | reverse complement strand
AGCGCCTCGGCCACCGCCTTGGTCACCAGGTGCGTCACCGTGAGGCGGACGCCGTGCTTCTCGCGGAAGCGCTCGATGTAGTCGAGCGCCTTCTCCATGCGCACCGAGAGCGTCCCGTAGACCGTGGGGTCGTAGGTCGTCTTCCAGGTGCCGATGGCGATCTTGCGGAAGCTGGAGACGTCTTCTTTGAGGACGAGGTCGAGCTGGGGCATGAGGCGAAAAAGCCTACACCCGAGCGACGTCCCTCCCTACTTCAGTCGCACGCTGGTGACGCCCGCCTCGTCCGTCACCGCCAAGGCCACCGTGCCGCCCGCCGCCGACAGGCCCCGCACGCTGCCCTTGAAGCCCAGCACGTCGCCCGGCTCGGCGCCGCTCTTGGCGAGGTAGAGGTGCGGCGCGATGCCGGTGACGGTGAACCAGACGTCGCCGTCGCTGGCGGCCAGCCCGTCGGCGTCGAGGGCCGCGAGGGTGCGCGCCGAGCCGCCCGCGCGCGCGGTGTGCCGGATCTCCGAGCCGTGGGAGTTCGGCGCCCGGTACACGAGCCCGTCGGCGTCGAAGGCCAGGGGGCCGTCGGCCCGGTCGACGATGCGCGCGGTGAAGCTGCCGTCGAGCGCGCCGCGCACCAGCCCCGAGGGGTAGCCCGCCACCCACCACGCCTCGGTGCCGTCGGTGAGCAGATCCTTCGGGCGCACCTGCTCGGAGGCGACCACCGTCACCTTCCCGTCGCCCACCTTGGCCACCACGCCGTTGGGGTCGGCCGCGAAGGGATCGGCGTCCTTCGGCGTCAGCGCCGCCAGCACCAGCTCGCCCTTCACCGCCACGGAGAGCACCTGCGCCTTGGTCAGCGCCACCAGCCGCCGCACCTCGCCGCCCGAGGTCGACGCCGAGTACACCGCGCCGCCCTCGGCCCACACCAGGCGCTCGCCGTCCAGAGCCAGCGCGGTGATGGGCTCGGCCCGGGCGAAGAGCACCTTGGGCGGCTCGCCCTTTGCGACGCGCACCAGCGCGCGGCGCTTGTCCTGCTCCACCGCGGCGACGGCGAAGCCCGGCCCCGCGCGCAGCTCGCGCACCGCGAAGGCGCCGGACATCACCACCGGCAGCGCGTCCTTGCCCGGCGCGGCCACCGCCCAGCTCGACACCAGCGTCGCCAGCTCGTCGGCGGGGATGGGCGCCATGGGCGGCTCGCTCGACGTCTCCAGGAGCGCCTGGCTCGAGGGCGGCGGCTCGGCGGCCTTCGGGGCCTTGGGCGTCGCCTCGGCCGCGGGCTTCTTCTCCTCGGCGGGCGGGTGACGCCGCGCGTACTCGGTGGCGGCGATTCCCACGAGGATGAGGACCAGGCCCGCGACCAGGGTGCGCATGCGGCCGTGGGCTAGCACCCCGCGCGGCGGGGAGAAAGGCGAACGCGCTTCGACGAGCTCCGCGCTGAGGATTCATCACCTCTGAGCGGAGTCTCTCAGGGTGAGCGAAGGCTCAGCTCTCGGCGCGGCGCAGGGTGATCAGCGCCACCTCGGGCTCGGAGTTCAGGCGCGGCAGCCTCGTCCCGCGCCCGAAGCCGAGGCCTCGGTTCACGTAGAGCGCGTTGCCCTGCACGCGGTACAGGCCGCGGTACCAGGGGTTGCCGGAGCGGGTGAAGATGCCCTGGGTGAGCCCCGGAATCTCCCACTGCCCGCCGTGGGTGTGACCGGAGAGCACCAGGTCGCCGCCGTCCGGCGGCAGCTTGTCCGCCAGCGCCGGGGTGTGGGTGAGCACCAGCCGCGAGCCGCCGTCCTGGCCCTTGTACGCCGCGTGTACGTCGGACTGCCCGGCGGTGAAGTCGTCGACGCCCACCACCGAGAACGCCACGCCCTTCACCCGCGTGACGGTGTGGGCGTTCTGCAGCACGGTGACGTTCGAGCCCTCGAGGCGTCTTCGAATCGCGGCCGCGTCGCTCCAGTGGTCGTGGTTACCGAGCACCGCGAAGCAGGGCGCGTTCAGGCTGGAGAGCAGCTGCGGCACCCGGTCGTAGTTGTCCTTCTTGGTGGTGACGAAGTCGCCGGTGAGCGCCACCAGGTCGGGCTTCTCCTCGTTCACCGCGCGGACGGCGGCGATGATGCGCCCGTCGGGGGCGTCGTGCCCGATGTGCAGGTCGGTGAGCTGCGCGATGGTGAGCCCGTCGTGCGCCGGGTCGAGCCCGGGCAGCTCGAGCTCGAGGCGCGTCACCTCGAAGTACTCGTTCTCCGCCACCTTGCCCTGGGCCCGCGCGAGCGCGGGGGCCACCGCGGCGGCCGAGAGCGACACCAAGAGCTTCCGCCGCGAGATCGGGATCATCCGTGGACGCATGGTAATGAGCCCGCCAACGCGCGCGCTACCCCGGCATTCCCGGGAGGGGAGGGCGGCGGCGCGCTCGTCTCGTCCCGCGGGCTTGGCGTTCCCTCCCCGTGTGGGCAGAGGTGCGGCGCGCTTCAGCGCACCAGGTGCACGACCAAGGCGTCGCTCGGCCCCACCGCGGGGAAGGTGGTGAGGGTGAGCGAGTCCTTGTGCAGGGCCTCGAGCACGAAGACCGGCGAGCCGAAGGAGTCGTGCACCACCGGAGTCATCGCCAGGTCGCTGCGGTCGCGCACCTCGGTGAGGCCGCGGTGGTCGACGGGGGTGCCCTGCGCGTCCAGGGTCACCGTGGAGGGCCCCTGGCTGGTGATGGAGACGCCCTTGAAGATGGCGGCGCCGTGCCAGTCCGCGGTCAGCACCGGCCGGCCCGCGCGGTCGTGCGACAGGCCGAGGATGGGCGTGTCGTTGCCGGGCGAGTAGGCGGCGACGGAGGCCAGGGTGAACGGCGCCATGGTGGCGACGAAGCCCGAGGTGAGCGTGCTGGTGGTGCGCGCCTTGATGGGGCCGCTGCCGAAGTCGACGGTGCCGGCGAAGCGGCCGACCAGGGAGAGGTCGCTGCCGGAGGCGAAGACGCCGTTGGCCTCCACCCCCTGGAAGGTGGTGACGTTGCCCATCGAGGTGGTGAAGACCCTGGTGCTCTCGAAGACCGCGTCGAGGCGGCTGTAGACCGAGAGGAAGGCGGCCTCGTAGGCGGAGCTCGGCGTGGGGCCGGCGCCCAGGTTCGGCCCGGGCAGGAAGGTGCCGCCGACGAGGATGCGGCCGGCCGCGTCGAAGCCGATGGCGCGCGCCGGCGAGGCCAGCGGGTCGTGCCGGTAGATGTCGCCCGGCGATTCGGCGTGCGCGACCACCGCCCCCGCCGAGGAGAAGATGGTCACCCCGAGGTGCCCGGAGAGCCGGCCGGTGGTGATGACGCGGCCGAGCTGATCGAGCGCGAGCGGCCCACCCACGTCCGCGCCGGCGGAGCCCTGGGGCGTCAGCCACAGCGGCATGCCGTCGGTGCTCACCGCGGCGGTGAAGAGGTCCGTGCTCCCGCGGTTGACGAGCACCAGGGGGCCGTAGCTGAAGCCCGAGCCGGAGAAGTGGCCGGTGAGGTAGATGCGATCGTTCGCGTCGGTGGCGAGGCCGGTCACCGCGCTCGCCGAGCTGGCGGAGCCGAAGCGCCGCGCCCACATCGGCGTGCCGTCGGCGGCGAACTTGGCCAGGAAGAGGGTTCCGACGCCGGTGGGCGTCGAGCCCAGCGTCACGTCGGCGGCGGCCTGGCCCGCCACCAGCACGTGGTCGTGCGCGTCGACGGCGATGACGCCGACCTCCACCGGCGAGTCGGAGTGCAGCTGGAACCACCACGGGCGGCCGGCGTCCGGCGGTCCGGCGTCCACAGGCTCCTGGCCGGCGTCGAAGGGCACGCCCGCGTCCACGACGCCGGCGTCGGTCTTCTTGGCCGAGGCGGGGTGAACCAACGAGCGGCCGCAGGACATGGAGACGACGAGCGCCACCAGCGCGACGGCCAAGCCCAAGCGTGCGCGTGCCGGCGTCATGGGGTGCGTCGTTATCACGGTGAGGTGGGCTTGCCACCTCCCGATGCCCACTCGTTCGGGGATGGTGCTCTACGTCGCCTCGAAGAAGGCGCGGATCTCGTCCCTCTTCGCCAGCGCGTCCTTCTTCCCCAGGGCGATGAGCTTGGAGGCCCAGGCGCCGTCGAAGAGCAGGTAGCTCGCGAGGTCCGCCTCCCAGGTGGCGTCGACGTTGGCGGCCTTGGCCAGAATCCACTCGTAGAAGCGCCCCAGGCTCCAGCCGGCGAGGTGCTCGCGCAGGTGGTCGCCCGCCATGATGCCGATGTTCTCCGACGGCTCGAACACCAGCGTCTCGAGCTTGCGGTAGCCCATGCCACGCGTCTCCTCGAGCACGCCGTCCACCCGCGCCTTCTCGTCGGGGCTGAGCGACTGGTCGAGCACCTCCTGCATGCGGTTGAAGCGCTCGAGGATCTGCAGGTCGTACGCCACCGGGTCGAGCAGCAGCGCGTTGAAGAGCTTGCCCAACAGGAAGATGGCCGAGGGGTACTGCTCGGTGGCGCGGCCCGGGCCCTCGATGTTCGGCGCCTCGTCGAGGTCGTGGCGCAGGGTGATGACCACCAGCTTCTCCGCTCCGGCGCGGATGGCGGGCGCGATGGGCGTGTTGAAGCGCAAGGAGCCGTCGGCGAAGTACGAGCGCCCCACCCGCCGCGCCGGGAAGAGCGCCGGAATGGCCGACGAGGCGAGCACGTGCTCGAACTCCACCCGCTCGAGCCTCGCGACGCGGCGGGGGTGCTTCATCCTGCGGAACTGCGCGCCGGGGGCGAGCTCGGCGAACATGGTGGTGGTGCCGGTGCCGATGTGCAGCGCCGCCACCAGGAAGGCCTTCACCAGCCCTCGGTTGACGTTGTCGTGCACCCGCTCGAAGTCGATGGTGGTGCGCACCAGCGTCTCCAGCCCCGTGGGGTCGAGCACCGAGCGGCCGAGCGTCTCCGGGTTCCCGCGGCTGGCGGTGCGCAGGAAGCGCAGCGGGCTCGTCCAGCCGGCGAGGCCGATGAGGTCCACCCTGAGGTTCTGCCGCAGCTGCAGGCCCCGCCACACGTCGGCGAACTCGTCGATGGCGTGGTCCTCGTGGTGCGCGTTGGCCGCCAGCCACGCGCCGTTGATGGCGCCCACCGAGGTGCCGGCGATGACCTGGAAGAGCGCCGGGTCGCCGGGCTTGGGGCCGACGGCCTCCACGATGCCCTGAATGACGCCGACCTCGTAGGCGCCGCGGGCCCCGCCGCCAGACAGCACGATGCCGACCGACGGCTTGGTCACGCGTTCAGCCCCACGCCGGTGGCGCCGGCCGGCTTGGGCTCGAAGCGCAGCGCGCCGCCGGGCAGGAAGTAGAGGATGTCCATCACCCCGCCCTCCACGGTGGGCACGTGCCAGGTGTTCTTCCCGTAGACGACGAAGCCCTCGCCCTGGCCGTCGAAGCGCGGGGCTCCCGAGACCGCGAAGCAGAGGTCGAACTCGCCCTGGGGGTGGGTGTGGCCGGCGCCCGGCCCCTGCATGTGCACCGCGTCGAGGGAGAAGCCCTTCACGTCCTTCGCCACCCGGCCGAAGCGCACGCCGCCGTTCTCGCGCTCGCACAGCCACTTCGCCTCCACGCCCTCGCGCACCAGCCGCCGCACCAGGGAGAGCTCGGGGCCTGAGAGGGGAAAGCGCGCGGCCAAGGTCTTTGCCGCCTGGGCGTCGTCGGGGTCGAGGCCCTGGAGCGCGCCGAGGAGCGGCTCCAGCGCCTTCAGGAGGTCGTCGGTGTTCGCCATGGCGCTCTTCTACCTTGTTGGAGTGTCTCGTCGAGGGGCGACGGACGGCGGCGGCAAGGCGCCGACGTCAGCGCGCTGCCGACCGAGGTCTTCGCGACCGCGCGCGGGCAAAGCTCGACGGGCGCGCGGGACGACAGCAGACTCGCACCCGTGCGTGGCGCGCCGCCAGCCTTCTGGACCTTCGTCGTCGCCGTGGCGGTGGTCTCCTCGTGCGAGCCCGCCTGCCCCTCGCCCGCCGGCGGCAGCTGCGACCCGGCCCAGGCCAACTGCCCCAAGGGCTACGCGTGCGCGGTCGCCCAGGTGTGCACCAAGGACTGCGCCCAGGCGAGCGACTGCTGGGTGAAGGTGGAGGACGGCTGCCGCTCGAGCGCGGTGCCGCTGCAGCGCCTGCCCGACGGCGGCACCTTCGTGGAGACGTCGGAGGACGGCTTCTGCCCCGAGACCAAGCTGCTGGCCTGCGTGGGCGGCCACTGCCAGCGCGGCGCGTGCGCCGACGGCGGCTGCGACTATGACGTGTGGGGTCCGTCGCCCTTCGCCGGCAACCGCACCCAAGGGCCGGCGCAATGACCCCCGTTCAGCCTGAGACGGTCGAGCGACAGGGGCCCGTGCGCGCCGGCCAGCTTCGCCACCGTCGGTGGTCGCGACCCGCGGGCCGGGGCGCGAGAGGCCTGCTCCTGTGCCTCGCCTTCGCTGCCTGTCCCGGCGTCCCCACGCCAAGCTCGCCGGTGGGCGTCGGGTGCGCGCAGCACTCCGAGTGCGCCACCTTGCCCGAGGGCTACTGCGCCCGGGCCGGCGTCTGCACCCGCGAGTGCGTGGACCTCGACGCGGGCTGCCCGGCGGGGAGCGCCTGCGTCAGCCGCGGCGCCCGGCGGGTGTGCCTGCCCACCTGCGGCGAGGGCGTGGAGTGCGCCAAGGGCCTCGCTTGCCTCGCCACCGACGCGGGCTTCCTCTGCGACGTGGTGGACCCGCTGGTGGCACCGCCGAAGTAGGTCAGCGCCCGCGCTGAAAGGAGAGCACGAAGCTTTCGGTGTCGTACTTCCGGATGCCGCCGAGGTGCAGGTAGGCCTTCCCCGCGGCGATGGCCCGCACGGTGGAGAAGCTCGAGAGGTGCGGCACCGAGATGCGCTGCCACCCCTGGCCGTCGAAGTGCCAGATCGCCGCGCCGTCGCCGGCCACCCAGACGTCGGTGGCGCTCACCACCGCCACGCTCTTGAGCCAGACGCCGGCGTCGAACACCGCCTCGAACTGCCCCGAGGGCATCAGCCGCGCCACAGTGCCCTGGTAGCCCACCGTCCACACGTTCTGGCCGACGCCCGCCATGTCGTTGAGGCCGGTGTAGTCGCCATCGAACTCGAATTGCGGGCTGGCCAGCCCCGCGTCGGGCAGGCGCACGGTGCCGTCGCTCGACGCCATGTAAATCTCGCCGGTCGGCGTCTGGTACACGCCCTCCGCGTAGAGGCTGTAGCCCGAGTCCGTGCGCTCCGGAGCGACGCTCACCAGCGCCTTGCTGCCCGCGCTGGTGATCCGGCAGAGCGTGAGGTCGTACCCGGCGAAGAGCGCTTCGGTGTCGTTGAGCGGTTGCACCGACTCCCACCCGCCCGAGCTGCCCCCCTGGCAGTCGTCGTACGAGACGATGTCGGGTTGGCCGTTCCGCACGTGGAACGCGATGCTGAAGTTGCTCGTCCAGAAGTTGTCCGGCCGGCCGGCGGCGCGCCGGCAGGAATTGGCGTCGGTGACGAGTTCCACGCCCGACATGCCGCCGTCGGCCAGGACCGTCACCAGTTCGCACTTGTACCCGTTGCCCGAGACGCCGGTGTACTCGTCGCCCACCGCCACCACGTCGGTGGCGCTGGAGGCGACCAGGCCGTCGATCTGCTTCACGGTGCCGCTGGTCCAGTAGCCGAGCTCGCACAGCGACGCGTCGCAGGAGGAGAACACCGGGCCGGCGTCGGCCCTCCCCGCGTCGGGAAGGCCCGCGTCCGAGGCGCCCGCGTCCGCGCCTCCGCCGTCGGACCCCGAGGCGCCGCCGTCGAGGCGCTCGAGCTGCGTGGCGTAGCGGGCGTCGAAGTCGAGGCAGGCGGCGAGCGAGAGCGACAGCGAGGCCGCCGCGAGCAGGGTGCGCATCATGGCAGGCTCCCGGTGAGCACGACGCCGCCGCCCGAGGGCGCGAAGAAGGCCGAGGGCGTCACCCTAGCGTCGTTGCCCACGAACACCAGCACCGCCGCCGTGCCCAGCGCGCCCAGGCCGGCGGCGACGTAGCCCAGCCGCGCCAGGTCCTGCGCTCGCTTGCCCTCGTCGCGCTGCACCGCGAGGGAGGCCGCGTCCTGGGCCACCGCCATGGCGTCGTACTTCTGTTGCGCGAGGCCCTGGTTCGTCACGCCCACGAAGGCGCCGGCCACGGCCACGGCGGCGGGGAGAATGGCCCACAGCTTCGGCGAGAGCGCCAGCGGCGGCGGCCCGTCCTCCAGGGAGGGGCGCGGCGTCTTCGGCGCGAGGTCCGGGCGGAGGAGCGCCGCGGAGAGCTGGCTCGCCATCTCCCACGCGCAGACGTCGAGGGCCCTGGGCACGTGCTTCGCGTCCGGCGCGCGCAGGGTGTACATCGCGAGCGGGGTGGCGCTCTTCGAGGAGAGCACCTTCACGTTGATGGCGTACTCGTCGCCCAGGTGCCCGATGTCACCCACCACGATGCCGTCGGCGCCCAGGCTCCCCACCAGCTCGGTGAGGCAGGCGCTGTCCGTGCAGGTGAGGAGCTGCTTCTGCCGCTCCATGCCGATGACGGCGGCCAGGTCGCGCCCGGTCATCACCTTGAGGCCGTGGCGCACCAGCATCTGCGCCAGCACCTCGGCGTGCAGGTCGGCCTCGCCGGCTGCCAGGTTCACTCCGTTGAGCCCCGGGAGCGCCAGGGTCAACGGCCCCGTCGAGGGAGCGGCCGTCACCAGGGCCAGCAACAACGAGCCCGTCAGCATGGAAGACCCTCCTCGCCCGCGAGCGTCAGGTAGTGACGTTGAAGCGGAAGTGCATGCAGTCGCCGTCCTGCACGACGTACTCCTTGCCCTCCACGCGCAACAGGCCCTTCTCCTTCACCGCGGCCTCGCTGCCCAGCTCGATCAAGTCGGTGTACTTGATGACCTCGGCCTTGATGAAGCCCTTCTCGAAGTCGGTGTGAATGACGGACGCGGCCTGCGGCGCCTTCCACCCGGTGTGAATCGTCCAGGCGCGGACTTCCTTGGGGCCGACGGTGAAGTAGGTCTGCAGGCCGAGCAGCTTGTAGCCCGCGCGCACCACCCGGTTCAGGCCCGGCTCGGACAGGCCCGCGGACTCGAGGAACGCGGGGCGCTCCTCGGCCGGGAGCTGCTGAATCTCGGCCTCCAGCGCGGCGGCGAGCACCACCAGCTCCGCCTTCTCCTCGGCCGCGACGGCGCGGGCCTGGGCGACCAGCGGGTCCTTGTCCTGGGTGGCGAGCTGCGACTCCATCACGTTGGCGATGTAGAGCACCGGCTTGGAGGTGAGCAGGAACAGCTCGCGGATGAGCGCGGTCTCGTCCTCGGTCAGGCCGTGCGCGCGCACCGGGAGGCCCTGGTCGAGCTTGGCCTTCACCTTGTCCAGCACGGCCAGCTCGGCGCGGGCCTGCTCGCCTTCCTTGCCCGGGGCCTTGGCCAGCTTCGAGGTGCGGTCCTTGCGCTTCTCGACCGTCTCCAGGTCCTTGAGGCACAGCTCGGTGTCGACGGTCTCCTTGTCGCGGCGCGGGTTCACGCTGCCCTCGACGTGGGTGATGTTCTCGTCGACGAAGCAGCGCAGGACGTACAGCACCGCGTCCACCTGCCGGATGTTGGCGAGGAACTGGTTGCCCAGGCCCTCACCCTTCGACGCGCCGCGCACCAGGCCCGCGATGTCGACGAACTCCAGCGCCGTGGGGAGCACCCTCTCCGGCTTCACCACCGCGGCGAGCCGGTCCAGCCGCTCGTCGGGCACCGGCACGATGCCGATGTTCGGCTCGATGGTGGCGAAGGGGTAGTTGGCCGCGAGCGCCCCGGCGTTGGAGAGCGCGTTGAAGAGGGTCGACTTGCCCACGTTGGGCAGGCCGACGATTCCGATGGAGAGACCCATGGCGGGGCGCCATAGCACGCCCCGCCGGATGTGCGCCCGCCTTCGTAGGGAGGGGGCGCCGAGGGAAACCGGCCTCCGGCGCCCGCTCGTGGAGCCGGTTCCCCGGGCCCGGTTCCGGCGTACAGTGCGCTCCCTTTTGGGCCGCCGGGAGGGAGCCGAGGTGACGAGCAGCGCTGCACTCCTGGTCTGGCTGGCGGCGGTGCCGGTGGTGCGTTTCCAGGCGGGAGACGACTCGAAGTTGCCGTGCCCGGCGCACGCCGAGCTGGCGCGAGCGCTGGCGCGCTCTCTGCCGGCGGCCCGTGTCAGCCCGGGAGCGCCGCGGGGTGACGACGTCCAGGTGCGCTTCCGACGGGACGCGCGGTGGCACTTCGAGGTGCACCGGGCGAATGGCGCGGTGGCGCTCGCCCGCACGCTGCCGGCCGAGCTCGGCTGCGCGGAGGTGGCAGAGGCCGCCGCGCTGATGCTCGAGCGTTGGCTCTCGGAGATTGCGTGGCCGGGCGCTCCGGCCCCGCCGCCGGCCCGCCCTCCGGAGCGAAGGGTGGGTCCTCCACCGGACGCGGCGGCGAAGGTGGGCGCTCCTCTCCCGCGCCCGGCAGCCGTTGCCTCCGGCGACGCCGGCGCGGCGGCCGCCACCCACGCCGAGAGCTCTGCGCCTCCGCTTCTTCCCGAACCCTCGCCGCCCTCAGCCCAGGGGTCGCCCACCGCCGCCAGCTCCGTCACTCGGACACCCGCGTCCGCGAGGCCCGCGTCACCGGTGCCCGTTTCACCGACGCTGGCTTCACCCGCGTCGGCCTCACCCGCGTCGGCCTCACCCGCGTCGGCCTCGCCCGCGTCGGCCTCGCCCGCGTCTGCCTCGCCCGCGTCCGCCTCACCCGCGTCGGCTTCGTCCGAGTCCGCCACGCCGACGTCCGCCACGCCGACGTCCGCCACGCCGACGTCCGTGTCGGACAGCTCCGCACCGCCCGAGCACCCTGGTTCTGCGCCTTCAGCCCCGCCCGTTCGCGAGACGCCCGGCGCCGCTCCGGCTGCTCCACAGCTGTCGACACCGGAACCCGAGACGCCCTGGCGCGCACTCGTCGCGGTCGGCGGAGGCGTCTGGGGCACGACCGCTCCGGCCGCCGCACCGCACCTCTGGCTCGAGCCCGCGCTGGAGCATGCGTCCTGGCGGCTCGGTCTCCTCGCGGTCGCCGCTCCCTCCTCGAGCCTCACCGTCTCCGCCGACGGCTTCGATCGCGGCACGCTGCACGCGCAGCCCTTCCTCTTCGAAGCCTCGGGCGCTCGGTGCTGGGGCGAGCGGTGGGGCGTCTGCGCCGGCGCCGTGGCGGGCGCGCGCCTCACCGTGGGCACCGCCGACGGTCCGTACCTCTACCGGACGGCCTCCCGGTTGCTCGTCACCCCCACCCTCGGTCCCGAAGCTCGGCTGACGTGGCGGCCGGCCTCCCACCTCGAGCTCGCCGCCACCGCCCTGGCCAGCGTCTGTCTCGGCTCCGGCGCCCTGCAGGTCGAGGGCACGACGGCGCGCTTCGACGTCCCCCGAGTCGATTTCCTCGCAGGAATATCGGTGGGTTGGCGGCCGTGACCGCCGAAGGTGGCGACGGCGTGAAGGTGGCGCGGCGCCCGGGACATTCACCCTCGCCCACCGCCGTGCTCGCCAATGACCTCTCCCAGCCCGCCGACGACTCTTCGCCCACCGACCTCGCGCTCGTCGAGCGGTGCCGCGCCGGCAGCGAGGCCGCCTGGCGGACGCTCTACGAAACGCACTTCGACTTCGTCTTTCGCACCGCGCGCCGCCTGGGCACGCCCGACGCCGAGCTCGACGACGCGGTGCAGGAGTCCTTCCTCATCGCCTGGGACAAGCTCGCCGCGTTTCGCCACGGGCGCTTCAGCACCTGGCTCTTCCGCATCACCGCCAACGTCGTCTCCGGTCGCCACCGCCGCCGCCGGGTGCGCGAAGCCTTCCTCTCCTGGTTCGAGCGGGCGCCGGCCGCGCCCGGACCCCAGACTCCCGACGCCGCGCTCGAGTCGAAGGACGCGCGGCGGGCGGTGGCCCAGGTGCTCGCCCGCATGGCGCCGAAGAAGCGCGAGGTCTTCGCCCTGTTCGAGCTCGAGGGGCTGTCCGGCGAGGAGGTCGCGGAGCGGGTGGGGTGCGGCATCGACACCGTGTGGACGCGGCTGTTCCACGCGCGGAAGGACTTCGAGCGGCTGGGCCGCGCGCTCCGGGAGGACCCATGACTGACCGGCTCCCCGACCAGCGGTTGGCCCAGGCCCGCGCCGAGCTGGAGCAGGTGCCCGCGGGCGCGCGCGAGCGGGTGTGGCGCCGCCTCCAGGCCGAGCGTGCGCGCCGGTCCGCTCCGCTGCGCCGGGCGTGGCGCCCGTTCCTCGCCTCCGTCGCGGTGGGCGCGGCCCTGGTCTTCGCGCTCATTCCGAGCGCGCCCCGACCCGACGCGACGGTGGTGCTGGTGGCGGGAGACGTCCCGGGCGTCTCGCTGGGGCCGGTGGCGGCCGGCGTCACGCTGGAGAGCGGCGCGGGGGTGGTGGGCGCGACGCGCCCGGGGAGCACCTTCCTCGTCGCTGGGCGGACCCGCCTCGCCGCCTCGCAGCTCGAGCTGCTCGACGGCACCCTCTCGGTGAAGGGGCACGGCGCGGTGGCGGCGCCGGCCTGGCACCTCGAGCCGGGCGTCAAAGGAGCGCTCTTCGTGGTCCGCGTGGCCGCCGAGCAGGTGGAGTCCGTCGACGTGTACGAGGGCGAGCTCGCGGTGCGCGGCCTCGCCGGGGTGAGCGCGCTCGGAGCGGGCGAGCACTGGCCGAAGGACCGCGCGGCGGCGCCGGCGGGGCCCGGGGTGGCGCTCCTCCGGGG
>JBBIOE010000222.1:0-12751 GCA_037443525.1 Archangiaceae bacterium | reverse complement strand
CTAGAGCACCGAACAGGTTCCCCAGCCTGCTGCGGCGAACGATCCTCTCGCTGCGCCGGGCAGGCTCGCCGCTGCGCTCCTCACTGGGCTCACCAGCACAGCTCTGGTGCTCGCCGCTCGCGTGCCCGGCTCGCTTCGGTCTCGTCCGCCTC
This sequence comes from Archangiaceae bacterium, assembly GCA_037443525.1. Taxonomy (GTDB): domain Bacteria; phylum Myxococcota; class Myxococcia; order Myxococcales; family Myxococcaceae; genus JBBIOE01. The sequence continues at coordinate 12,599 of JBBIOE010000222.1, read as the reverse complement.
GCGACGGCCGGGGAACCTGTTCGGTGCTCTAGTCGCCCTCGGATCAGTTCGCGGGCGGCGGAGGCGGGGGGGCCTTCTGCGGACCGCACTGCTGCTTGCACGGCGCCGCCTCCTGCTGGCACCGCTTCAGACAGGCCTGGAGCTTCTCGCGCCCGCCGGGCTTCGACGCCTCGCGCGGGTCTCCGGCGCAGGTCTTCAGGCACTCCGACTGGGCCTGGTTGCAGCGGGTGACGCAGGCGTCCTGCGCCCGGGCCGAGACCGGAGCCGCCACCACCGCGAGGAGGAGGAGTGCGCGCCGCATACGTGGACTGTAACGCAAGCCTTCGGGCGATGTTCCACTCGAGGGTTCGCCACGCCCCGTCGGGTTGCCCGAGGCGGCGGGGCAGGGTACGGCGAGCGCCATGAGCGAGACGCCGACCGACTACAAGGCCACTCTCAACCTCCCCCAGACCGAGTTCCCGATGAAGGGGAACCTGAGCCAGCTCGAGCCGAAGATGCTGGCGTTCTGGGAGCAGGAGAAGGTCTTCCTGGCGCTCCTGGAGAAGAACGAGGACCGGCAGACCTTCGTGCTGCACGACGGGCCGCCCTACGCCAACGGGCACCTCCATGCGGGTCACGCGCTCAACAAGATCCTCAAGGACATCGTGGTGAAGTACCAGAACCTCGCCGGCAAGAAGGCGGACTTCGTGCCCGGCTGGGACTGCCACGGCCTGCCCATCGAGCAGGCGGTGGAGAAGCGGCTGCGCGAGAAGAAGATCGACAAGCGCACCCTCACCACGGATCAGTTCCTCACGAAGTGCCGCGAGTACGCCGAGGAGTTCATCGACGTGCAGCGCACCGAGTTCAAGCGCATGGGCGTGCTCGGCCGCTGGGACGAGCCGTACAAGACGCTGGCCTTCGCCTACGAGGCGCAGGAGATCCGCGAGCTGGCGCGCTTCGCCGAGCAGGGCGCGCTCTACCGCCAGAAGAAGCCGGTCTATTGGTGCGTGACCGATCAGACCGCGCTCGCCGAGGCGGAGGTCGAGTACGAGGACCACCGCTCGCCCAGCATCTACGTCGCGTTCGACGCGGCCACCGATCTCTCGAAGACGTGGTCCGCGCTCGCCCAGAAGCGCGCGCGCTTCGCCATCTGGACCACCACCCCGTGGACGCTCCAGGCGAACCTGGCCATCACGGTGCACCCGAAGCTCGAGTACGTCTTCTACGAGCTGAAGCCGGGTGAGGTGGTGGTGGTGGCCAAGGGCCTTCTGGCGCGCTTCCTCGCCGACTGCGCTCCGGAGCACCTCAAGACCCGCGACGTGACGCTCGCCGGCGCCGAGTTCTCCACCGCGGCGCTCACCGATTCGACGCGCGTGCTGGCCTACGCGATGGGCGACGAGCTCGGCGGGCTCACCTATCGCCACGTGTTCCTCCCGAAGACCTGCCCGGTCATTCTCGGGGAGCACGTGACGCTGGAGCAGGGCACGGGCCTGGTGCACACCGCGCCCGGCCACGGCCAGGAGGACTACGAGGTCGGCCTCGCCAACGGGCTCGAGGTCTACAACCCGGTGAGGAGCGACGGCACCTACGACGACACCGCGCTGGAGAGCTTGCGCGGGGTGAAGGTGTTCGACGCCAACCCCAAGGTGGTGGAGCTGCTCGCGGAGCACGGCGCGCTGCTCAACCCCAAGGGCGAGACGGTCACCCACAGCTACCCGCACTGCTGGCGCTGCCACAAGCCGATCATCTTCCGCGCCACGCACCAGTGGTTCATCTCGCTGGAGAAGACGAGCTTGAGGAAGCAGGCGCTCCATCAAGTCGACGAGGTGGTGCGGTGGGTGCCCAAGTGGGGCAAGGACCGCATCCGCGGCATGCTGGAGACGCGCCCCGACTGGTGCATCAGCCGCCAGCGCACCTGGGGCGTGCCCATCCCCATCGCGATGTGCGAGGGCTGCGAGGAGCCGGTGGTCGACGCTTCGGTGATGAACCGGGTGGCCGACGAGGTGGAGAAGTGGGGCGCGGGCACCTGGTACTCGACGCCGGTGGAGAGCTTCCTGCCGACCGGGCACCGCTGCGCCTCCTGCGGCGGCACGAAGTTCCGGCGGGAGACGGACATTCTCGACGTGTGGTTCGACTCCGCGTGCAGCTTCGCGGCGGTGGCGGCGGTGCGGCCGAACATGAGCATCCCCACCGACCTGTACCTCGAGGGATCGGATCAGCACCGCGGCTGGTTCCACAGCTCGCTGTTGGTCGGCACCGGCACGCGCGGCTTCGCGCCTTACAAGACCTGCCTCACCCACGGCTTCGTGGTCGACGGCGAGGGGAAGAAGATGTCGAAGTCCCTCGGCAACACCGTGGGGCCGGAGGAGATCACCAAGCAGTTCGGTGCCGAGGTGATGCGCCTGTGGGTGGCCTCGAGCGACTACCGCGACGACGTGCGGCTCTCGAAGGGCATCCTGGAGACGCTCTCCGAGGGCTACCGGAAGATCCGCAACACGGTGCGCTACGCCTTGTCGAACCTGTCGGACTTCGACCCGGAGCGGGACCGCGTGCCGAAGGAGAAGCTCCTGCCCCTCGACGTGTGGGCGTCGGCGAAGCTCGACCGGCTGCTCGACACGGTGAAGCGCGCCTACGACGGCTACGAGTTCCACCTCGTGTACCACTCGGTGGTGGAGTTCTGCGCCAACGAGCTGTCGGCGATGTACTTCGACATCCAGAAGGACACGCTCTACACGCGGAAGAAGAACGGCCTGAAGCGGCGCAGCGCCCAGACGGTGCTCTACCGCATCGCGCACGATCTCTTGGTGTGCCTCGCGCCCATCACCAGCTTCACGGCCGAGGAGGCGTTCGCCTACCTCCCGGGCGCGAAGCCCAAGAGCGTGTTCTTCGCGCACTTCCCCGCCGTGCAGGGCGTGGGCGACGACGGGGTGGTGAAGACCTACGACCGGCTCTTCGAGGTGCGGCGGGCGGTGATGCCGATGCTCGAGGCGGCGCGGCGGGACAAGCTCATCGGCAAGTCGCTGGAGGCGAAGCTTCTGCTCACCGCCACCGGCGAGCTCGGCACCTTCCTCGCCAGGCACGCCGACGCCTTGCCGGAGCTGTTCATCGTCAGCCAGGTGGAGCTCGCGGCGAGCGCGTCGCCGAAGGCCCAGAAGGCGATGGAGGGCCTCGTGGCCGAGGTGCAGGCGGCGACGGGGAACCGCTGCCCGCGCTGCTGGACCTACGCGGCCGAGGTCGGCGCGCAGACGCTCTGCAACCGCTGCGTCGAGGCGATGGGCTGAACAGCGGCGCGCGAGCGCGTCGCTCGACTCACGGCACGCCGGCGTCACCCAGCCCGGCGAGGTACTTCTCCAGCGCCTCGCGCACCGTGGACGCGATGGTGTCGGCCTTCCGGCGCTCCAGCATGTCGTGGAGGGTGCGGTCGTAGGAGACGAGCATCTTCCCCATGGCGTCGCCCTCGTGGTCGCCGGGTTTGGCGATGGTGAGCTTCCCCGACCTGGTGCCGAGGATGTTGCCGTCCTGGGTGCCCAGCATCGTCAGCTCGAACAGCCCGGTCACCGGGAACGTGATGGGCTGCCCGTCGGTGCCCACCATGCCCTGGTGGCGGCTGAAGCGGGCCTTCACCAGCACCACCACCGCCGCCTTCTGAGCGAGGCCCAGCTGCCGCGCCTCCATCGGGCCGGCGGGCAGGGGCCCGGTGGGCGGAATGCGCACCGTCCACCCGTCGGCGACGAGCTGCTCGGTCACTACCCGCGCCAGCTCGGGCGGCCCGAGGCCCGGCGGCACCGGCTGGCCCCGCGGGCCTTCCTGCTGCTCGTCGGAGAGCACCAGCACCGAGCGCGCCGGCACGTCGCTGCCCGGCGCGCGGAACAGCGCGCACGACGCCAGCACCACCGCGCTCACCACGACTCCGAGGCCGACGACGTTCGTTCTCATGGTTCGCCTCACCGCCGCGGCTTCGTACCAGACTCGGCCGGGCCCGGGCTCCTCGCCGGGAAGCCCCCGTTCCTCAGTGGAAACGGTATGTTTCGCCGCGGAGGGCCTCGTGCTCGTCGACTCCCGTCTCGTGCTTCCGCTGGCGATGTGCCTGTGCGTTTCGGCGGCCGCCGGCGCCGCGGAGAAGCCGCGCGTGGTGGTGCTCGCCATCGGCGCGTCGAGTGAGACGCTCAAGCCCATCGCGGCCTCGGTGGCCGAGCAGCTCCTCACCGAGCTGGGGCGCACCGGGCGCCTGGAGGTCATGGGCACCTCCGACGTCTCGGCGGTGCTGGGCCTCGAGCGCCAGAAGACGATGCTCGGCTGCACGGATCAATCGAGCTCGTGCCTCGCGGAGATCTCCGCCGCCCTGGGCGCTCCGTGGCTCGTCACCGGCAACCTGGCGCAGCTCGGCAAGGCCATGCGCGTCGACGTGAAGCTCATTCGCGCCAAGGACGGCAAGGCGGTGTTTCGAGACGGCCGCAACGTGAAGGACGAGTCGGAGATCTTCGACATCGTCTCGGAGATGGCGAAGCGCATGGTGGAGAGCATGGGCCTGCCGGCCCCCGAGCCGGCCGCGCCGGTGGCGAAGGCGCCCGACGCGCCGAAGGCGACCTTCGTGACGCCGTCCCCCGCGCCGACTTCGAGCCCCGCGCCCGGCGTGACCCAGGCGGCGGTGGCCCCGGGCCCGCGCGTCGCGCCCTGGGTGGTGACCGGGCTGGGCGCCGCGGCGCTCGCCCTCGGCGGCATCGCCCTCTCCAGCGGCCTCGGGGCGCGCTCCTCCACCCTCGACGCGGTGCGGGCGAACGCCGGGAGCCCCTCGACGAGCGCCACGCCCAGCTACTCCGACGCGAAGGCGCGGCTGGACGGCGCGAACGGCCAAATCACGGTCGGCGCGGTGGGCCTCGGCGTCGGGGCGCTGGCGCTGGCCGGCGGGCTCGCCTGGGCCCTGCTCGGAGCGCCCGCGGAGCCCGCGGCGGCGAGCGTCACGGTCTCGCCCGGGCCGGGCTCGGTGCTGGTGGAGGGGAGGTTCTGATGCGGCTGCGCGCGCTGGTGGTGGGCTTCGTTCTGGGCGTGGGGGCGGCGTGCGCCGTCACCGACGCCGACCTCGCCGGGGCCCGCTGCGTGCCGGGCACCGCCGACGACTGCGGCGCGGGCACCGGGCTGGTGTGCGATGCCAGGCTCAACCGCTGCGTCCTGAAGGGCGAGCTCGACGCGGGCGCGCTGGGCGGCGGCGCCGGAGGCGGAGTGGGCGGAGGCGCGCAGGGCGGAGGGACGGGCGGCGGCACCGGTGGCGGCGTGCCCGACGCGGGAGAGGTCGACGGCGGCTGCGCGGCGCCGGAGACCTTCTGCAGCTCCGCCGGCGCCTGCGTGAACACCTCGACCGACTCGAGCCACTGCGGCGGGTGCGACACCTCGTGCGTGAACGCCACCGAGTGCGCGGCGGGCGCCTGCGTGTGCCCGACGAACGCGCCCAACCGCTGCGTCAGCGACGCGGGGAGCCTCGTGGTGACGTGCGCCGACCTCCAGAACGACCCGTCCAACTGCGGCGGGTGCGGCTTGGTCTGCGACGCGAACCGGAACCAGGTGTGTCGGGGCGGCGCGTGCGGCTGCGCACAGGGTCAGTTGGACTGCGGCATCGGCTGCATCGACGTCACCTCCGACAACGCGAACTGCGGGGCCTGCGGCGTGGGGTGCCAAGTCCAGGGCGAGAAGTGCGTCAACTCCAACTGCGCCTGCCAGTCGCCCACCCCGGATTTTTGCACTGGCAGCTGCGTCGACAAGCTGACCGACAACCGGCACTGCGGCGGCTGCGGCAATCAGTGCACGGGGGGGAGGTCGTGCGCCGGCGGGCTCTGCAAGCTCACCGGAGAGACCTGCGCCAACCCCGAGCTGTTGCAGCCCTCCTCCGGGCCGACGCTGACTCTCCAAGGCACGACGGTCGCCTACACCGACGACGTCAACATCGACGCCAACACCTGCGCCCAGAACGCGATGGCGGGGCCGGATCGCGTCTACCGGGTGCACGTGCTCGCCGGGAAGCAGCTCACCGTCACGGTCACCCCCCAAAGCCCGGGAATCTTCGACGTGGTCCTCTATGCGAAGTACGCCACCGACTGCGGCTTCGCGACCGCCTGCCCCCTGAGCCTGGTGGACTTCCGCGGCGCCGGTCAGCCCGAGACCTTGTCGCTGCCCAGCCAGGCGAGCGACGTCGACCTCGACCTGATGGTCGACTCGGCCGACAACAGCACCGGCGCGTACTCTCTGGCGTACAGCAGCCAGTAACCGCGCCTTCCGCGCCCCGCACCGGCCGTCAGCGGCCCGCGTCGGCCTTCTGCTCGCAGCGCGCGACCATCAGGTGGCTGCGCTTCTCCTCGCTCCCGTCGGGGTAGCCGAAGCGCATGGGGAGCTTCCGGAAGGGCTGCGCGGCCCACTCCCGGCGCAGCTCGTCCTGGGTGCTCTCGGCGGTCTCGAGGAAGGACTTCTGGAAGGTGCCGTAGGTCTCCACCGCGCAGCCGGCCTTCTTCCAGTGCTTCGGCGGCACGCCGGTGGAGTCCGAGACCATGAACGTCGCGTGCGAGGTGATGGCATCGCGCAGGGTGCCGAAGTCGCTTCGCCACAAAACGTAGCTCGCGGCCTTGGTCATCATCGCCACCTTCCCCTTTCGCACCAGGTGCTCGAGCACGCCGGGCGACTTCTTGAGGCCGTCGTCGGAGAGGTTCGCGGCGATGTGCCGGTGCGTGCGGCGCGGGGCCAAAGGCTCGCCCTTGGGCACGAACTGCACCTCGACGTTGGCGAAGGCCGGCGAGAAGTCGGGCGACTTCCAGGCCTTGTTGAGGCGGTCGGCCTTCGCGCTCTCCAGGGCGTCGATCTCGCTCTGCGAGTAGTAGTGGAGGCTGCCGTCGTCCTCGATCTTGAAGAACCGCACGCTCACCGGCATCTGGCCCGCGAGCACCAGGCCGATGAGGTGCATCGACAGCTGCCCGGGCAGATCGCCGGTCTGAATCGCCGACATGGTGGCGCTCTTGGAGTCGTTGGACACCAAGGTCGAGCCGCTCGCCTCCGCCACGCCGTCGAGGCTCTTCTTGAGCGACGAACTGTCCTTGAGCGTCTTGAGCCGCCGCGGGTCGCCGGCCAGCTCCAGGGAGAGGGTGGTGACCGCCTCGGCGTCGGGGAAGGCCACCAGCGCCATCATCAGGTCGCCGCCGCCCATGGGGTAGACGAGCTCGCGCGGCAGGTTCCTCGGCTCCAGGCTGGTGAGGAACTGCTTCGCCGGCACGCCCCAGTGCTCGACGAAGCGCTGGTACTTGGGCTTCTGTCGCTTGCAGAAGGACTCCACCGCCTTGGGGTCGAGGTTCTCGGGGAGCGTGGCGCCGTCGCAGGCGAGCACGTCGTAGAGCAGCTTCACGTCGTCGACGAAGTCCGCCGGCGCGGCGGGAGGGGCAGGGTCGGCCGCGAGGGCCGCGGAGAGCAGAAAGGGCAGGAGCACCGCCCTCCCTTAGCGGCTCGCGCCCCCCGTTTCACCCGCCGTCTCGGGCAGCCCCTTGCGAAGGGCGGGGGGCCGGGGCTACAGGCTGCCCTCGCATGCCGAAGAACGCTTGGTGGTTCGCCGTGGTTGCCGTGTCGGTGCTCGTCCTCGATCAGGGGACGAAGTTCCTGGTGCTCGATCGCCTCACCACCGCCTTCGACGCCAACGGCGCCTCGGTGGGTGCCTTCTTCGGCGGCGCGCCGGACGCGCCTCCGGGAGCCTTCCACTTCCGCACCAAGCAGGCGGTGGTGGTCTCGGAGAGCTTCTTTCGCCTCAGCTACGCCGAGAACCCGGGCGCCGCCTTCGGGCTCTTCGCCCGCGTGCCCGACCACCTGCGCGGGCCGCTCTTCCACGTGGTCTCCATCGGCGCGGTGATTCTGCTCAGCTGGTACATCACCAAGCTCACCGGCGCGAAGAACGAGGTGTTCGCCCGGTGGGGCCTGCCGCTGGTGCTGGGCGGCGCGGTGGGCAACTACGTCGACCGGCTGGCGCGCGGCTTCGTGGTCGACTTCCTCGACTTCCACTGGTTCGAGAAGGCGTCGTGGCCGGCCTTCAACGTGGCCGACAGCGCCATCGTGGTGGGCGTGGGGCTGCTGCTCATCGACTCCTTCGTCCGCAAGGAAGTGAAGGCGGGCGCCAAGGCGCTGGCCTGAGCCGCGCCCTCGGTTGATGGGCCTCAATTGATCAGGTCCTGTCGCGTGGACCACGCCTGCCCGTTCTCCTAGAATTCGGCGCCTCGCCGCACCCTTCTTCGTCGTGAGGAGCCGTCATGCCCGTGTCTGGAGTGAATCGTCCCGGCGTCCCGCTGGCCACCGCCCCCTCGACGACCGCGCCTGACGTCGCCAACGCGCCGCCGGCCGCTCCCACGGAGGCCGCCCCTGCCGCCGGCTGGGCCGCGCGCACCGGTGGGACGAAGCCGCCGAGCCGCACGGAGGCGGCGGTGGCGAAGGTGAAGGGCAAGGCCGTCGAGGTGGTGCTCGACAACGCCTCCAAGGAGCACGGCTTCGACAAGGCCGTGAGCCTGGGCTCCTTCGCGGGGAACGTGAGGGTCTCGGAGCAGATCGCCCTCAAGGGCACCGACGTGTACCAGAACATGGTGGCGGTCGATGGCCGCCGCGCCGACTTCGCCGAGAAGAACCCCGGCGCGGTGTGGGTGGGGACCAAGGCCATCGCCGGGCTGTCGGCGGGCTTCCCGGCCGGCGCGGGCGTCTCGCTGGGGTTCAGCGGCGGGGTCGAGGTGTCGAGCATCATGGCGCACGACGTGAACGGCGCCTCCGACGTGCCCTCGGCCATCGCCAACCAGGGCAAGTCGATGGCGCTGCCGCTCAACGCCGACGGCCTCACGTCGCTCAGCCCCGCGCCCGGCAGCGAGTGGATGTTCCGGGGCAACGTCGGGTCCAGCGCCAGCGCCGGCCTCGGGAGCTCCGCCACGGTGGGCACCGGCGTCGTGTCGGCGAGCGCCTCGGTGGGCGTCAACGTGAGCGCCTCGGCCAACGAGACCTTCACCAAGAACGTGAAGGTGCTCGGCGACGACAAGGTCTACGTGCAGATCGCGCGCGTCACCAGCGAGGGCACCGGCGCCTCCATCGGCGTCACCGCGGGGTTGAACATCAACGCCCAGGCCGCGGTCCCCGGCCTGGCGGGGAAGGAGCTCGACCGGGCCGCCAACAAGGTCGAGGACCTCACCCGCGTAAACGCCTCGGTGAGCGCGAACGCCGGCGCGACCCAGAAGCTCATCGGCACCGCGGTGCTCGACCTGTCGACGCAGGCCGGCCGCGACGCCTACGACTACCTGATGAAGGCGGGGCCCGGCGCCGCCGCCGACTTCATCGCCAACCAGCACCTGGGCGTGAAGTACGACGAGGCGGGGAAGACCGCGTCCAGCGGCGCGAGCCTCGTCTTCGGGAAGGCCAACCTCATCTCCACCAGCACGGTGCGCGGCACCACCAAGGGCACCGTGGAGGACCCCGGCAGCACCACCCAGCTCGCCGAGGCCACCTACGACCGCAACGTGAGCGGCTTCCTCCCAAGGCTCGCGCTGGGCGAGGAGCGCAGCGTCTCGGTGCGGTCGGGCTCGGTGACCACCAACGGCGACCGGCAGGACGCGGTGGCGCTCTCGCTCAGCGTGAAGGACACCAAGCTCACCCCCGAGGAGCTGGCGCAGTTGGACCGCTTCTCCAAGTCCATGGGCGCGCCGATGGAGGGCCTCGCGCAGGCGAAGACGGGCGGCAAGGCCGACTACGCGGTCTCGGTCTCGCTCACCGACGCGCAGGTGGAGAAGCTCGCCACCTGGGGCGAAGAGGACGTTCGCCTGGCGCTGGCGGCCGCGGAGAACGCCATCGACGGGAAGCCGGGCCTGCCGCCGTACTTCGCCGACCCGGCGAGCTTCAAGGCGTTCAAGGACGACTACACCGACCCGTTCCCGAACAGCGACGGCCCGGACAAGAAGCAGGAAGCGTCGCGCGAGTACAAGGCGAAGTACGGCCGCGACCTCGGCCGCGACGTCGAGGCCTCGGAGGCCGTCGACCGCATCGTCGGGCAGATGATGGAGAAGAAGGGCAAGGCGGCCGGCGAGTGGGGCAGCGTGCTGGAGGCGGTGGGCAAGTCGTCGTCCACCGACGTGCGCGCGGCGGCGCTCGCCCTGCGGCGGCTGGCGGGCGCGGAGGTGGTGGGCCTCTCCGTCAACGTGGGCGGCCAGAGCTTCGCGGCGACGTCCGAGGCTCGAGCGCCCAAGACGCTCAATGACCTCGTCGGGCCGATGCTGGCGCCGCCGGCCTGATTCACTGAAGCCGACCCGGTCCTGAGCGGCACACCTCTCCGTTCTTCCGGAGAGGGAGAATCTCCCGCCACGCCGGGCCGGCTGTTGCTCCACTGGCGCGCACCGATTAGGCACGCCGTTCATGCTTCCGGTCCTCTACCGCTTCACCTTCCTCACGCCCGGTTCCAAGGCGCTGCTGTTCCTGTTGGCGCTGGGCATCGTGGCCTACGCGGCCTGGAGCGGGTGGAGGAACGCCGACGTCTACGGCGCCGACGGGAAGCTCATGCCGGCGACGACGGACGAGCGTCGCTACCGCGCCACGCTCTACGGCCTCATCGGCGTCGTGCTGGCAGGCGTCGGCCTCTTCTTCGCCCTGCCTCCCTCCGAGCTTCCGGCGACGACGGTCAGGACGCTCTTGTCGATCGCGGCCCTTCCGCTCCTCGGCCTCGGCGGCTGGACCGGCTGGAGGATGGCGCGCGGCGCCGAGGTCAAAGGGCAGCCCACCGAACCCTCGGCGGCCGACCGAAGGAACGGCGCGATTCGGGGCGTGGTGGTCGCCGGCGTCGCGGTGGGCGTCGGCATCGCGACCTTCGGGAGCAAGGTGCTCATCGGCCAGGGCGAGGGCATTCCCATTCACACCTACGGCGTCCTCGTCGGCGCGGGCTTCATCACCGCGGTCACCGTCGCGGCCTGGCTCGCGGTGCGCGAGTGGCCGGGGGAGCTGGGCCTCAAGCGCCGGGATCAGCTCTTCGACCTCGCCTTCTGGGTCTTCATCGCGGCCATGGTGGGCAGCCGGGTCCTCTTCATCTTCGTGAACTGGAAGGACTACGCGGCCGACCCAATCAAGATCTTCTCTCTGGGCGGCGGCCTGGTCTTCTACGGCGGCCTCATCGGCGCCACCCTGATGTCCCTGTGGTACGCGAAGCGGAACGACATCGAGTTCCTGCGCCTGGCCGACCTGGCAATACCCACCGTCTCGCTGGGCCAGGCCTTCGGGCGCCTGGGCTGCTTCTCGGCCGGCTGCTGCTGGGGCGACATCGCCAAGACCGGCACCAAGCTGGCGGTGAGCTTCCCCGGCACCAACGCCCAGACCGTCTTCGGCGGGCTGTCCAACACCCCGAGCCTCGCCTGGTCGAGCCAGCGCGACGACGCCCGCTGGGTGGTCGAGGCCACCGGGCAGATCTTCCACCAGGCGGTGCCGGGCGCGGTGCAGATCTCCCACTGGGCCGCCGACCACGGCCACACCCTGCCGGTGCACCCCACCCAGCTCTACGAGTCCTTCGGGCAGATGGTGGTGTTCGTCTCCCTGCTCACCATGCGGAAGTTCCGCCGCTTCCACGGGCAGATCTTCGGGATGTGGCTGATGGCCTACGCCGTCCTCCGCTCGACGGTGGAGCTGTTCCGCGGCGACGTGGAGCGCGGCACCTTGAACGGCCTGCTCAACTACCTCGGCCTCCACGCTCTGGCGCAGTCGGTGCCGCTCGAGGCCTGGTACAACATCTCCATCAGCCAGTTCATCTCCCTGTGCATGTTCTCCCTGGGGAGCTGGACGCTGATGCGGGGCTTCCAGGCGGTGAAGGCCCGCCCGGCCGTCGACGTGAGCCTGTTGACTCCGGCCGCGCCCGCGTCCTCGGCCCCCTGACGGGCTCAGGCTCGGCGACAGGCCCGGCTCCCTGCTAGAGTCGGCGAACCGTGGCCCTGGACGCACAGAATGATCTCACCGGCAGATCGCTGGGAGACAACGAGAAGACGCAAGAGGCGCTCAAAGACATCGAGGCCGATCTGGCCGAGCTCCGGGCGGCGTACGACCAGTATTTCCTGGGCTTCGAGCGTCTGCCGCCCACCAAGAAGCACGAGGCGCTGAACAAGAAGATGAAGGCGCTCAAGGGCACCTTCATCCGCCAGACCGGCCTCAAGTTCCGGGTCAACAACCTGCAGCAGAAGATCTCGACCTACGAGCGCCTGTGGGAGCGCACGCTCAAGGAGATCGAGAACGGCACCTACCAGCGCGACCTCTTCAAGGTGAAGCTGAAGCAGGAGAAGCAGAAGAAGAAGAAGGACGGCGCCGAGTCCGACTTCGCGGTCGACGAGGATCTCGACATCTCCGACCTGGACGGCGATCTCGACTCCGCGCTCGCCGAGGCCGAGGCCGCGGTGCAGAAGCCCGCGCCGCCGCCGCCCGCCGCGCCGGCCATCAAGCCGCTCACCCCGCCGGTGCCCGCGGCCGCCATCGCCGCCGCGCAGGCCGCGGGCGTGCCGCCCAAGCCCGCCAAGGTGGAGTCGCCCAAGCCGGCGCTGGGCCCGAACGTCCTGCCGGAGGAATATTACCCCGACAACGAATGGGAGATATTCTGCCTCGGG
>JBBIOE010000221.1:0-12845 GCA_037443525.1 Archangiaceae bacterium | reverse complement strand
CGCCTCGACGCCGCGCAGCTCGAGGCCGAGCTTGGCCCGCTCACCGTGCCCGCTGTCGCCTGACTCGCCTCGACGCCCAGCGCGATCTTTAGGCCGGCCTCAAGCACCGGTCCGTGCATCGGTTACCGACCAGAAGGCCCAGTCGAACTCGTCCGCTCCGAGGCGCGGCCTGAGCGTCACTTCGCCGACTCGTTCATCTCCTGCAGACTCGCCGTCGCTCGTGCCATCGCCGAACGCTGGCTCCCTCGCTGCCCCTGCTGCCTCAGATCCAAACCGCAGCCTCGCCGCCCGCGACGACAAGCTCCGCTCGGCGTTGTTCTGACGCAGTAGTGCTAGCCCCATCGGCCGGTTTTCGACTGAACATCAATGGTCGGTATCGGGCGACCGCCGAGGGGCGGCGAGTTCACGACGCGACGCAATGGCGTGGAAGCTCTGCGGTTCGGCGGGTACGATGAGTCATGAACTGGCGAGAAGAACTTGCACTTGAGCTTGAGCAGGCGCGCCGACTTCGAGACGTTCTGCGTGGTGCTGAACATAGGCACGAGATCGGCGCAGACCTTCCTGAGATCAAGATGAACGTCATGAAGGCCCTCAGAAGGGTCTACAAAGAGGCGCACGCAGATGGTGACGAGGGGCTCGTAGGCCCGCTCTTCTCGTTTTGCTACCCAGAAACATTGCAGGACGACACTGTCAGGGGCCAGCTTCTCCTGAAGTTTCTAGAGAGAGCAGGTGTGTTGGAGGTTCAGTTGCATTCTGTTCTTGTTTCTGAAGAACCTGCGTGGGTCGAGCGAGTCGAATTGGCGCTCATGCATCTGAACCGCACGCTCGGCGTGGACGAGTCGATTCGTCAAAGGTGGACGAAGGCGTGGGAGAGCCAGACCGAACCTGCGTTGGAGCGTCTGGGAGGTGTGCACCTCCTTTCGCATGGCCTCTTCGGATTCAAGGCGCGGGCAGTTGGAGCGGAAACCGATCTTGTCTTGGGTCAGCCCTTGCGCCGAGACGATGCGTCGCGCGCCGGTTCCCCCTTGGTCTTGACCGAGTGGAAGAAGGTCGACACAGAGGATGCCGGCGATTTGCAGGTCAAGATGGCAGAGGCAGAGAACCAACTGCGACTTTACTCCGCGAATGCAGCGGCGACGCTTGAACTTCGATGTACACGATATGCGGTTCTCGTTTCGCGACGGGCGCTTCTGGCGGTTCCCGCAGACCGAACCGTTGGTGCTGGAGTTCGAATCCGTGTCGTCAATGTTGTGATTGAGCCTCAGCCCATCAGCGTTCAAGCCCATGCAATTGCCGTTAATGCCGGACCTTGATGTTGCTACAAAGGTCAATTCGCAAGGTCAGGTCGGCCACTGCGTCGTGCGCGATGAGGCTTGAACTCGCGCCGGACTTTACCACTCCGCCTCTCTCTGCCTGCGAGACACCTGCGTCACGATCTTCGGAGTGAACGAACCGTACGCAAGTCCCGCGCTGTTTACACCGAACGTCAGGTGGCCGCTGATTCGATGCTGATCGTCCTCGCGGCCGACGCTGGGTAGGCGAATCGGTCGTGAGTACTCCAACGGGCTTGTCCACCGCCATTGAGTGATCCGAGCGAAGTCCTGGGACGCAACGACGTCGAAGATCTCGCGAGCAAAGCCGACAAATGGACTAGGCCGCGTCTCGTTGTTTGAGGTCCTGGCGGTGTCTAGCAAAACTCTGCCAATCACGCCTTCGACCTCGATGAATGGTCCACCTCCAGTAATCGCAGGAGCAAAGAACCGGCCTCCGTCGGCGCGCACAAGGGACTCTTTGTCCAGGATGTTGATGTTTCCGATGCGTCGCAGCGCACCGAGCCTATTGCGCAGAGCAATGAGCATCGAAAAGCGCGAGATCAGCCCAAGGTGTTGAAGGTAATACTCAAGCCGATTGAGTAACCTGAACGCTTGAGGGTCCTCCAGGCCTGGCTCCACAGGTGGATCGAGAAGATACACCGCCGGTGGAGTGTCGGGACTTCGTCCAATCGCGGTGATCACGCCATAGGCTTCGTCTGCCGCTGAACGCGGGCCGCTCCTGAACGCAGCCTTCTTCTCCTCGATGCTGGTCTTGGCATGGCTTGTACTGCCGGACGACCGCAGGGTCGGACTCTCTGCGATTGTTCCTTTCGCTTCAACCGTGATGATGTGCGAGCCGTCAGATGCACGAATTCCAAAGTCTAACGTTGGTTGCAGGCTGCTCTCGGGAATCCTCTCCCAGTCTGCCTCCGTGATGCCAAGGAGTTCGTTCATCGTTAGCACGGCTGAGGCGACCCCGAGTCGCTCTGTTTGCGGGCGAGCGACGGCCGCCGATGAGTCGTGCGTTGAGAAGATTGTGCCGCGCTCCATCGAGACGTAGTCCCGAAATAGCGATTCCCGGGAAAGTGCCTTGCCACGCAACTCTGAATGCGACCGAAAGCCGCTGCGTGTTGAGTCCTGCTCGGTGAACATCGCGTGAATCAGGATCGCGGAGTCGGTCGTCACAAGGCCGTTCTGAATGAGGCGGCTCACGTTTGCAGCTCTCGGTCCGTTGAGTAGCTGAGCTAGGTGTTTGTCGTCGTACGCGACAACCGGAAGCGTGAGAATTGTCATACAGAGTCCACTCAGTCTGGCGCGATGTCGCCTTCTCGGTCAGGCAATCAGCCGGGCCAGAAAGACTTGAACATCGCTCCGTTGTCCTCGGAGTCTTCAAGGCCTGTGACGTTCATTACGGCCTCCGCCAGTTTGTCCTTGCTGTGGGCGCCTCCTGAGACGGCACGTCTTCGCATGGCGGACGCGATAGTGTCGGCGCACTCAAGTAGGACCTCGCGACCTTTCGCCAGCGGGGTAATCGCCTTCAAGTAGGCTCGGCCCGGAAATTCGCGACCGAGCTGTTCGTGAAGCGTTCGGTGCATCTCTGCAAGGAAGAGTTGATCGAACCCGTCCTCGCGCTCCTTCACGACGGTCACGGCCCGGAGAACATTGAGGCAGCCGAGTGTCTCGGCTTTGTGAAGGGCATCGACGAGGAGTTGGACCGTAAGGTCGAAGAGGGCCGTCGTTCGGTTCTTCCTCGACGGCAGCGCGTACCCGACGAACATCAGCCCAGCACGCCTCTTCCGTAGCTCGTTCAGCAACGCCAGGAACGGTCCCAGCTTCGAGTCGTCGGTGAGGCGGTTCATGTGAAGCGTTTCGGGCGGGAGCGTCTCTCTCCACGTCGACAGTGCGGCGTGCTGCGGCTCGAATAGTCGCCAGTCGAGGACGCAGATTCCGCCGATGCCAACGAATCTGTCGCTCGGGTCGTTGCCCGTCTCGTCGAGGTAGAACCGAATCTCGGCATCACCTTCCTTGCGGGCCGCGATGTACTCGCTGAACTGCATCTGCAATTCGCTGCGACGCTCCATCGTTCTCCGAGTCGCCTGAAAGAGGCTGAGGTCGTTCTGGATGTGTCGGCGGGCGCGCGTGATCGAGTCGATGTTCTCAAGCTCGAACAGGACTTCCATGGCGAGCTTCTTGGTCTTGAGGAGAACGTCCGCTTGGAATCGATTCCAGTATCGGATGAGTAGGGCGGTGTCGCTGTCGCGTGTTTCAGGAAACGACCGAAGGATGAGCGCCGTCTTCTGCTCGATGGTCGCTAGCCTGCTGTTGGCCAGATCGGCCAGCAGGGCGCGGCGCTCGGCGGCCCTCTCCTCGTTCTTCAGGGCTACAGCGGGATTCTCGCTGAGCCAAGGTTGGGTTGGATCGAGTTGCAGCTGCACTGGCACGTTGCCTGCGGGCATTGCACCTCCAGGGGCCCCGATGCGGCAAGCGTACAACGAATTGGCTGATGGCCAACGCATGAAGAGCCTCAACGCGTCGGGGCGCCTTCTTCAAGCGTGCCCGCGTGGAAGGGCTAGATCGACGCGGATCCATCACCCCTGCGCTGCTAATACCGTGCGCCCCATGGCGAATCGGGACGCCCCTTCACCGAAGATCCGTCGCACCGCATTGAACACCCTGAATCGAGACCGCCTCTCGTCGCTCACCGAGACCTACGGCCTCGAAGTCGAGGACCGCCGCGTTGTCGAACAGCACGTCGAAGCCCTCATGCGCTCGAAGTCGGTGGACTTCGGCGAGCTGCTGCGCGCGCTGAAGCGCGAGGAGCTGCAGGCCATGTGCGACGTGCTCGGGCTCGACCGCTCAGGCCGCGAGAAGGAGGTCCTGGTCGAGCCTATTCTCGGGGGCGACGCCCCGAGTGCGCGCGGGGACGCGGGCAAGAGCGCGCGACACGAAGTCGAGTGGCTTCACCACCATCCCCTCGCCGCCTCGGCCGGTGAGCTACTCTCACCAACGAGAAAGCCGGTAGTACACGGGTAGTAACGAAGGGGGCGATCAGGGCACGCATGGCTCTTGAGGCAAAGCGTCGAACCGCGAATTCCCCGAGAGAAACGAGTGCCTGGGGCCGGAATCGAACCAGCGACACGGGGATTTTCAGTCCCCTGCTCTACCAACTGAGCTACCCAGGCGAATCACCTACGCGCCCTCCAGTTCCCCAGAGAGCCCGCGCCTTCTGCCCCGCTCCACCGTGAGCGTCAAGACTCTTCTCCGCCGCTCCCCTGACCGCGCTCAGCCCCGGGTGACTGCCCAGGTCGCGTCGGCGCCGAGCAACACCGCCACCACCGCACTCGCCAGCGCTCCCGACAGCTTCGCGTTCACCGTGCCGGCCAGGGCCAGCCCGTCCGCCTGCGACATCGTCGTGCCCTGCGCTCCCCTCGGCAGCGTCACCAGCGCCGACCGGTAGCGCGCCTTACAGGCTCGGCCGGGTCGAGAAGAGCCGCTCGCGCTCAGCGAGACCGGCGCTTCTTCGCCTTGGCGATCGGCAACCCCTGGCCCGCGGTCTTGCCGTCCTTGCGCTCCCAGCCGGAGGTGGCGCTGAGCGCTTCGCCGAACGGCCTCACGGTGGAGAGGTCGTAGTCCGCGAGATCCACCGGCACCTCGCGATCGAAGGTGAGCCCCTCGAGCGACGGCGTGAAGCGCAGCGCCCGCACCTCGAGGCCCTGCTTCGCCGCCTGGCGCAGCGCGGAGGCGAAGGCGGGGTCGTGCAGCGCGCTCGGTCGCAGGCCGGTGGCGTCGCCGCGCTGCAGGGTGAAGAGGACGGTCGCGCGCACCCCGGCTCGCACCAACTCGGCGAGCGCCTCGACGTGCGCGGTGGCCCGCTCGCTCTGCGAGTCGGGGAAGTAGCCGAGCCCGTCGGGGTAGACCAGGTGGCAGTTCTTCACCTCGACGTAGTGCGGCCCGCCTTCGCGCTCGAGGAGGAAGTCGACGCGGTGGTTGCCGGCGAAGCGCTGCTCGGGGCGAATGGTGGTGACGTCCTCGAAGCCGGGCACGAGCCGGCGCTCCAGCACCACCCGCACCAGCGCGTTCGGCACCACGGTGTTCGCGCCGATGAGCTGCCCGTCGAGCTCGATGAGCTCCCAGGTGTGGCGCAGCGCCCGAGCCTCGCTCGCGGCCTGCGAGAGCCACACCCGCGCTCCCGCCGCGACCAGCCCTTCCATGCGGCCGGGGTTCACGCAGTGCGCCCGCACCGTGGAGCCGTCGGGGAGGCGCACGTCGGCGAGGAAGCGCTCGTAGCGGCGAATGAGGCGCCCTTCGAGGAGCGGCGAGGGCCAGCGGTGGACGAGGTGAGTCACGGGGAGGCGGAGCGTACCGGAAGTGGATCGACGTTCGGCACCCTTCGACTTCGCTCAGGGTGAACGGAAGGTCCTCCGTTCAGTCCGCGAGCCACGCCTTCAGCAACGCCTTCGTCCCCTCGTGCTTTGGGGCCACCAGCACCTCGTCGGGCGGTCCGCTCTCCACCACCCGGCCCTGGTCGAGCACGCAGACGTGCTCCACGCTCTTCGCCAGCGCGAGGTCGTGCGTCACCACCACCTGCGTCACGCCCGTGGCGTCCACGCGCTTCAGGGTCTGCACCACCTCGTGCTTCATCGACGGGTCGAGCGCGCTGGTCGGCTCGTCGTAGAGCAGCACCCGCGGCTCCATCGCCAAGGCCCGCGCGATCGCCACCCGCTGCTTCTGCCCTCCGGAGAGCTGCGCCGGGAAGGCGTGCATCCGCTCCTCGAGCCCGAGCTGGGCGAGCAGCTCCTCGGCCCGACGGCGCGCGCGCTCCTGGGCGAGGCCGCGCACCTCGACCGGCGCGAGCATGCAGTTCTGAAGCGCGGTCAAGTGCGGGAAGAGCTCGAAGCTCTGGAAGACGAGGCCCAGCCGCCGCTGCGCCACCGCCACCTGCGCCTCGCGCTCCTTCCGCCCGACCTCCTCGGTGCCGCGCACCACCGCGCCGTCGACGTCCACCTGCCCTCGCTCGAACGGCTCGAGCCCCATCACGCAGCGCAAGACCGTCGACTTGCCCGCGCCGCTTTGGCCGAGCAACGCCACCAAAGTCCCCGACGGCAGCTCGAGCTCCACGCCGCGCAAGGTGGGCTGCGGGTTGCCGCGGTACTGGCGAGTCAGGCCGGTGAGCTTCAGCGTCACGCCTCGCCTCCCAGGTGCCGGCCGAAGTGCGCCTCGGCGGCCCGCGCCAGCCGCGCGAAGGGGAGCCCGAGGAGCAGGTACGCGAGCGCCACCATCACGCCCAGCCCCAGGTGGTCGCGCGTCGAGCTCGCCAGGTTGCCGTAGGTCTTGGTGAGCTCGGTGAGCGTCACCACCGAGACCAGCGAGCTGTCTTTCAGGAGCGCGATGAAGTCGTTGGTCATCGGCGGAATGGCGACGCGAATCGCCTGCGGCCCCACCACGTGGCGCAGGGTCTGCCAGGGCGTGAGCCCGAGCACCGCCGCCGCCTCCAGCTGGCCCTTCGGCACCGACTCCAGCCCGGCGCGGTAGTTCTCCGCCTCCGCCGCGGCGTAGTTGAGGCCCAGGGCCAGCACGCCCGCCACGAAGGGGTTCAGCTCGACGCCCAGCTCCGGCAGCCCGAAGTAGACCATCGTGAGCTGCACCAAGAGCGGCGTGCCCCGAAAGAACTCGACGTAGGCCATCGCCGCCGCGCGCAGAGGCTGCCACCGCGAGCGCCGCGAGAGCGCCACCGCGACGCCGAGCGCCACCGCCAGCGCCATCGCCGCCAACGACACCACCAGCGTCAGCCCAGCGCCCTTCGCGAACACCGGCACCAGCGCCGGGTAGCGCGTCCGCACCCGCTCCCAGAAGGGCGGCAGCTTCCCCACCAGCCCGCGCCAGCGCTCGAACTCCTCGGCGGTGCCCCTCGCCTCCGGGTGCGCGTCGTGGAAGAGCGCCGCCGTCTCCGGGCTCCACACGCCGTAGCGCTCGTAGAGGGCGCGCAGCTCGCCGCTCTGCTCCAGCTCGAGGAGCGCCCGGTCGACCTGCTCGCGCAGCGCCTCGTCGCCGAGCTTGAGCGCCACCGCGTACCGCACCTCGCCGAAGTCGGAGCGCACCGACGTCAGCGCCGAGTCGATGTCGCCGTAGTAGCGCGCGATGGGCTCGTCGAGCAGCACCGCGTCGAGCCGGCCGAGCTTCAGGTCGGCGTAGATGTCGTCCTGCCCGCCGTCGTAGGTGCGCACCTCGGCCCCGGCGCGGCGGAGGATGCGCTCGGCGAGCGAGCCCGGCAGCGTGCCCACCGTGCGGCCCTGGAGCTGGGCGAGCACCTTCGGCGCCCTGGGGTCACCAGTGCGGACGGTGAGCACCTCGGCGGCGGCGAAGTACGGGCGCGAGAGCAAGGCCACGCGCTTCTTCTCGTCGGTGACCTCGATGCCGTTGAGCGCGACGTCGAAGTCTCCGCGCTCGAGCAGCTCGAGCAACTGCGCCCAGGGCCCGAAGACGGGCACGGGCTTGCGGCCCAGCTTCGCCGAGAGCATCCCCGCGAGCTCTGCCTCGAAGCCGGTGAGGCGGTTCGGATCGGACGGGTCCTGGTAGACGTACGGCGCGCCGCCCTGCGCGTCGGTGCCCCAGCGCAACGGAGCGGTCTCCGCGCGAGCCTGCGAGAGGGAGAGGGCGACGAGCGCGAGGACGCCGAGGCGGGAGGAGCGCAATGCGCGCCGAATCATCGCAACGCTGCGCGCGGGCGCAAGGGGCGCGCGGGCTTGGATGGATTCGGCTGCTTGCGGTCGTGCTGTCAGACCTTCCCTGGTACTCGTGAACCGACGGACGGGTTCACAGCGGGGTCCTTGGGGGCTTCGATTTCGGCGATCGGCGCGGGCACCCCCATTTTTCTGAGTCGCTCCTCGAGCGCCTCCTTGTATCCCCACGCTTCTCTGATGCGTCGGCGTGCTTCGAGCTTCCTCCACTCGAGCGCGAGGCCTGGGGAGATGAGGGGGGGCTGCATCGGTGGCGCGGGACGTTGAGCAAGGTACTTATCGAGAGTCTCGATGAGTGTCTTCCCGGCGTTCGGATTGACCACCACGGCCATTTCAAGCCGGTCGCGGAGCCCACCGCAGGCGATCTCTGCATCGCTCGCCTCAGCTTCGAGCTTCTCCACTTCCTGACGCGGCTTCTCGTTCTTCGGAATGAGAGCGCTTCCCATCAGCGCAAACGCGGCGGCGCCGAGGGCCATTGCCGCTCCACCGACCACACTTACGTACACCCCCGGAACGACAGGAGAGATGTAAACAACTGCCCAGCACCCGACAGCACCGCCCACCGCTGCGAACAGACCGGTCAGTCTGTCGTAGTTCGCGGTCATTCGAGCCTCCCGCCGATGTACCGAAGCAGACCCACGATTTCGCTCCTCATCGAGTAGCCGACAATCGCCGCCACCACCGAGGCCGGGACCCAACCGCCAGGACCGTCGGCTGCGAAGAGGGCGATCGCCAGCACGAACACGGCGACCATGACGACGAGGCCGAGCGCCCCAATTCGGAGCTCAGCATCGCGAGCTCGCTCCAATTTCTCCCACGCGTTGCGATCTGCGGCCGCGCCTGCATGGGGCACCACGCCGATGTTCGGGTGTCCCTCGGCGCCGTTGAAGAGGAACGCGGCCCTGCAGGCAGAACACTCGCGATCGCTGAGAAGCTCCCGCTCTTGCGTCGTCAACACACCGGCCCCTCCGTCCTTCAGCGAATCATTCGCATTCTTCACGATGGTGCAGAGCTCCTTCGCGACCTCGCCGGGCAGCCCCCCGCGCTCGGCCCCATCGAGCGCGAGCTCCTTCATGCCAAGGTGCAGGTTGCTCCAGCCGATGCCGTCGAGCACCTGCCGGTTTCTCCAATTGAGGCAGAGGTGGGTGAGGCGCCGGCGGAGGTGTCGCACGGCCACGGGATTGGCCGAGCGTTCCATCGCCATCGTGAGCGCTGCGAGCACCCGATTGCCGCGCGTTCGCTGGGGGAACCCGGCGAGCAGGGGTTTCAACTTCTCGGGCTCGACCAACGTCCCTGTCTTGCGCCAATCATCATTCCCTCCCGCTACGGAGTCCCCCTTCGTTCCGCTTCCCGCGGACGATTGCGCCGTCTCGCCGTTCCTCCGCCAGCTCTCGAACGCAGCCTTGTACTCGTCCAGCGAGGCGGGCCCGTGCAGACGTGCGTATTGAAGGTCGAGCAGCGTGGCCAGGCGAGCGGCCTCCACCCAGCGGAAGATGAGCGGACCGTAGCTTGGCAGTGCATGCGCGAGCTCGTCCGGTTCTTGCGCCGCGAGGTCAGCCATGGTCTCGATGCCTTCCTCCTCGAGTCGCCGGACGTCGAGTGGCGCCGCACCAGGCAGGTCGAGGAGTGACACGGGCTCGAGATCGGCTCGCGTCACCTTGATGTTCAATTTCTCCAGGGCGGCGGCAAGAAACACCAGCGCGGATGCCGGGAAGATGCCGACGACGAACGCCATCGGAAGAGCCACCGGCCTCGGTACGAACGTGAGCGCTGCACTCACGCCCACGATGAGCACGAGGCGGGTCAAGAAGAGAGAGTAGATGCGGCGGCTCACCACATCCCCTCGGAGGTACCGCCGCCAGGTCACGCCGACGAGGTGGACGTACCAGCCGATGAAGCCAGCGGCCAGGACGGCTGTCTCGGTGTAGGGCCATGGGAAGAGCGGGCCGTGGGTGTGGTACCCAGTCTTCGCGAGCACTGCCGCGGCGACGTTGGCTGGCGAGTCGTTGTGAACGACGAGAATCGACCACCAACCAAAGAAGCCGGTGACCGCGAGCAGCAGCCTCGAGAGGAAGGCCTCGCGGAAGACGCGCCACCCACCACCCAGAAGGTCTCTGCCAAGATGAAAGTCGGGATCGCTTCTCGAAGCCGAGCGGGCAAGTGCCAGGGCGACCAAGGGAAACGCGGCTAGGAAGAAGGCGACGAGGAACCAGGTCGCGCTGCTGTCGCGATCGAAGGCCGTCTTCTCCTGAGCCGAGAACGAAATGCCACCATCGGCGGATTCTACGCAGTACTTCGCATAGGCGAGCTCGACGAACACATGGTCGATTGGCGGGCCCGATCGCTCCGCGCTCGCCCAGTTGCTCTCTGGCTCGGCGGCAAGGTGTTCACAGGTCTTGAGCCGTGTGAGGTCGAGGGCGCCCTGACCGCCCTGGGGATTGACCGGCGAGCTTCCGCCGTCTTCGAACACCAGCGAACCTTTCTGAGGCAAAGAGAAGCTCCAGCCCGGCCAGCCAGTCGCAGGAAAGAGGAGCAAATCGAACGAAGAGCCGGTGCGTGAAGGCGGTGTGCCTCCAGTCGTCACTTGGCTCACGACTGGAGCCTCGCTCTGGTCGATCCCCCCATCAGGCAACAGCCGGGAGTCTCCCCAATGTGAGTTCCAGACAGTCGTCACGCGTGCCAGAAGTTCGTTCTCGTCCGGCGCCTTCGCGTCTGCGTACAGGACGATCGCCGTCAATCCAACCACGAACGCAGGCGCGAGCCCGACGCCGAGGCGAATCAGGACCGAGGCTCCTCGAGAGGGTTTCATTTCCGTTCACCTCCGGTACCGCCGGTGCCGCCGGTGCCTGCCGGGATTCCAGGAGCGGGTGCGCCGCCCGCACCGCCAAGGCCCGATTCGCACACGCACTTCTGGAGCGCGGCACAACTGCTGCTGGTCGAACACGCTGCCGCCGCGGCGCCAAACTTTTCCTTATTCTTGACGATCTCAGACACCGCTGACGAGATTTCCGTAAGAGCAGACCCCCCATCGGGCAACCGTCCTTCTGCTTCCTTCACAGCATGAACCAGCGTGTGAAGGTCATTCACACCCGTATCGAGCTGAGTAACCGTTTGACGGAAGCTGTTCTGGACCTGCACCAGGTCGTTGGCGGCTCCCGCGAGTCCGGCGTCGTTCTCCCCGACGAGCCCACGAATCGTCTCCGATGTCTTTTCCAGTCTTTGCACCGTTGCTTCGAGATTCGAACCCGCATCACCCAGCTGAATTATCGACCCCTTGGCCTTGCCGAGAGCGTCGTCCGCCTGCTTGGCGAGCGCGGCAGCGTTCGCGCTCGCGGTATCCAGATGGGCACCAGCGTCCAGAAGCTGTCGCTCCAGATTGTCCACCTTCGAGATCAGACTCTTGATGCCGTCGCCCAACTTCCTTCCATCATCACTATTGACGAGTTCACTGAACTCCTTGAGTTGTTTGTTTGCCTGTTTGAGTTGCTGATTGGATGAGGCCAAGTCTTTCTTGAGCTCTCCAATCTGGCGCTCGACCTCTCCCAGCGCCTGAGAGCTCTTGCGAATCTCGAGGACGAACGGCGTTCCCGTCGCGAGGACGAGCCCCACGCCCGCGGCGATGCGCAGGAAGTCTCCGCGCCGACGCTCCGTCTCCCCGGTTCGTTCTGGCCTGGGTTCCGTGGGGCGGACCATCGTCAGCCGTTCCTCTCGGCGGTCCGCGAAGGAGCCGCGGTGAGTCGCCGAGCACCAAGGTCCAGCCGCAATCGTATCGAGGTCACCGCACGCTCCCCTGCTGCGATGAAGGCAATCTAGCGCGAGATAGGGGAAGGACCGCCAGTTCTTTCACTCCCTGGCTGCGGAGCTCGCGAGCGGCTCGAGGCTTCGTCCCAGTTCATCGCCTCCGGAAGATCTCGTACGCCGCGCGCTTGCGATAGCCCGGTCCTCCCCACTGATCACGCTGGAAGAAGTCGGAGACCCACCGCGTGCCATCGAACATCGCGATGTGCCCGGAGGGGCTCGTCAGGCCGGCCACCGGCTGGAGCACGATGATGTCTCCCCTGGCTGGCTGGTAGCCATTGGCGGGGCCAACCCTGACGAATCCATGGGACTGAAGGAACGGGCCGTAGTCCTTTGCGTCGACCGGGTGGCCGGAAGTGTCCAGCCCACCGGCCTCGAGCGCCTGTCGAATGGCCAAGGCGCACACGTGGCGGGACGCCTTCGTCGCGTGCCCGTCGAGCTGGGCGATCGCGTCGTCGACGCGGAAGCCTCCCGCGCCAGCCCCGGGGCTCGCTCCCCCCGGGCCCGGCGTCGGTCCCGAGACCGGAGGGGCCGGAGCAGGGGCGGAGTGCGGCTGATCGGACCTGGGCTCGGGGGGCACGGGGCGGTTCGCCGGTGAGGGAGGAGTCGTCTCCGCGGGCTGCTCGGGGACAGGCGGTTGGGGCGGCGCGGGCGGTTGCGGAGACGCAGGCGGCTGGGGAGCCGCGGGTTGCTCAGGCGGGTCGCTCGGAGCAGGCGTGTTCTCCACCTCCGTCGGGAATCCGCCGACGATCTCGATGTGAAACCCATTCTGCACCTCGAGCCGAATCGTCCCCGCGTCGAGATAGTCGTAGTGGTACCCGGGGGGCGGGCCTACCGCAGCCTCGCCGCCGGCGCTCGACGAGCCGTCTCCCGTGCCGCCGTCGCCTGCACCGCCGTCGCCTGCACCGCCGTCGCCTGCACCGCCGTCGCCACCACCGCCGTCGCCGTCACCGCCCTCGCCGCCCCCTCCCTCGCCACCACCGCCCTCGCCGCCACC
>JBBIOE010000220.1:0-12933 GCA_037443525.1 Archangiaceae bacterium | reverse complement strand
AGCACCGCGGCATCATCAACATCTTCGGCGCGGGCACGCTGCCCGACGGCCGGCACTACCTCATCATGGAGCTGCTCGAGGGCGAGTCGCTCGAGACCTACATGGTGCGCGAGGGCCAGGTGCCGACTGGCGACGCGGTGGTGATCCTCGAGGAGGTGCTGAGTAGCCTCGCGGCGGCGCACGAGGCGGGCGTGGTGCACCGGGACCTGAAGCCCGCCAACGTCTTTCTGGTGAAGGAGAGCGGCAACACCTTCGTCAAGCTGCTCGACTTCGGTCTCGCGCGGCGCAGCACCCAGAACGTCACCCGCATCGCCGGCACGCCCGACTACATCTCGCCCGAGCACGCGCGCGGCCGCCCCGCCGGTCCGCCCGCCGATCTCTACGCCTTCGGCATCCTCTGCTACCACATGCTCACCGGGCAGCTCCCCTTCTCCGGCAACACGCCGATGGAGGTGATGGAGAAGCACGTGCACCTGCAGCCGCCGGTGCCGCACGAGGTGAACCCGGACATCCCCAAGGCGATGTCGGAGCTCATCTTGAGGCTCTTGGCCAAGGAGCCCTCCGACCGCCCCGACGCCGCGCAGGTGAAGGCCGACTTGCGGGCCTCGACCAAGAACCTGCGCACCGCGACGACGATGATGAGCCTGGTCTCGGTGGCGCCGGTGACCGCGAGCAAGGAAGAGGTGCTGGCCGAGGCGGCGCGCTCCAAGGAGCTGGCGCGGCAGGCCCAGGTGGCGGACTTGAAGCGCAGGGCGCGCAGCAAGTGGCCCTTCATCGCGGGCGGCGTGGCGGCGGTGTGGCTCCTCGGCGTCGTCGTCTACGTGCTGATTCCGTCGAGGCCGCCCGAGCCGCCGGTGACGGTGAAGCCGACGAAGAAGGGCCCCGACCCGCGCACCACCGGGACCACCGGCCCGGCGAAGTCGCCGGAGAGCAGGAACCCCGAGCTGACCAAGCATCCGATGGACCCCGAGGTGGGGGTGAAGAACCCGGAGACCGTGGTGCCGACCAACCCGGCGGTGGTGGTGGCCGCCGACGTGGACTCGGGCCCGGGCGAGCAGGCCGCCGAGGGACAGGACGCGGGCGAGGAGTTCCACGCCGAGAACCCCGACGCGCCGCTCGACGACTTCCGGCTGGGCGAGCTCAAGCGCAACAAGCGCTTCGAGGAGCGCCTCGACAGCATGGAGCTGATCATGAAGGCGAACCCGCGCAAGGAGCTGCGCTACGCCGCGGAGTTCAAGTCGGTGAAGGAGAAGTGCACCAACGCCAAGAGCCTCAAGGACGTCGGCTTCGCGGACGACGACCTCGAGACGCTGGAGCACGACTTCTTCAAGTAGTGAGCGCGCGAAGCGCGCCGGCCTCGTACCCGTGGATCTCGGCCAATCACGGGTGTAGTCACCGCCCATGGCCCGCGACGCGAAAAAACGGTCCGACTTGAAGGTGGTGAAGGGCGGCTTCAAGCCCGTCGTCACCCACTCCGACGAGCTGCCGCTCGAGACCCCGCTGCTGCTCAAGATGCACGATCTGATGGTTCAGGCGCGCTGCCTCGAGGAGCGCCTGATCGCGATGTACAAGTCTGGCCACGGCTACTTCTGGATCGGCGGCCCGGGCGAAGAAGCGTTCAACGTGCCGCTGGGCCTCTTGATCAAGAAGGGGCGCGGGCCGCAGTTCGACATGCTGCACTTCCACTACCGGCAGTCGGCGACCTTCCTCGCGATGGGGGAGGACCCGGCCGGCGCGATTCGGCAGATGAAGAACACGCTGACCGACCCGTACTCCGCGGGGCGCAACTTCGCCGGGCACTTCTCGAAGAAGGCGTGGAACCTGACGCCGGTGAGCTCGCCCATCGAGGTGCAGTACGCCATCGCCGTCGGCACCGGCATCGCGCAGCGGCGCGTCGGCGGCGACGGGGTGACCATCGTGACCGGCGGCGACGCGGGCACGGCCGAGGGCGACTTCGCCTCCTCGCTGGTCTGGGCGTCGCGCAAGGGCCAGGAGCTGCCCATGCTGATCCTCGTCACCAACAACCGCTGGGGCATCTCGACGCCGTTCTCCCAGGTGCACGGCGAGGAGCGCATCGCCGACCGCGGCGCGGCCTTCGGCATGCGCACCAAGACCATCGACGGCAACGACCCGATCTCCTCGTACCTCGAGCTCAAGGAGGCGCTGGAGTACGTGCGCACCGAGCGCAAGCCCTACCTGGTGGAGGCGAACGTCTCCCGGCTCTACGGGCACTCCTCGGCCTCGGGCGCGAACTTCACCACCACCGAGGCCGACTGCCTGGCGCAGTTCGAGGAGAAGCTGTTCGAGCGCGAGCTGCTCACCCGGGACGAGGCCAAGGCCAGGCGCGAGAAGTGGACCGAGCACATGGCCGAGCTGGCGCGGGCGGCGAAGGAAGAGCCGATGCCGACGGGCAGCGAGATCTGGGACAACGTCTACTTCGGTGAGCCGGCGCGCGATCCGTTCGCGGGGGAGTGAGGGCAAGCGACATGGCGAACATGGCTCAAGCGATCCGCATGGCGCTGCACTACGCCGAGGAGAACCTCGGGGTGACGGACATCTTCGGCGAGGACGTGGGCCCGCCGCTGGGGGGCGCCTTCACCGTCACGCAGGGGTTGAAGACGGCGTGGAACTCTCCGCTCGACGAGCGCGGCATCATCGGCGCGGCGATTGGCTTGGCGTTGGCCGGCCAGAAGCCGGTCGCCGAGATCCAGTTCTGCGACTACATCTACAACACCATCGACCTGCTCAAGATCGCGGGGAACAGCTGCTGGGCGACCAACGGTGACTGGAACCTGCCGATGGTGGTGATGACGCCGGTCGGCTCGGGCATCCGCGGGTCGATCTACCACTCGCACTCCTTCGACGCGACGGCGACCCACCTGCCGGGCTGGAAGATCGTGATGCCGTCGACCTCGCTCGACGCGTACGGCCTGATGCTGTCGGCGTGCAAGGAGCAGAACCCGGTGATGTTCCTCATCCCCAAGGCGCTGATGCGCGCGAGGGGCGAGGAGCTGATTCCGGGCGAGCCGGGCGACGACAAGGCGCTGTCGAAGATGATCGACGCGCCGCTCGGCGACCGCTCGGCGTGGAAGCCGAAGTGGCCCGAGCTCACCGACGCGGCGATCCCCATCGGCAAGGCCAAGCTGCTGCGTGAGGGCACGGGCGTGACGGTGGTGAGCTACGGGCGGACGATGCACCTGTGCGTGCAGGCGGCGAAGAACCTCGCGGCCGAGGGCATCGACGCCGAGGTCATCGACCTGCGCACGCTCTGGCCCTACGACTGGGCGGCCATCGAGGCCTCGGTGCGAAAGACCGGCCGGGTGCTGTTCGTGAACGAGGACACCGAGGTGACCAACTTCGGCGAGCACCTCGCGCGGCGGACGACCGAGAAGCTCTTCTACGAGCTGCTCGCGCCGCCGAAGGTGCTGGCGGGCAAGTTCGTGCCGGGCATCGGGTTGGCCGACGGGCTGGAGATGGCCTCGGTGCCGCAGCTCGAGAGCATCACCGGGGAGCTGAGGAAGCTCGCGACGATGGTGCCCTGAGCGGCTTGCTCATTGCCGCCCAGGCGCTCTCGGTCGGCGCCACGCTGGTGACGAACGATCTCGGCGAGTTCCGTCGCATTCACGGACTGCGCTGCGAAAACTGGGTCTGAGTCGCCCGCGCTCGCTTCCTCGTGACGAAAGAGGAGAGCCGTCCGGGCGACGGGGCCGGTGAGTCTCGGTGAGCCGTCATCAGGGCCTCGGGGCCCTGGAAGACGATGCTCGACTCCACCCTCGCGCCGCGGCGCCGCAGAGGCCCCGCCCTCCGACCTCCCCTCACCACCCCGTTCCTCTCCCTCGTCCTCCGCGTCGCGCTGCTCGGGCTGCTTTGGCCCGCGCTCGCCGGCGCCGCGCCCTCGCACTCGTGGCCCCTCTCCGTCTCGATCCACGACGAGGCGGTGGGCGTGCCCGGCTACGGCGGCAGCGCGCTGTTCGAAGGCCCCGTGCACCCCGGCGGCCGGGTCGGCACCGAGTGGAGCTACGTCGACGGCTCCCGGGTGCGCCTGCTCCACACCGCCCTGCTCGGCTTCGCCGAGGGTCCGGTCGACCGCGGCGCCGGCGTGCTCACCGACCTGCGGCTCGCCGTGCGGCTCCTCGGCGGCCTCTGGCTCGAGGGCGGCGCCGGCCTCGGGCTCTGGTGGGGCGCCTCGCGGGCGCCGATCACCGACGCGCAGGGCCGGGCGCGGCCCGGTGGCTTCGCCTCGCTCCAGCCCCTGCTCCGGGCCGGGCTGACGTGGCGCTTCGACGGCCCACGTCGCCCCGAGCTCTTCGCGGGCTACGAGATGCGGCTCGCGCTGCCCCTTCAGGGCGACCTCGCGCTCCCGCTCTCCGGGCTCTTCCTCGGCGTGCGGTTCCCCCTCGTCGACGCCCAAGGTGCGTCATGAACGCCCGACCCTTCGCGCTCGTCGCGACGCTGTGCCTCGCTGCCGTCGCCTGCGGCCCCGGCCCGCGCTCGTCGCTCGACTGCGACGAGACCGCGACCTTCGACAACGCCGCCTTCCCCGACGACGCCGCGCTCGGCGCCTTCCTCGACTCGGTCGTCGACGCGGGGCTCCCCGGCGCCGGCATGCTGGTGCACGACCCCTCGCGCGGCACCTGGGCGGGAACGCGCGGCCTCGCCGACCTCGCCACCCGCACGCCGCTCAAGACCTGCCACCGCTTCCCCGTGGGGAGCATCACCAAGACCTTCACCGCCAGCCTCGTCCTCCAGCTGGTGGAGCAGGGCCGGCTCGGGCTCGACGACCCCCTCACCCAAACGCTGCCGCCCGACGTCTGGCGCGGCGTCGCCAACGCCGAGGAGACGACGATTCGCCAGGCGCTCACCCACACCAGCGGCATCGCCAACTTCACCGAGACGGCAGGCTTCACCACGCGGCTGCTCAACGACCCCGGGCGCGCCTTCACCCCGGTGGAGATGGTTCGCTTCGCCGCCGGAGAGCCGGCGGTGGCGCCCGCGGGGGCCACCCTCTCGTACTCGAACACCAACTACGAGCTGCTCGGCCTGGTGGTCGAGCGCGCCTACGGCAGACCCCTCGGCGAGGTCATGGCCGAGCGCCTCTTCCAGCCGCTGGGCCTCTCGCACACCGCGCTGGCGACCCGGTCGCAGCCGACGCCCCCGGGCACGGTCAGCGTGTACACGGACCTCCACGGCGAAGGCACCCGGCTCGACGCCACCTCGTGGCGCGGGCTCGAGCTCGCCGGCTCCGGCGGCGCCGAGTCCACCCTCACCGAGCTCGAGGCGTGGCTCGAGCACCTGCTCGGCGGCGACGTCCTGAATGCGTCCACGCTGGCGCGGATGCGCGAGTGGCACCAGCTCAACCCCGAGGAGCAGGCGCGCTGGAACGGCAACACCGGCGCCACCAACGTCTTCGACGGCTACGGGCTGGGCCTCGTGCACTCGCAGGCGTTCGGCCTCGTGGGGCACTCCGGCGGCACCGTCTCGGCCCAGGCGCGGCTCTATCGCTTCGAGGCCTCGGGCCGCACGCTGGTGCTCTTCACCAACGCGAGCGTGAAGCTGCCGGCGCCGGCCTTCAACGATCTCTTCGACGCGGCCGTGCGCGGCGGCGTGCTGCACTAAGAGCCTTCGAAGCGACCGCCTCCCGTCGCCAAGGACGCCGCTTTCGGGCCCAACCGCCCTCGAGGTGGCTCGTCACCTCAGGGCGTCTCAGCGCCCGGGCATCACCACGATCAGCTCGGTCGGATCCGGCTCGCCACCCGGCAGGTTCCGCGCGCGACCGAAGGGGAAGTTGTTGTCGTTGACGATGGCGACGCGGCCGCCGGGAAGCGGAGCGACGCCTTCGGGCGTGACGAAGGGGAAGCTGAACGGCCCTCTCGCCGAGGTGAGCCTCAGCAGGTCCGCCGCGTCCTGTCGCGTGGCGACGCCTCCCGGCCCCTTGGGCAGCGTCACCCGCACCAGCCGCTTCACCTTCGCCTCCGCGCCGTCCCCGTCGTCCCGCTCCAGCGCCCAGCCGTGGGTGGCGTCCGAGAAGGCGAAGTCTCCGACGCTCGACCCGCCCGGCCCCAGCGGCAGCCGGAAGGCCTCGCCGGTGAAGCGCTTCGTCGCCAGGTCGAACGAGTACGCGCGGAGCTCCCGCGACGACTCGTCGATGAGAGGCTTCTCCAGCATCGCGACCAGCGACCTCCCGTCGGGCGTGAGCGCGAGGTTCTCGAAGCCGCCGCTCTTCTTCGCCCGGGCCGCCGTCCCCCGGCGCTCGGGCCAGGGAAGCCCCGCGCGCGAGAGCTCCGAGCCCGGCGCCCTCCCGAAGAGCGCCACGGTGCCGAGCCTGGGGAACTCGGCGAAGGCGACGCGCAGGCTCCGCCAGTCGAAGCTCTGCACGGTGGTGCTCGCCGTGGCGCCCTGCCGGGCGACGGTCTGCCCGATGTACCGCGTCAGCCACTCTGGCGTGTCGTTGGCGGCGCCCGAGCCCGCGAGCTTGGTCTCGACGTTGAAGCGGACCCGCGAGCCGCCTCCTCTCAAGACGACCGTCGTCGTCGGCTTGCCGGCGTCCCTCGCTCCCGGGGCATGGCTCCACGGGTCGCGCTCGCCGTCGGAGACGCTCGCCAGCGGGTCCACGCGGGACGCATGGTGGAAGGCGCCGAGCGCGGTCGCGTCCGGCAGCTCGAGCACCGCCTCGAGCGGCACCAGCGAGAAGGGCGAGGAGAGGCTCCGGCTCTTCGACACCTGGAGCGTGGCCAGCGCGTCGCGCTTCGCGCCCTGCTCCGGGAACTCCATCGCCGTGCCGTCGCACACCACCGCGCGCAGCTGCGCCGCCGTGGCCGTCGCCAGCGCCAGCCCTCCGTCGGGCACGCCGCGGCACTTCGGCGCCACCGCGACCGGGTCGTGCCAGACGACCGCGCCCTCCGCCGTCGCCACCACGTCGAGCTCCAGCGTGCTCGCGCCCGCGTTCAGCCCCGCCTCGAACGCCGGCAGCGTGTTCTCCGGGGCCAGCCCCCGCGCACCGCGGTGCCCCTGCACGTCGAGCCCCGCGTCGAAGCCCTGGGCCCGCGCCAGGTCCGGCCGATCGGTGATGAGCCCGTCCACGCCCCACGCGACGAGCTCCCTCATGCGCGCCGGGTCGTTCACCGTCCACGGCACCACCCGGAACCCGGCGCGATGGAGCACCGCCACCTGCTCCGCGCTCGAGAGCAGCCGCTCGTCGGGCGAGCACGCCGGCGTCCCCGCGGCGTGCGCCAGCGCGTCCGCCCGCAGGGCCTCCATCGCCCGGAGCATCAGGTTCTCCGCGCGGAACGGGCTGTCCGGCGACGCCAGGAACCCACCGTCCCCGTCCGGCACCTCGTAGGGCGGCTCCAGCACCACGCCGGTCGCGTCGGTGTGAACCAGGAACGGCCCCAGCTCGTCGCCGAACCAGTAGGTGCCGTCGGGCGCTTTCACCAGGGACTCCACGTCGAGGTCCGCGCCGGTGAGCCACCGCTCCTCGGTGAACGCCTGCACGATGGGGAAGGGGAGCTGCCTCTTCGGATCGCGCAGCGTCATCACCGGCGTCGCCGAGAGCGTCCCCGCGTCGAAGTTCGCCGCCAGCGCGTACACCCGCAGGAGGAAGTCGGACGAGTTCTCCGGCACGCCGTAGCCGTTGTCCGTCACGGTGAGGAACCCGCCATCGGCGAGCGGCAACAGCCCCGAGAACCCCTGCACCGGCTGCGAGGCCCACGGCGCCCCTGCCACTTTGGACAGCCGCGCACCCGACGAAGGCCCCGGCGCGAACGTCCTCGCCGGCAGCACCGCCCTCGCCTCGAGCCGCGCCACCGGCCCCGCCGCGAGGGTCATCAGACCGATGAGCAGGACCATCCGCATGGCTTCAGCGAAGTTGATTCCGGAGTCGAATTGAAGAGTTTTTCCGTAACGCGGGAGCTATGGATCGGCCGCCGTTTTTCTCTCATCGGAGACGACGAATGACGTTCCGCATCCGTAAGGCTGCCGTCCTCGGCGCAGGCGTGATGGGCAGTGGCATCGCCGCGCACCTCGCCAACGCTGGAATCCCCGTGCTGCTGCTCGACATCGTGCCGCCTCAGGCCGGCGAGGGTGACAAGCCCGACTCCAAGGCGTTCCGGAACAAGTTCGCCCAGACCGCGGTCGCGAACCTGAAGAAGCAGAAGCCCGCGCCGCTGATGACCGAGAAGGCCCTCTCGCTCATCGAGATCGGCAACTTCGACGACGACCTCAAGCGCGTCGGCGAGTGCGACTGGGTGGTCGAGGTCATCAAGGAAGACCTGAAGCTCAAGAACCAGCTCTTCGCCAAGCTCGAGCCGCTCATCTCCAAGACGGCGATCATCAGCTCCAACACCTCGGGCATGAGCATCAAGGGCATGACCGACGGGCGCTCGGCCGACTTCAAGCGCCGCTTCCTGGTGACGCACTTCTTCAACCCCGTGCGCTACATGAAGCTGCTCGAGCTCGTCGCCGGCGAGGAGACCGGGCCCGAGGTGATGGCCCAGTTCGCCGAGTTCGGCGAGCGCACTCTCGGCAAGGGCATCGTCTACGGCAAGGACACCACGAACTTCATCGGCAACCGCATCGGCATCTACGGCATCATGCGGACGATCCAGCTCATGGATCAGCACGGCCTCACCATCGAGGAGGTCGACAAGATCTTCGGGCCCACCATGGGCCGCGCCTCCTCCGCCGTGTTCCGCACCGCCGACATCGTCGGCCTCGACACGTTCATGCACGTGGCGAAGAACTGCTACGACACGCTCACCAACGACGAGGCGCGCGACGTCTTCAAGGCCCCGGCCTTCATCGACAAGATGGTCGAGAAGAAGATGCTCGGCGACAAGACCCAGGGCGGCTTCTACAAGAAGTCGAAGGGCGGCGAGGGCGAGAAGGAGATCCTCGTCCTGGACCTCAAGACCCTCGAGTACCGCAAGCAGAACAAGGTCCGCTTCGACTCCCTCGGCGCAGCCAGGGAGATCGACGAGCTCCCCGAGCGCATGCGCACCGTGATGGGCGGCAGTGACAAGGCCGCCAAGTTCGCCGAGCAGGCCACCCTCGACACGCTGGCCTACGCCTCGCGCCGCATCGGGGAGATCGCCGACGACGTCGTCAACGTCGACCGGGCGATGAAGTGGGGCTTCGGCTGGGCCATGGGCCCCTTCGAGACCTGGGACGTCTACGGCGTCGAGAAGGGTCTCAAGCGCATGAAGGAGCTCGGCATCACCCCGGCCCCCTGGGTCGAGGAGATGGTGAAGGCCGGCCGCACCTCCTTCTACGGGCGCGACGGCAAGTTCGACACCGCCTGGAGCAGCTTCTCCAAGACCGCGCGCTTCGTGCCCCAGGTCGACCGCCAGGTCTCCGTCGAGCTGCTCAAGCGCGGCGAGCGCAAGGTCGAGGAGAACGACTCCGCCACCCTGTGGGACATGGGCGACGGCGCCTTGCTCCTCGAGTTCCACTCGAAGATGAACACCGTCGATCAGTACATCATCGACCTGCAGCACCGGGCGGTGGAGCTCGCCGAGAAAGACTTCAAGGCGCTGGTCGTCGGCAACGACGGCGAGCACTTCTCCGCCGGCGCGAACATCGGCGCGCTCCTCTGGGCCATCAAGGACAACCAGTGGGACGACGTGAAGAAGCTCATCGTCGGGTTCCAGCAGGCGAACCAGCGCATGCGTTACTCCACCGTCCCCGTGGTCACCGCGCCCTTCGGCTACACCTTCGGCGGCGGCTGCGAGATCACCATGTCGGGCAACGCGGTGCAGGCGGCCGCGGAGACGTACATCGGCCTGGTCGAGGTCGGCGTGGGCCTCATCCCCGGCGGCGGCGGCAACCTCTTCTCCTTGCGCAACGCCTTCGGCCCCTTCGCCGGCGTGAAGGACGTGGACCCCTTCCCCTACGTCAAGAAGGCCTTCCTCAACATCGGCACCGCCAAGGTCGCCACCAGCGCCGAGGAGGGCAAGGAGGCCTGCTACCTGCCCTTCGACACCGGCATCTCGATGAACCGCGACCACCAGCTCGCCGACGCCAAGGCCCGCGCGCTGGGCATGGCCGACGCCGGCTTCCAGCCGCCCAGGAAGTCCGTCTTCTACCTGCCCGGCCGTTCGGGCGCGGCCACCATCGACATGATGCTCTACGACATGGTGCAGAACCACCAGGTGAGCGACCACGATCGCCTCATCGGGAAGAAGCTGGCCCGCGTGCTCACCGGCGGCGACACCTCGCCCACCGCTCCGGTCACCGAGCAGCAGCTGCTCGATCTCGAGCTCGAGGCCTTCCTCTCCCTGTGCGGCGAGGCCAAGACCCAGGATCGCATCGAGCACATGCTCAAGACCGGCAAGCCCTTGAGGAACTGAATCTCCACCTGAGCCCCCACCGTTCACCCTGAGCGAAGTCGAAGGGTGCCGACTGGCGGGCTCACCATTACGAACCCTTTCTGGAGAACGTCATGACCGACCGAGTCGCAATCGTTTCGACCGCCCGTACCCCCTTCACCCGCGCGCTGAAGGGTGAGCTCAAGGACACGCGCCCCGACACCATGGCCGCGCACGTCATCACCGCGGCCATCGAGCGCGTGAAGGGCCTGAAGAAGGAGGAGATCGGCGACGTGGTGCTGGGCTGCGCCATGCCCGAAGGCGAGCAGGGCATGAACGTGGCGCGCATCGCGGCCTTGCTCGCGGGCCTGCCCGACACCGTGCCGGCGATGACCGTGAACCGCTTCTGCGCCTCCGGCGTGCAGAGCATCGCCCAGGTGGCCCAGGCCATTCAGGCCGGGCAGTACGAGGTGGCGATCGCCGGCGGCACCGAGACCATGTCCATGGTGCCGATGGGCGGCAACAAGGTCTCGGCCAACCCCGAGCTGATGGAGAAGTACCCCGAGGTCTACACCACCATGGGCGCCACCGCGGAGAAGGTGGCCGCGCGCTTCAAGGTGACCCGCGAGGAGCAGGACAAGCTGGCCGCCGAGTCGCAGCGCCGCGCCGCCGAGGCCCGCGAGAAGGGCAAGCTCAAGGAGGAGATCGTCCCCATCACGGTCACCTACTCCGATGATTCCGGCGCGATGAAGACCGTCACGCTCGACAACGACACCATCCTGCGCCCCGAGACCAACTACGAGGGCCTCTCGAAGCTCAAGCCGGCGTTCGACGCCAAGGGCACGGTGACGGCGGGCAACGCGTCGCCTCTGACCGACGGCGCGGCCGCGGCGGTGCTGATGACGGAGTCGAAGGCCAAGCAGCTCGGCGTGACGCCGCTCGGCTACTTCGTGGACTTCGCGGTGGCCGGCGTGCCGCCCGACATCATGGGCATCGGCCCGGTGCCGGCGATTCGCAAGCTGCTGGAGAAGAACAAGCTCACCGTGAAGGACATCGACGTCTTCGAGATCAACGAGGCCTTCGCTGCGCAGGCGGCCTACGTCAGCCGCGAGCTCGGCCTCGACGCCTCGAAGGTGAACCCCAACGGCGGCGCCATCGCCCTCGGCCACCCGCTCGGCGTCTCGGGCACGCGCATGACCGGCGCGGTGCTGCGCGAGCTGAAGCGCCGTGGCGGCAAGTACGGCGTGGTCAGCATGTGCATCGGCGGCGGCATGGGAGCGGCGGCGCTGTTCCAGGTGGGCTGACCCACCGCGCCGTCAGTCCGCGAAGACTTCGACCGCGCTGCCCGGGACCCAGGCCATCGGCACCCCCGGGCACGCCTTCGGCCCCTCCAGGCGTCGCACCAGCCCGTGGTTGAAGGTGGAGACCGCGTTGAGCACGTTCTCCTGCGCCGAGACGGCGAACGGCGTCGACACCACCACCAGCACCAGCGAAACCAGGCAGGCCACCAGCGAGCCCGCCAAGAGGGGCAGCACGAAGGTCGCGCTGGTCGCCACGAGCGCCAGCACCGTCACCGCGGCCAGCGCCGTCAGCGACAGCCCCAGCCCGGAAAGCTGCAGCACCTTGGCGATGCGGTAGTCGTGCTCGGCCACCTGCGCCAGGGCCTTCGCCTCGGGGATGAGCGCGAAGACCTGCTCCACCCCCTCGCCCTCGCCCAAGGTCCACGCGCGCGCCGAGTCGCGGACGCGAAAGCCGCCCATGCCGAAGTCGAAGCTCAAGAGGTGCCGGTCGACGAAGTCGGCGGTGAAGCCGTTCGCGGGAAGCGCCGGCGCGGGCGGCGGCGCGGCCTCCTCCGTCGGGACGGGGGCTGGGTTCGGCGGAGCCGAGGGCGAAGGCGGCACACCGGGGGCCTGAGCGAGCAACACGGCGACGACGGCGGCGAGCATCACATCCCTCCCTGGACGAGCGACGGCCTCACAACGCACCAACCCCGCGGCGATTGCCAGCCCATTCGTGGTTCGCCTAAAGCCCACGCCATGGACCGATCCACCGCCGAGCGCGCCCTCGAGGACCAAGACGTCATCCCCTTCCTCGAAGGCAACCTGGCGCAGGCCAAGGAGCTCGAGCGACGGCTGCTCGACGCCGACATCCCGGTGGCCATGGCCCCCAAGCCCAAGGGCGCCTGCTGCGGCGGCGGCTGCGGCTGCGGCGGCAAGATGCAGCTGCTGGTGCTCGAGCAGGACGTGCCCCGGGTGCAGAAGCTCATGGCCCAGGAGTGGCTCGACGCCGTGGCCCGCGAGGGCCTCGTCTCCCTGAAGGTGGGGGAGCCTCCGGCCGGCGCCGGCGAAGGTCCGCTCGCTTGCCCGGCCTGCGGCTGCGCGGCCCCGCTGGTGGCCGGCGCCTGCAGCGACTGTGGCCTGATGCTCGAGAGCGAGTAGGCACCCCGCAAAGCAAACGGGGCACCGCTCGAAAGCAGTGCCCCGTTCGTTGAAGCGCCGTGAGGCGTTCGCTTACTTCTTCGCCGGGGCCTTCTCGGCCTTGGCGGGGGCCTTCTCGGCGGCCTTCTCAGGCGCCTTCTCGGTCTTGGCGGCGGCCTTCTCGTCCTTCTTCTCTTCGGTCTTGGCGGCGGCCT
>JBBIOE010000219.1:0-13193 GCA_037443525.1 Archangiaceae bacterium | reverse complement strand
CTTCGCCACCCTCGGGCAAGCTCTGGCGGCCGCCGCGCCGGGCGACCTGGTGGTGCTCTCCCGCGGCACCTTCGCGGAGACGGCGCGCCTCACCTCGGCGGTGGCGGTGGTCGGCGCCTGCGCCGGCGGCACCGTGCTCGCCCCGGCGGCGCCCAGCGACACCGTGGGCGTGGTGAGCCTGGGCGCGGGCGGCGCCGGCAGCCGCATCACCAACCTCACCCTCACCGGCCCGAGGCCCGGCCTCACCCTGGAGTCCGGCGGCGCCGCCACCACCCTCGCTTCGGTGGAGGTCCGCGCGGCCCGCAGCGTCGGCGTGCTGGTGAACGTGCCGGCGAGCGCCACGGTGCGGCTCTCCCGGGTGGCCCTGCGCGACCTCGAGCCCGGGGTCGCCTCCTTCGCCACCGGCATCGGCCTCGTCGTCAGCCGCGGAACGCTCGAGGCCACCCAGCTCCTCGTCGAGCGCGCCCGCTTCGGCGCCGTCTTCGTCGAGGGGAGCGGCGCAAAGGCGGCCTTCGACGCGCTGACCGTTCGGGACACCCAGGAGCGGGCCAGCGACGGGAAGGCCGGCAAGGGCCTCACCGCCAACTCCGGCGCGAAGGTCACGCTCAGGGGCGCGCTCTTCGAGGGGAACCGCACCGTCGGCGTCAGCGCCGTCGCTTTCGGCACGCGCCTCGACGCCCAGGACCTGGTGGTCCGCGACACCCAGAGCCAGCGCCTCGGCGGCACCTTCGGCCGCGGCCTCGAGGTGAAGGACGGGGCGCAGGCGACGCTGGCGCGCGTGGTGCTCCTGCGCAACCGCGAGGCCGGGCTGGTGGTGCACGGCGCCGACGCCGGCGTGGACGGGGTGGACCTGGTGGTGCGCGACACCCGCGCCCAGGAGGTCGACGGGCTCTTCGGCCAGGGGCTGGACGTCAACGCCGGCGCCGGGGCCTCGCTCTCCCGCGTGGTGCTCGACCGCAACCGCCGCTTCGGCGCGAGCGTGTTCGAGGCGGGCTCGTCGCTGGTGCTCGGCGACGTGGTGGCGCGCGACACCCTGTCCGAGGCGGGCTCGGGGGACTTCGGCCAGGGCCTCACTGCCGAGCTGGGCGCGCGCCTCACCGTCACCCGGGCGATCTTGGAGCGCAGCCGCACCGCCGGCCTCAACGCCAACGACCCGGGCACGGTGGCCGAGCTCTTCGACGTGGAGGTGCGCGACACCCGGAGCGACGAGAAGGGCGGCGACTTCGGGCGGGGCTTGAACGCCCAGAGCGGCGCCCGGGTGCACGTGGCGCGCGCCCGGCTCCTCGGCTCGCGCAACGTCGGGCTGTTCATCGGCGTCGCCGGCACCGAGGTGGCCGCCGAGGACCTGGCGGTGCTCGACACCCGCCGCGCCGAGTGCGGAGACCTCCCCGAGGGTCAGCCGGGCTCCTGCGTGCTGGGGGGAGAGAACCAAGGCATCGGCGACGCGGTGGCGGTGCTCGAGGGCTCGCTGCACCTCGAGCGCTTCGAGGTTGGCCGAACGACCCGCATCGGCCTGTTGGTCGCCAACGGCGGCGGCCTCTGGGCCACCCAGGGCGCGGTGCACGACAACCCCGTCGGCCTCACCGTGCTGGACACGCCCGGCTTCGACTACTCCGCCATCGACGCGTCGGTGGCCTTCACCGGCAACCAAGCGCGGCTGGGCACCGTGCAGGTGCCGCTCCCGGGGCTGGTGCGCTCCAACCCGTAGCGCGCGGGCGACGCTCGAGGCGATCGCGAGAAACAGCCCGCAAAAGAAGGCGGCCCAGACCTCACATGAGTTCCGGGCCGCGGGTCTTCTGATACTGCCGGCACGACGACGCTGCTGAAGTGGTGGGGGGGAACCGCCTTCAACCTTCTATCGCCATGCTTGGTCTTTCTATGAGCACACGCCGTGCCACCGCCGTTCACCCGTAGTTTCGGACACTTCCGTATTCGGTCGGCGGAAGGCTCTTTCAGGGGTGCAACGAGCCGATTTCACAGATGAAAATCTGGAAAGATTCCGGGGCTTTCCGAGATCTTTCAGATCAGTGATCCCGGTTCTTCCCCAGTAGCCTTGAGGCCCAGCCGCTTGATCTTGCGCCACAGCGTCGTCGATGAAATGCCGAGTATTTCAGAGACCTTGGCGAGGTCATTCGGCGCCTGCTCCAGGGCGCTGGCGATGGCCCGCCGCTCGGCGGCTTCGACTGCCTCCGCCAACGACACTCGAGCGGCCCCTGACGGCACCGGGGTCGGGGTGGCCTCCGGGGCCCGCCGGCGGATCGGAAAGTCGTCCACGGTGAGCTCGTCACTCTCGGCCAGGGCCGCGGCCTGCTCCACCAGGTTCTCCAGCTCGCGCACGTTGCCGGGGAAGTTGTACGTCATCAGGTGCTCGAGGGCGGTGGGGCTCAGGGCGTGCTTCTTCTGGTTTCTGGCGTTGGCCTTCTCCAGGAAGTGCCGGGCGAGCAGGGGCACGTCCTCCAGCCGGTCGCGCAAGGGCGGCACCACCAAGGTCACCACCGCGAGGCGGTAGTAGAGGTCCTGGCGGAACTTCTTGTCGGCGACGTCCTTCTCGATCTCCCGGTTGGTGGCGGCCACGGTGCGCACGTCGACGGTGAGGGAGACGCTCTCACCCACCCGCCGCACCTCGCCCTCCTGCAGCGCGCGCAGCAGCTTGGTCTGGAAGGCCGGCGCGGTCTCGGTCACCTCGTCGATGAAGAGCGTGCCGCCGTGGGCCTCCTCGAAGAGGCCGCGCCGCGTCTTCACCGCGCCCGTGAAGGCCCCGCGGGCGTGACCGAAGAGCTCGCTCTCCAAGAGGGTCTCGGTGATGGCCGCGCAGTTCACCGGCACGAAGGGGTGCGCCTTGCGCCGCGAGAGGGCGTGAATGGCGCGGGCCACCAGCTCCTTGCCGGTGCCGCTCTCGCCCTGGATGAGCACGGTGGCGTCGCTGCCCGCCACCTTGGTGATGCGAGCGGTGAGCTCGCGCATCGGCGCGCTCTTGCCGATGAGGGCCGGCAGGCCGTGGCGCTCGCTGAACTCCGAGGCGAAGAGGTCCACCGTGGAGAGGAGCCGGCCGCGCTCCAGCGCGTTCTCCACCCGGTGCACCAGCTCGCCTTCCTTGAAGGGCTTGGTGACGTAGTCGTAGGCCCCGCGGCGCATCGCCTCCACCGCCGTCTCGATGGAGCCGTACGCGGTCATCACGATGACCTGCGTCTGGGGAGAGACCTCCAGCGCCCGCTTGAGCAGCGACAGGCCGTCCATCGGCTCCATCTTCAGGTCGGTGAGCAGCAGGTCCACCGGCTTGCTCGCCAGGGCCGCCAGGGCCGCCTCGCCGTCGCCCGCCTCGTCGACGTGGAAGCCCTCGGCGCGCAAGAGCAACGCGGTGGTCGTGCGCATGTTGCGCTGATCGTCCACCACGAGGATGCGTCCCTTGAGGGCCGGCGCCGCCGTGTCCATGGGCCGTACGGTCTAGCACCGCCGCTCGAAAATTGCGGGGGCGACGAAGCCGCGCGGCGCGCGCCTCACCCTTCGGGGCGCTTGCGTGGCACGCGGCGATCGCCCACGCGCAGGGTCACCTTGATGGTGTCGAAGTACTCGGCCAGCGGAATGACGTACTTGCGCGTCTGGCCCACCAGCTCCTTGAACTCCTGCGTGGAGATGCCGCCGTGCGCGGCGAGGTGGGCGACCAGCTTCTGTTGGAGCGCGAGGACGGCCTGTGCGTCGAACCACAGCTCAGAGGCCTTCACCGCCGCCCCCTCCGCCACCAGCGCGCCGAGGAGCTCCGCCACCCGCGCCTCGGGCGCCTTCACCAGCAGCGCGAGCTCGGAGAGCGTGGGGGGCGAGAGGCCGCTCGAGTGGAGCGCGTGCTTCAGCGCAGCCCGAGCCTTCTCGGCGGCCTCGGTGAAGGCGCGACCTCGTCCCGGAAGGCGCACCCGGTCGAGCGTGGCCTCCACGCGCTTGGCGTCGGCGAGCGCGGTGAGCACGCGCTGAAAGGTGCGCTCGCTTGGCACGCCCAGCCGCTGCTTGAGCTCCTCCTTGGAGAGACCGTCGAGCTCGGGGGAAGCGGCGTGGAAGGCCTCGAGCCGCGCCAAAGCGCGCGCCTCCAGGGCCGAGAGCACCTCCTTGGAGAGGAAGCGGCGGGCCTCCTTGTCCACCAGGACGAGCTTCCCCTTGGCGGCCAGGGTCTCCAGCGCCCGGGCGAGCTCCTTGGGCGGCGCCGAGGCGCGGGCGAACAGCTCGGTCTCCTCGAGGCCCGCGTAGCCGGCCTCGGCGAGGAGCCAGAGCAGGCGCGTGTCCAGATCGGCCTGGGCCAGCCGCGCCAGGCGCTCGGCCGCGCCGGCCCGCCGCCTCGGCGTGTCGAGGGCCAGCACGCGGCCGCCGGCGACGGTGGCGCCCCGCCCGGCCGACATGGTCGAGCCGCGCACGATGAAGCGCTGCTGGGGCATGGCGGCCAGGGGCGCGGCGAGGCGGAGCTGGGCGAAGCAGGTCTCCCCGGGCCGAAGCGCGTCGACGTCGAGGAGCCGCACCACCGCCTCCACCTGCGCGGTGCCCAGGGTGACCAGGCGGCGCGAGCGGCGCGGCAGGGGGGACTCCACCGAGGGGAGCAGGGTCAGCTCCACGTCCAGGGAGCGGGTGGGCGAGAGCTCGTGGGCGCGGGTGAGCACCAGCCCGCGCGAGACGGCCTCGGTCTCCACGCCGGCCACGTTGACCGCCACCCGCGTGCCGGCCTGGGCCTTCTCCACCGGCTTCCCGTGCACCTGGAGCCCGCGCACGCGGAAAGGACCGGGGAGCAGCGGCAACAGCGACACCTCCTCCTCCAGCGCGAGGCGGCCGGAGAGCAGGGTCCCGGTGACGACGCAGCCGAAGCCCTTGGCGGTGAAGGCCCGGTCGACGGGGAGGAAGAGGGGCCCGTCGGCGCCGCGCTCAGGGAAGCTTTTGGCCAGCGCGTCGAGGGCGGCGAGGAGCCCGGGCAGCCCCTCGCCGGACCTGGCGGAGACGGGCAGGAGCGGCGCGCCCTCCAGCGGCGTGCCCAGAAGGAGCGCGCGGGCGTCGGCCTCGACGAGCTCGCGCCACTCGGCGCCGAGCTCGGGCAAGAGGTCCGCCTTGGTGAGCACCACCAGCCCTTTGCGGACGCCGAGCAGGGAGAGGATGTCGACGTGCTCGCGCGTCTGCGGCATCACGCCCTCGTCGGCGGCCACCACCAGCAGCGCCACGTCGATGCCGCCCGCGCCCGCGGCCATGGCCTTGACGAAGCGCTCGTGCCCGGGGACGTCGACCACGCCGACGGTCTTCCCCGAGGGGAGCGTCAGGTGCGCGAAGCCGAGCTCGAGGGTGATGCCGCGCCGCTTCTCCTCGGGGAGCCGGTCGGTGTCGATGCCGGTGAGAGCCTTCACCAGCGTCGTCTTGCCGTGGTCGACGTGGCCGGCGGTGCCGAGGATCACCCAAGCGCTCGTAGCATGGGTGGCGGTGCTAGGCTGCCGCGCGCGTGACGCCCGCTCTGCCCCTCGCGCTGTCCGCGGTCCTGGCCGCCTCTCCCGGCGGTCCCAAGCTCGCCGCCCTCGACTGGACCGTCACCAACGTCGAGCCGTCGCTGGCCAGCTTCTACTCGGACAACCTGGCCCGGGCGTTGCGCGAGAGGGGCGTGTCGGTGGTGACGACGCAGGAGATCGCCACCATCTTGGGCTTCGAGCGGCAGAAGCAGCTGCTCAAGTGCAGCGACGGCTCGACGTGCACGGTGGAGCTCTCCAACGCGCTCGGCTGCGACGGCACCCTGGTGGCGAACCTCGCCCGGCTCGACTCGACGCTCACCGCCAACCTGAAGGTGCTCTCTGCCAGGGACGGGCACACGGTGGTGGAGACCTCGGTGGAGGCGGACACGGAGAAGCGCTTCTTGGAGCGGCTGCTGGCCTCGGCGGGCGTGCT
The DNA here is from genome assembly GCA_037443525.1 of Archangiaceae bacterium. GTDB lineage: Bacteria > Myxococcota > Myxococcia > Myxococcales > Myxococcaceae > JBBIOE01. The sequence continues at coordinate 7,295 of JBBIOE010000219.1, read as the reverse complement.
CGCCGACGGAGTGCTCCCCAGGCCCACCGAGGCGCGGCGGCTCACCTGGCTCCCGGCGGTGGGCGGGGGCGTGCTCCTCGCCGCGGGCGCGCTGGGCGTGGGCCTGTCGTGGAGCACCGCGGGCACGCTCGACGCGCGCCTGGCCGCCGACGGCCGGGTGACGCCGGCGGCGGTGAGCCTCGCGTCGCAGGGGAAGGCGTACCAGACGGGAGGGTGGATCCTCGCCGGGGCCGGAGTGGCCGCGCTGGCCGCCGCCGGAGTGATGGCGCTCTTCGGCAGCGACGCGCCGGTGCAGCCGACCGCCGTGCTCGGGCCCTCGTCCGCGCAGCTCGGCGTCGCCGGCAGCTTCCCGTGAGGAGCGCACGCGCTGATGGCCGTTCACCCTTTCATCGATCCCGCCGTTCACCCTGAGCGAAGTCGAAGGGTGCCGACTTCGGGTCGAGCCACCCGGTGCCTGAGACCCGCGATCCGCGCGCGGCCCCCCGACTCCACTCGAAACGAACGGGGCACCACTGACGAGGAGGACGGCGCGTGAGCTACACCTCGATGCGGGTGACCGCGCGCGGAGTGGTCTTGCGCGAGCTGCACGCGGCCCGGCTCGGCGGCTCGCCCGCGCTTCAACGGCGCTTCGACGAGCTGTGCGCGAGCGCGGAGCCGGGCCTCTACGTCGTGCGCGCGGTCGGCGACGAGCTGCTGGTGGAGCGGCGGAATCAGTCGCGGCTGGCGGACGGCCAGCCGGTGCGCTGCGTGCCCTCCCCCATCGCCCACGAGACGGGGCCGCGCCAAAAGCCCGCGCCTCCGTCGCGCTACGACGAGGTGCGGCTCGCTGGCGTGACCACCCTGCTCACCGACGCGCATGGGAAAGAAGTGTACGAGTCGTGCGTCGCCTCGGTGGTGACCTTCGACGGCCGAGGGCTCGTGCTCACGCCGGAGTCTTCTCCGCGGGTGGCATCGCTCGCCGAGGCCTTCATCGCCCAGAACTTCCCGGTGCGCCGCGCGCCGATTCCAGTGCAGAGCGACTGGGCGCTGCTGTTGGTGAACGCGCTCAAGACCGCCGAGCCCGAGCGCGGCCTTCGGGCGGCGTTTCCGCCCGAGCTTCGGGCCGAGCTGGAGCGCGCGTTCGAGGAGAGCGCGAGCCGGCCGGGCTGAGGCGACCTCCGGGCCGCGCGCGGACGAAATCGGCGCCCCGGTCGGCCGTATCCCGACTCGCTCGAGCCACCCACTGGCCGGGCCAGGGGTCACGCATGAGAGCCGTCGTCTACACCCAGTACGGACCGCCCGAAGTGCTCCGCCTCGCGGAGGTGCCCACGCCCGTCCCGCGAGACGACGAGGTGCTGGTCCAGGTCCATGCGGCCTCGGTGAACGCCGCGGACTGGCGCCTGATGAGGGCCGACCCGTTCCTGGCCCGCCTCCACGCCGGGCTCTTCGCGCCGAAGAGGTACCCCGTCCTCGGCGCCGACATCGCCGGGCGCGTGGAGGCGGTCGGCCGGGGCGTCAGCCGGCTTCGGCCCGGTGACGAGGTCTTCGGAGACGTGTTCGAGAGCGGCATGGGCGGCTTCGCCGAGTACGCCTGCGCCCGCGAGCGCGACCTGGTGCCGAAGCCCGCGAACGTCTCGTTCGTCGAGGCCGCGGCCGTGCCCCTGGCGGGGCGCACCGCCCTGCACGCGCTGCGCGACGCCGGGCAGGTGCGGGCCGGGCAGAAGGTCCTCATCGCCGGCGCGTCGGGCGGCGTGGGCACCTTCGCGGTGCAGCTCGCCAAACACCTCGGGGCGGAGGTCACCGCCGTGTGCAGCACGGGGAAGGTGGAGCTGGCGCGCTCTCTCGGTGCGGACCACGTCATCGACTACTCCCGGGAGGACTTCGTCCGGGGCGAGCAGCGGTACGACCTGATCCTCGCGGTGAACGGCTTCCGGTCCATCTTCGATTACCGGCGCGCGCTGAGCCCGCGGGGGAGATACGCGATGGCGGGCGGCAGCACCGCCCAGATGTTCCAGGCGCTCCTCTTCGGCCCCTGGCTCTCCCTCCTCGGGAGCCAGAAGTTCGTCACCGTGTCGTCGAAGCCGAACCACGCGGACCTGGAGCTCCTCGGAGAGTTGCTCGCAGCCGGCCGGCTCAAGCCGGTCATCGACCGGCGCTACCCCCTCGAGGAGACCCGCGAGGCGGTGCGGTACGTCGAGGAAGGACACGCCGCCGGGAAGGTCGTGGTCACCGTGCGCTGACCTGGCGCGCTCGTGGCGGTGCTCTGTCGGGTTGAACCTGCCTCCGTTCAGCCCGAGCCTGTCGAGGGCCCGACGATCAGCCGGCCTTCGACTCCGCTCAGGCTGACCGGTCCTGGGCCCGCGGGTCGATTCACCGGGCGCGGCCACCACGGCGGTGCTCTGTCGGGTTGAACCAGCCGGTTCTGGGCCGGCGGTTCGATCCGAGCGGCCAACGCCCTCACGCCCCGGCGGTGTCGGGGTCGACGCGGCCGCCCTCGACGATGTCCTGATAGTCCCAGGGGAAGACGATGAAGCTCTTGGTGGCCTGGGCGAAGAGGTCCGGGGTGTAGCCCTCGGGCCGCTTCACCAGCGCGGCGGTGGCGATGGCCTTCGCGCCCACGTCCTTGGCCAGGCGCCGGGCGAGCTCCAGGCTGTCGCCGGAGGCGGCGACGTCGTCGACGAGCAGCACCCGCCGGCCCTTGAGCTCCCTCGGCATCTGCTCACTGATGCCCTGGTGCGCGCGGGCGCCGGAGTCGCGGCTCCTTCGGGTGATGCGCACCGGGAAGAACTCGACCCGCATCGCCGAGGCGATGGCCCCGCCCACGAAGACGCCGCCGTGGGCGATGCCCACCACCGCGTCGGGCTTGAAGCGGCGGCCCGCCTCGCGCGCCAGCGCCTGCACGTGCCCGTCGAAGTCGGCCCAGGAGAGCTCCTCGGCGGTGGTGCGCGCGTGGCTGCGGTCGGAGGCCGGCGCGCTGGAGAGGCCCAGGTGCCCCTCGCCGTCGCCCTTCGCCGCGACGCGGCCCGCCCGCTTGGGCGCGGCCTTCTTCTTCGCCGGCGCCTTCGCCCGGCTCGCCTTGGTGCTCGTGCTCATGGTGTCCGTCCCCTTCATGGCGCGCAAGAGTCCACCGAGACGAGCCCGCCCGCCACTCGAATCGAGAGGCCCCCCAGCCGGCACTGGGTGCTCCCCGGGCACGCGGTGGCGCCGGTGCAGGCCTGGAAGCAGGCTCTGCCCGTGCCGGTGGAGGGCGCCTGGAGCGTGCCGCAGGCGCCGCTCTCGCACTCCGCGTCCTGGGTGCAGCTCGCGCCGCCGGCCAGGGCGCCGAAGCTCGAGCGGGTGCGGCAGCGCAGGGCGAGGTGCCCCGGGCCCGCGTCCGCGCCGTCGACCTGCGGAGTGCACACCGCGGCGCCGCCGTCGGGTCGGCAGTCCTCGTTCGACGCGCACGCCGCTCCCGCGCAGAGCGACGGGGTGAGGAAGACGTCGTCGGCGGTGTTGGGCTGGAAGTCTTGTCCGCGCGAGCCGAGGAGCGAGGTCCTCGCGCAGTCGAGCGGAAGAAGCGCGGCCGGGGACGCCGCGCACTCGCCCGCGCCGCGGCACAGCTCGGCGCAGGTGCCCGGACGCGAAACGCCCCGCGAGTCCTCGAGCGCGCACAGGCCGCTCTGACACTGGGCGCTCGCGCTGCATGGCTCTCCGCTGCGCAGGGTGCCCGCCGGCGGAGAGCAGGAGGTCTTGAGCTTGGGCGAGGTGCCGGTCTGAAGCCGCGCCCGGCACGTGACGCCCGCGTCGTAGCTCGCGCAGTCCGCGTTCGCCTGGCAGCTCGGGCGGCAGCCCTTCAGGTAGCCGGAGACGCCGAAGGCGGTGGTGACGCTGAAGGTGCCGTCGCAGGCGCCCTGAACGCCGGCGAAGCTGCAGTCCTGGTCCGTGCGGCAGGACGCGAGGCAGAAGTACGGCGCCCCCGAGGGGAAGAGCGGGTCATTCCGGCACGCGCCCGACTGGCAGGCCCGGTCCGCCGCCTGCACGCCGCCGTCGGAGAGCGCCTTCGGCCCGCACGGGGCGAGGCCCGGCGCCGGGCCGAGGTTGAACTGACAGACCGGCGACAGCTCCGTGTAGGACGAGGGGTCGTCGTAGGCCTGGCAGGAGAGGCCAGAGCGGCACTCCGTGTCCACGCCGCAGGAGAGGCCCCAGCCGTTGTCGGGCAGGCACAGGCCGTAGCGCCGGCCGGTGTAGTCGCCGGGGAAGGAGGTGCACTTCTCGGCGGCGGAGCAAGAGCTGGTCGCGGCCGGGTCGCAGAAGGCACGGCACAGGGACACCGACGCGGTCTCCGGCACGCACTGGAGGTTGGGCTGGCAGTTGCTCCCCAGCGCCGAGCGGGTGCAGGGCTCGCGCAGGTTCCTGAGGCCCGCCTGCTGCTGGTAGCAGACGCCGATGGGCCCAGTGGTCTCGAAGACCAGCGAGGTCGCGCCGGAGTAGGTGAGCTTGTAGCAGACCTCCCCCGCGGCGCAGGCGGGCGCGTAGAGGTCGCACGAGGGGAGGCAGAGCGTGTCGGAGCCCACGGAGACGCACGAGTTGCCTTGCGCGCAGGCGGTGCCCTGAGGACAGGCACCGCCGGTGGGGACGCCCTCGCAGAGGTGGCTCTGCGCGCCGCAGGCGAGGCCGTTGGGGCAGTGCTGGTCGGTGAGGCAGTGCACGCAGCTCCCGGTGGGGCCGCAGTAGGCGGGGCCGGGCGGGCTGCAGTCCTGGTCCGTGAGGCAGCCGGTGCAGGAGTGCGAGGCGACGTCGCAGACGGGGCGCGCGCTGGGACAGTCGGCGCCCTGCCCGCACTCGGCGCAGGCGTAGGTGTCGACCAGGCACTTGCCCGAGGCGCAGTCGGCGTCGGCGAGGCAGCCGCGAAACAGGCAGCGGCCGCCGAGGCAGCGCTCGCCCAGGCCGCACTCCTGGTCGTCGCCGCAGGGCACGTCGGTGCGGCACTCGCGCTGCCGGCAGACGGCGTCGAGGCCGGCGACCACGCAGTCGCTGGGCACGGCGCAGGCGAGCATCGCGCCCGAGTCCTCGCCCCCGGCGTCGGTACCGCTGGTCGCGGGACAGGCGCCGAGGACGAGCACGCACGAGAGGGCGAGGAGGCGGCGCACGGAGGCGGGAGCATAGCCAAGGCTTCTGGCGCGGTGGGGGACGGCGTGGCGTGGGCGAGCGCTCGGCCCGGCGCCGCGCCCCCGCGCCTGAACTACGATGGGGCCCGATGTCGATGGACGTGCTGCGCATTCGCCTGGAGGGCGCGGTCGAGCTGCTCGAGACGGCGCGGGCGGACTTCGAGAGCCTCGAGGCCTCGCTGCCGCGCTGGGAGGACGAGCTGCCCCTGCAGCGCGCCCGGCTCGACGCTCGCCTGGCTGAAGAGGCCCGCCTCGCCGAGTCCCTCGCCAGGTGCGCCGCGCACGCCGAGCTGACGTCGCTCGTCGAGGAGGTGCGACGCCGCCGCGCGCACGTGTTGGCCCTGGCCAAGCGCGAGCTGGCCGCCGTCGCGCCCGGCGACGCGAGCCGAACTCCCCTCGAGGCCCTGGCCCGGCTGGAAGCGCTCGCCCTGGCTCCGGTCGCGCCAGACGGAGCCGCGCCGCTCGCCGCCGTCACCATCACCGCTCGCGCCCCGTGGCCCATCGGGGTGCTCACCGTGGCCTCGGTGGCCGCGCTCTTGTGGAGCCCCGCGGTCGGGCTGGTGGGCATCGTCTTGGCGCTGATGCTCACCTCGGGCCTGCGCCGGAAGACGCGCTACGAGCTCCTCGAGGACCGGGTGGTGGTGACGCCCTGCGGTCATCGTGGCTACGCGGTGCCGCTCGCCTCGGTCACCGCCCTCGGGCCCGCCGACGAGCCGGGCCACCTGTGCATCGACGGCGCGAGGCGGCTGCTGCTCCCGGCCACGGAGTCGCGGCGCTTCGTGGAGCGGGTGGCGCTGCGCCGGGCCCGCTGCTTCCAGGGCGTCGCGGGTGCGCCGGGTCGGGGCGCGACGGTGGTCTCGCTCCAGGGCACCGCTCCCGGGCCGGGCACGCTCCTCATCGGCGCGAGCGGCGTCACCTTCCTCGGCGAGAAGGCCGGGCGGGCGGCGCTGGAGGCCCTCGACGGGCGCCCGGTCGGCGTCGAGGTGCCGGAGGCGCTCTTGGCCGAGGAGCTCTCCCGCCTAGAGGAGGGCGCGCTCGCGGAGCTCACCTCGCGCCTTTCGCGCGTGCCGGGGTGCGCCGCGATTCCACTCTCCAGCCTGTGGTGCGAGAGGCCCGACGCCCAGGGGAACGTGGTGTTCCACCTGGGCGCGGGAGACAACTGGTTCGTGCTCGAGCCGGAGCGGGCGCGCCGGGTGGAGGCGATGATGCGCGGCGCCTCCCCTCGGGACGTGGGCTGACGGCGGGTCAGCTCACTTCACGTACATCCAGCCGTTGCCAGCGCCGGTGGCAGTGGCGGCGACGCCCCACGTCAGGGCCGAGCCGGTCCAGTACGCGCCGTTGGGGTAGCCGCCGCTGCTGGTCTCGCCGCCGCCCCAGATGCTCCCGGACCAGCACGACCTGTACCAGAAGGGCGTCGAGGAAGCGTTGCTCGAGCAGGTGGAGGCCGGGCTCGGACCGTTGTCGCGATCGTACGCCGAGAACCTCATGTTGTTGTGGTACGCGAAGAAATCGCCCGCGACGCTCCCGGTCGCCCTCGTGCACGACGGCATGGTGAAGGTGAGCTGGTACTGGTTGGTGGTCACCAGCGCGAACGGACAGGTCTCCGACTGCGAGACCGGCTGGCCGAAGTCGACGGCCCAGTCGTAGCGGAGCAGACCGCCCGGAGCGAGCGCCGTCCAGTGCTTGAGGCCGGTGTAGACGGTGAAGGACTCCAGGTCGGAGCCGATGGAGGTGCCGCCGAAGCGGGGCAGCGTGTCGACGGCCTGGAGCCACTGCAGCTCGGTGGCCGGCTTGGCGCGGCCGCCGCGGAGGTTGCTCCACACCAGCGTCCAGCCGCCACCCTGGGCGGTCATGTCGCAGTAGGCCTGGAAGGCGGAGGCCGCGGACGCGGGCTTGAGCCAGTACACGCCGCTGCCGAGCGAGGCGTTGGCGCTGTGGAGCGCCGCGCAGCTGGTGGCGGGGTTGGACGCGCCAAGGCCGAGACCGGCGGAGGTGGTCCCCGTCACCGACAGGTTGCCGGTGATGGCGACGTCGCCGGTCATGGAGACGGGGCCGGTGAAGTTGCCGGTGAAGGTGCCCGCGGGGCCGGTGGCGCCGGCGGGGCCCTGCGCACCAGCAGGGCCGGTGGCGCCCGCGGCACCAGCCGGGCCGGTCGGGCCGCCGGGACCC